>JBDKGB010000001.1:0-3336 GCA_039798485.1 Bacteroidota bacterium
ACATTTCCCCTCTGTTTTAAAAATGATGGCTATGAAAAAAGGAATGATTTTCTTCTTGTCAGCAACGGTGTTTTTCCTTGCTGCATGTGGTTCGGGAGATCCAAAAGAAACAAAAAAGGACAATCAAAAAAAGGAAACTGCCTATAAAGGTGAAACTGATTTTGAGAACAGAATGTCTGCCATCGACAACAATGATCAACTTAGTATTGCCAACAGTTTGGATTACCGAGACAACCCGGGTTCAACAGAGTCGGTTTCGGCATATCTTGATGACCAACAAAACATTGTAAAGCTTGAGGAGGATTTTTCTGATGTGAAAACATCCAATTTTGGAACACTTACCTTTTACATGGAGAATGGGAAAAAGTTCGCCACGAAGGAGGTGTATCAGGAAAATCGTTTGGCCGAGCCTGTGTTCATTGAGCGCATTACCTATTACGATAAATCAGAAAAGCCAGTTTATGCGAAAATGCGCACAGCAACCTATGAGATGGACCTTGAAAGTCAGCCTTTTGAAACGACCAAAGCACAAAATGTTTCGGCTTCTCGAGCAATGCGTGTTCTGAATCAGGAAAAAGAATTTGCAACAACATTCCAGGGCTTGGTATCAGATGGAACCCTCCAGTATCTCGTTGTCGGTGAAAACACAGCAGATGGCTATGCCGCTTCACTCGCCGTGCAGCACACAGAAGGAGACATCAAGAAATTGTTCAATGACGAGAAGGGAATGATTGGTACACCCTTGGAAATTCAGTTTGAACGAATGGTGGATGAAACAGGCTTGGAATTTCAGGTATTGCTCTCTGTGAAAATTAAAAAATAAACTTCTTGCAACTATATTTGTTTGATTAGCGTATCAAGGTTGTCTTCGCGAAGGTTTTCAAGGGTTAATCTTCGTACTTTTGACAACTTTCAACGCCAGTCTATGAAATTAAGTGTACTCAAGTTTTTAACTCTTCTACTCATTTTGTTTTGTGCTTCGAATGGTTTCGGGCAAAAGATGAAAGTCTCAGGCACCGTCATGGATACCACCGGAAGCAGACCCTTACCTCAAGCAACCGTCATGGCCATCCGCGTGAAAGACTCTTTGCTCTTGGGGTTCACACATACCGATTACAAAGGAAACTTCGTGCTAACTGGCTTTGCCATTGATACCTTTTCTTTGGTGATTGCACACCCAAATGCAGACGATAAAACGTATTATATTTTTGGACATAAAGACAATTACGAGATCAACATCCCAAGCGTCCGCATGCAATCAAAAGCGCAAGAATTGGATGAGGTGGTGATTTACGCCAATAAAAATCCAATTTATTACAAAGGCGATACACTCGTCTATGTGGCGGATTCATTCAAAGTGGCAGAAGGTGCTGTTGTGGAAGATTTATTGAAAAAATTGCCCGGACTGAACATCGACAAGGACGGAAAAATTACCTCACAGGGACAAACCATAAACAAGGTTCTCGTAGATGGCGACGAGTTTTTTGGAACGGATCCAACAGTAGCTACCAAAAACCTTGGTGCCGATGGGGTTGCTCAAGTGCAGGTCTATGAAAAAACTGACGAAGAAACCATTGGCGGTTCTCAAGATAAAATCCGTGTCCTCGACCTTAAACTCAAGGATGAAGCAAAGAAAGGCTACTTCGGAAGGGTTTCTGGTGCATCTGATGCCTTCTTGACCCCGTTGCCGAGCTCTTACTTCGGATCACGGCCGTTCTATGAAGGGGAATTGTTGTTGAACAAATTCAACAGCAAACAGAAGATTTCAATCTTCGCATTGGGATCAAATACACCACGATCAAGCTTTGGACGTGGAGACTTGAATAAATTTGGGCTTTCGAATGAATCAGGTGCGAATCGAAATTTCTGGGAAAATGACAACACCCAAAACAACAGCGGGGTACCACAAACGTTGAAGACAGGTATTTACTATGCAGACAAGTTCGGAGAAAAGAAAAATACGGAACTTCTTGTCAATTATTCTTACTACAACGACCGTTTGGATGCCCGTACATCAAGCCAATCGCAGTATTTCTTGCAAGACACATCGTTCTTCAACATCAACAGAAATCAAACGCTGACCACGAACCAACGCCACGCCTTCAACATCAAATTGTCAAGTCAAATTGACTCTCTGACGCTGATTGAATTCAAGCCTTCGTTCAGTTATGATATTGGTAAAACGGTAAACAACGATACCACTTTCTTTGAAGGGGAAACGAACATTCAATCCTTGATCACATCGATCAATTCTACCAATAATTCCAAAGGGTTGACGGTGAACGGAACAGGACGTATTTACCGAAAGTTCATGAAAAAACGTCGTGAATTGGAGGTGCGTTATGATCTGAACATGAACCGAAACAACACCAATTCGTCCCTCTACACAAAAAACGAATACAAGTTTTTTGGAGATAGCGTTTCAACGATTGATCAGCGCAAAACCAATCAGAATGCTGCAACGAGTCACTATGGTACAATTAGTTATTTTGAACCTTTGTCAAAAAAATGGAAAGTAAATTTCACTTATTTGTTTGAATACGGGTACTCCAATCAGGACAAAATCACCTTGAATCGCGTCGGAAATGCCTACACAGACACCGCTGCGAATTTTTCCAACATCTTCGACAATACGCGCATGCAGCATCGTGGAGGAACAGAGTTCATTTATGAATCTGGAAAACACTTCTTATCAGGTGGTGCCTTTGTCCGAAACATCCAAATTGACAACATCAATAGAATCACCGATTCGACGGTGAACCAAAATATCAATAGCGTTTTGCCGCGCTTCAAATACGAGTTCAAACCAAGTATGAGCAAGCGCTTCTCCGTCAATTACACCACAAGTTCGCAGCAGCCTTCGATCAATGATGTTCAGCCAGTTCAAGACAACAGCAATCCGAATCGACTTGTTAAGGGTAATTCGAATTTGAAACCCAACTATGTACACAATGTGATGGTGAATTTTAACCAGTGGAATGCCTTGTCTGGAAAATACATTTGGACGGGTGGTTCCTTGAACTTGGTGAACAATGCCTTTGCTACGCAGACGAAATATGACGCCTATGGACGCACAACGGCAATGACTGTGAATGTGGACGGTAACTTTTCAGCCTTTGTTTGGGCGGGAGCGGGGTTCCCAATTTTAGACCGCAAGATTGAATTCAATCCTCAGTTGAATGGTTCCTTGAATCGCTACAAAAGTTTGATCGAAGAAAATGGTGTTGTGAGGGTCAATACGACCGACAATTATGCCGTTACGCCAGAGATGCAGATTGAGGTGCAGTTGGATTCCCTAGAAATTTCCTTCAATGGAAGCTACTCTTTCAATAAGCC
>JBDKGB010000002.1:0-3159 GCA_039798485.1 Bacteroidota bacterium
TGCTTATTGTGGTAAATGTGATCATGATGATGGGAATTATGGCACGTATGGTTCCTTCCCAAGCCTTGGCTGCATCGATTCCAGAAATGAAAGATCGAGGTGCCTTCATGAGCATCAACTCATCCTTGCAACAAATGGCAGGTGGTATTGCGGCCCTCATCGGTGGGTGGATTGTTACACAAAAAACACAAACAAGTCCCTTGGAACGCTTTGATCTCTTGAGTTATGTGGTTACCGGTGTGATCATCATCAACATGCTCTTGACCTATCGGGTGTACCGCTATGTGAGTGGTAAGGAGAAATAAAATGACGCATGATCGTATCAAATGATACTATCCAACTAGCATAGGGACCTCCATCAATAAAATCTCTGCATCTTCGGATAACGCTTGAAGTTTGAACGCAGCGACATCCCAAATGCCCAAACCATCGCGTTCATCGAGTTGATGTTCATTGAGCATGAACTGACCTTTCAACACAAAGGCATAAACCCCGTTTCCTTCCTTTTTTAATGTATAGTCTGTTTCGATTTCCTTGTCAAATTTCCCCAAATGAAACCACGCATCCTGATGGATCCAAACGCCTTCATCGTCACTATTTGGAGAAAGAATTTGCTGTAATTTGTTGCGACGATCTTCTTCATTTAGGGTAATTTGATCGTAACGCGGGGTAACATTGCGTTTGTTGGGAAACACCCAGATTTGCAGGAATTTTACCAAGCGATCTTGATTTGGATTGTATTCGCTGTGGGTAATTCCGGTTCCCGCACTCATTACTTGTATGTCACCATGTTTGATCGTGGCCGTATTCCCCATACTGTCTTTGTGTTCAAGGTCACCTTCCAACGGAATACTGATGATTTCCATGTTGTCGTGTGGGTGTGTGCCAAAGCCCATTCCTTCAGAAACACGGTCATCGTTGAGTACTCGTAAAACGCCAAAGTGCATGCGCTCAGGATTGTAGTAATTGGCAAAACTGAAGGTGTGGTGTGAATCTAACCAGCCGTGATTGGCATGTCCTCGTGTTGCTGCTTTGTGAAGTATGGTGTTGTTCATGACTTGGTCGTTTGTGTTGGGTATGTGGTTGTGTCCTACGATATCGAGCGGTCGCAAGTCATCAATGTTATTTTCGATGACATGTGCCAAGGCTCCAGCGCTTGAAAGCAGGACTCCACCCAATAGACTCTTTTTTATAAATTCTTTCCGTTGCATGTCTGTATCTTCAACACAAAAATAGCGTGAATGTTTATTCAAGGCATTGACTTAGGTTAAGAATTAACAAGAAACTGAAACGTGTCTTGAGGATCTTTTTATTCGTTTCAAGGTGAATTCAAAGAATTCTCAAGATTGTTCTCTGTGCCTCTGCGCTTAAAAAAATGGAAGGTCTTTCAACAAGGAGCGGATAGAGATTTTTTATGTTAAAGCGGTGTGTACAGAAACAAAACGAGTTAAATACGTTGTAAACAACAAGAAATCTCATCCTTACTTCTCCATCACGGTCTTTGGGTAAAATCGCTTAAATGCATTGTAAACAGCTTGATGCAGCACTGTTGAATGCAGTTCCTCGGGTAAATAATCAAAGAAAATGCGGCAAGATGAAGCGCTTTTTTTCTTTAAAATCTTAGCCATTTTTTTTGCATCAGTAAACATCCGAGGTTCCTCTTTCTTTTGACATGCCCCGATGTAAACGTTTACGCCATTTAAGGTGCTGTTTTCTGCAGTTAGTAGCAGGGACTCATTTCCCCACCATAAACTTGGACTCGAAATGATGTAGTTGGTAAAGAGTTCTGTATGCTTCAGCAGTATCTCTGTAGCAAGCAATCCACCCAAAGATTCACCAACCACCGTATTTTCCCCAGAAGTTCTGTATATTGAATCAATGCTGGGCTTCAGTTCCTGCTCCAAAAATGAAATGTAGGAAGCAGAGCCTCCGTAATCTTTAAATTGCTCAGGTGAAATGTCCATTTCATTCAAGAAGTCAAGTGAATTGACCTCAAAAGTGAAATCCCTCCGTCGCTTTGTGTTTTCGATGCCAACAACGATTGATTTGGGAAAGCGCGCAATCCAAGGCTGGGTATTGAAACGCACCAAGCCAACCAGATGAATGAAGTCTTCTTCCATTCCGCCGTCGAGGATATAAATCACGGGATAATGGCTTGTGTCTGTTTCCTGATAGTCTTCAGGCAGATAGATGTTAATGATTCGCGTTTCGTGGAGAATCTTAGATGCAATCTTTCTTTGCTCACCAAGAACTAAGGGTGCTGTTTCTTGCGCGTGCAACTGCACAAAAGAAAGGAATACCAGTAGGATGGAGACAACCCGAATCATGCTTCAAGCCGCTTCATTCGGAACACAAGCATCAACAAAATGCCAAAGAGCACTGAGGCAAAAAGCAGGTGGCTTGTCTGCACCAAACCGGGCATATTTGCATAGGCCAAGAGTACTCCAGAGGTCAATTCAAGGGCCAAAACGATGAAGATGCTGCGAATGATCCAAAGTTTTTGTCCTTGCTCATTTTTCCATGCCATAAACACAATCAATCCCAATACAAGCCAAGAGAAACTGCGGTGAATCAAGAAGGATACCCCAAGCTTATCGGTCCAGCTCTCGCGACCAAAGCCCATTTTTGTTAGCTCATCGATGTATTCACGCACTTGTGTTCCCAAGAACATCTGGTAAAAGGTAATGGCCAAAACGATGACAGCGATGGCACGCATAAGTTTATTGAGTTGAACGTTTCCTTGTTGCTTCTCGCTAATTTGCCGGATGAGGTTAATCTGTAAGCCGATGATCACAAGTGCGAGAAACATGTGTACGGTGATGGTCCAAGGAACAAGATTGGAAGCCACAACGATGGAGCCGAACCAAGCTTGAATCGCCATCAACACCAAATTTATGGTGCTAATGACTACAATTTTTCGTTTGCGGTAGCGCAGAAGAATCCACACAAAACTGAGTAACATGGCATCCCCAGCCAAAAATCCAACCAATCGATTGATGTATTCTGTCCAAGTTTTTCGTGCATTGAAATCGTCTTCCCCTTTTTCGAGTGAAGTATCTTTTTCAATTTTTTTAGCCGTGCTTTCCATGCCAATGCCACGCAGGAATTTGCAGAACTTCATGATTTTCTTTTCGCGCTTTTCAAAGAATACTTGCTTGT
>JBDKGB010000003.1:0-2920 GCA_039798485.1 Bacteroidota bacterium
ATTTCGTGCACCCCGATGACATTGCACCAACCGTGCATGCCCTGGAACAATTGAATTCAAACAAGTCTGTTTCCAATTTCGTCATTCGCTTGATCGCAAAAAATGGAAATTTCAGGTCCATAGAATGGAGCGCTGCACCCGTAGGCGGGTTTGTTTTTGCAGCGAGTCGCGACATTTCCGAGCGTCTCAAGCAGGAAAACGCCTTGAGAAGCGCTCAAGAACTAGCAAATCAAGCCAATAAGTCGAAAAGTGAGTTCCTTTCTCGCATTAGCCATGAGCTGCGCACACCGATGAACTCGATTCTTGGTTTTGCGCAACTTTTGGAAATGGGTGCTTTGGATGATACACAGGAACGAAGCGTTGGACATATCCTGCAAAGTGGAAAACACCTCCTCAATTTGATCAATGAGGTGTTGGAAATTTCGCGCATCGAATCAGGTCAAATGTCACTCTCCATGGAACCTGTTTCCGTAAGTGGCGTCATTCATGAGATCATAGACTCGCTCAATCCCCTGGCAGATTCGCGCGGTATCAGCGTCCATGCGAACTTTCAGATAGGTGATGCGTCCTACATCATGGCCGACCGCCAACGTCTGAAGCAAATCCTAATGAATCTTTTGAGCAATGCCTTGAAATACAATCGTCCTGATGGAACGATCGATGTGGATGTGCTCGAAGGACAACCAATTGGTGGAAAACCAACAATACGCATTGCTGTGCGCGATCAAGGATATGGAATTAGCCCGGACAACATGGATAAGGTGTTCCTTCCTTTTGAACGGATTGGCGCCGAAAATACAGAAACAGAGGGGACTGGACTTGGTCTTGCCGTTGTAAAACAATTGACTGAATTGATGCATGGTGAGCTTGGTCTGGAAAGTCAACTCGGCGTGGGAAGTACCTTTTGGGTTGATTTCACTTCTGCAAAAGAGCGTGCAATAGAAAGTGAAGTGAATTCCGAAAATCAACAAAGCATCGACACGAATCCGAATCACGGTACCATCTTGTACATCGAGGACAACAGTGCCAATGTTGATCTCGTGCAACAGATTGTGGAAATGAAACTTGCAGGAGTGCGGCTCATCACCAATGCATCTGGATTGAAAGGTGTTCAACTGGCATGTGAGTTTCAACCGAATTTAATACTTCTCGACCTGAACCTCACCGATATCCACGGTTCCGAAGTGATTCAACGTTTGAAAAAGGAACCGTTGACACGTGACATTCCTGTGGTGGTCATAAGTGCCGATGCCATGACCGAACAAATTGATCGTTTGATGGCGCTCGGTGCAAACAACTACCTGACAAAACCAATTGATATTGGGCTATTCCTCCAGGAAGTAGATAAATACCTTTCGTAAATGATGAAGATTGATTTAACCAATTCGAAAATCTTGATTGTGGACGATCAAGAAGCCAATGTGCGAATTCTTGAGAGCCTGCTTGAAATCAAAGGATTTAAACATGTAAAATCAACGACGGATTCACGTCAAGTGGAAGAGCTCGTGAACTCGTTTTCACCTGACTTGCTCTTGTTGGATCTGATGATGCCACACCTATCAGGATTTGACGTGATGGAGAAGCTCCGCGGACAAGAAACTGGAGGGCACTTCATGCCGATTTTGGTGCTGACGGCCGATTCTACAAAAGAGTCCAAACAACAGGCCCTGCTCTTGGGTGCGACAGATTTCTTGACCAAACCTTTTGATTTTACGGAGGTACTTCTTCGCATCAACAACTTATTGATGATTAGCCATTTGATGGGGTCAATGAAAGGTCAGAATGCATTGTTGGAGGAGAAGGTAAAGGAACGCACAGTGGAGCTGGAACAGAAGAATTCCGAGTTGGAACAATTTGTTTTTATCGCTTCACACGATTTGCAAGAACCGTTGCGGATGATTACCGAGTTCTTGGGACAACTGCAATTGAAGTATGGCGATTCCATTGACGAACGCGGCATGAAGTACATCGACTTTGCCGTAAAATCTGCGTTAAAAATGAAAGGTTTGATTGTCGATTTGTTGGAATACTCCAAAGCCGACGCGCTTGTTTTGGGCGATTCACCGAAAGTGGATTTGAATGATGTGTTGGACGATGTACGCATCTTACTCAACAATATGATCGAATCCAATAAAGCTGAAATCAACATTGGTAGCATGCCACAAATTAAGGCGCCAGTTTCAGTTTTGCGCCAGATTTTTCAAAACCTGATTGGCAATGCCATACGCTACCGTCATGCGGACATACCTCCCGTGGTGAACATCCGAGCTTCGGAAAATGAAACAAGTTACAAAATTGAAGTGGAAGACAATGGGATTGGAATTCCATTGGAATCTCAAGGACGAATATTTGATTTATTTCACCGCATTCATACGCCAACTGATCAAGTAGGTTCTGGAGTAGGTTTGCCCATTACCAAGAAAATTATCGAACGGATGAATGGAACTTTGGAAGTGAAATCGGAACTTGGTAAAGGATCTGTTTTTACCATTCAACTGCCGAAGTAAATTTAAGATTTGGTCGCTACGCGAATTTGTTTGCTGCGCAAATTGCAAATGGTTTGTGGAAGTGTTTTTTTCTGAATTGCCAAAGGCATCGAATTGTCGAAGACATCAAATTACTGCAGGTATCGAATTCCGAATTTAAGATTTGGTCGCTACGCGAATTTGGTTGCTGCGCAAATTGCAAATGATTTATATAAGTATTATTTTTTTTTCAATTGCCGCAGGCATCGAATTCCGAATTGCCGCAGGCATCAAATTTATAAATTGCTTTAGCATCGAATTGTCGAAGACATCAAATTACCGCAGGTATCGAATTCTAAAATACCGAAGGCATCAAATCCTATCTATTGATCGGCGAGGTAATCGTCAGCCATGTACCTTTCCCAGGTCGGGATTGTAAATCTACTGTCATACCA
>JBDKGB010000004.1:0-5142 GCA_039798485.1 Bacteroidota bacterium
GGCGTTCCCGTAAATACTTCAGGAATAATTTGATGCGGATCATAGAACATTTCGCCGCGAACACTCGTCGCCAATTTTGGACTCCACTGGTAGCGCACATTCAAACACGCAGAACTCCAGAAATTAAACTTCTGGCTATTGAGTGAATCTTTCTGAATGCCAAAATCCCACAATGGTGCGATCTTCAGTTTCTCTCCGATATTGAATTGCATGAAGAAATTGCTATAGTAGCGTGTTAAATCCAAGGAGTCAATTTTTGATTCGTTCGTGCGCATCGTTCCCCAGTTCACAAGCACTTTTTCACCTTCGTAACGCACCAAGGCACCAACGGACTTGTTCTTGTTCGTTTCGCGCAACGTTTGCCAACCATTGGCCACTTGTAAAATAAAACGCCACGGTGTTTTCGTACGGAAATGAAGGCGCGCTCCTAGATCAAAGTCTGGTGCAAAATCAGTCATCACAGCTCGACTTACAAACCAGTTTTCTTTATTGATGAATCCTTCAAATCCATAAAATGCGGGCATAATTCCACCTTCGAGTGAAAAACGATCATTCAAGTAAAACTCACCGCTCATTTCACGGATGCGCTTCAACATGAAGGGCTCATTTTCGTACATTTTGTCGACCACACCTCCCGTATTGAAAGCTGCGTTCACGCGAAACTTTTGCGTTTTGTACCCTATTTCTACAAAGGAATAGCCGATGTCAAATTGGTCTACATGGTTTGGATTAGAACCAAAGGGACGCGTATGATCTGAGGGATGATCAAAATCATAGGCATAATTCAAGTCCATATACACTCGGAAAAACACCTGATCTTTTTCCGCTTCTTTCGTACTTGAACTGTCTGTAACTTGTGTTTTTGTGGTATCACCTTTTACCGGTGAATTGGTTGTTGCCAATGCATTGCTTGCGCTAGCAAACAATACGAGCAAAAGGGAGTACAATCCCTTTTGAAAAATAGTTTTCATTGAAATTAAATAATGATTTGACATAAAGAACCCAACCTTGTTGGGATAAAGGGGGAAGTCCCTTCTTTAAATCAGAATCATTCGATGAAGAATGTACATCTTCGATTTCCGGGCGATTTGAGCAGAGTGGTATCTCGGAAATGAACCTTTGTTCTTTGCTATGAAAAGCGCAAATACTTCTCTATTTGATTGAAAAATAACATCAGTATCCAAATCATTTCCAGTAGTTCTATGGATATGATGAGGAGTCCTACTTCGTGGATCAAACTTGCTAAATGGCAAGTGATTTAACGAAAATAGTCCCGCTTCACCCGACCGAAGTTCTTTTCGAGCGGAATATTCTTCTGTACGCTTAGAGAGATCTACCTGTAAACAAAGGAGAACTATAATCGTCGTAAAACTGAGCAGATATGCCGTGAAGCGCTTTAACATTTTTTCAAATCGGTTTGCAAATCTACTAAACTTTAAGTCACTAAGATTATACGAGTTTTGATTGACATAAAATTCGTTTACAAATCAGAATTAAAACCACACCGTCAAATTCGCGAACAACACAGGCATCGATTTGATAGCGACATTGTTGTTGTCGTAAAACAAGCCCTTACCTCGAGAAATCAAATCCTTCACTTCGAAGCGCAACATCGCGTTGGATTCTACAGGAATGGAGTAACCCAAGGTATAGCCAAAGCTCTTGAATCCATTGGCTGTGGTAATCGGTTGAATCTGGATGCTGTGTGGATCGTGGAAATACTCCGCACGAGCCGAAATAGATCCCCATTTACCGAATGAGTAGCGCGCCATGGCATTCGCCTGCCACCAGAAATGATTGACCAAGGTAGTCAACATGCGTTGCTGATTGCCGAAATAAACACACGATGAAAACGACCATTTCGATGTTCCTTGAAACACCCAATACACATCAGTAAAATAGCGGGTTCTGAAATCCGTATGCTGACTCGACCGCTCACTTCCGATGTAGGTGTTCCAATAAAGCGTTGATTGCTTGCTCGTTTTGTATTCAAGTGACGTTCCTAAGGATTTGCCATCATTCACATCTTTGATCTGCTGCCAACCATTGATGACAAAAGCACTTAATTTCAATTTATCCGTCAATTGCGAGGAAACGCGAGCCCCACACATGTAGTACGGTACATACTCTGGAGCCAAACTTCTGGAGTACATCAACTGCTCTCGCGAGAACGGATTTTCATTCGTATAGGGCGATCCAAGCACTCCACACTCCAACCAAACCGCTTTTTTCTTGGACAAGCGCACCGCGCCTTTTGCTTCTAATGGAATTTTAAGTAACCCTGGTTCGGCCGCATAATTGGCGTTCATATAGGTTCCAACACCCGGTGCGAACCGAAATTTAATGCGCTCACTCTCAAACGTAAAATCGAGGTAGGCCATGTTGATGTTGAACTCATTGTTCCTTGCCGAGGACACATAATAAGGAATGTTGTTGCTCTTCACATCCATTAGATTCAAGGCATAGTAGGCGTCCAATCCTCCACCCAAACGAAATACGCCTGCTTTGGTAGAATCGACCATCTGGGCATGAAGAGACACGTGTAAAAGCAGCAGCGCCAATACGCAGTTTAGTCGTTTCATCAATCTATCGTTCATTCGTAAAAAATTCTGTGACTACCGAAGTAAATGCTTTCCGATCGTCCATTTGCGGAGCATGGCCTACATCCTTAATCACCACAAATTTCGCATTTATATCATTTGCAAAGCGCTGTCCCTCTGAGAGGTAAAACAATTCGTCGTATTGACCCCAAAGCACCATCACCCTCATCTTTTTCAAGGCCTCAATGGCCTCCGGTCGCTCGGGCTCAAGCAATAAAGAACTGAGCAATTCGCGCTGTTCAGTTTTGAAGGCTGAAAAATTAGCTGTGTACATACACTTCAAAAGCCATTTTGGAAATTTTGTGTCTGAGTAGGACGCCAAATTCAACAAAGGTTGAACGCCTTCATACGACTCAAAAACAAACGCCTCTTGAATCGAGGTAAAATTGTGCGCGCGACACACCTCATCGATCAATGATTTGTTGAACATTGGCCCAGGCGAATTTGCTATGCACAAGTGATCAATGCGGTTGGGGATCTTCTCTGCCAAAAGCACTGCAACGAATCCTCCGTAACTCTGACCGATCATGGAAAAGGTGTCCACCTTCAATTCCTTGAGCAAGGCTTCAATGGCCATAACTTGACTCTCGATCGTTGCTGGTAAATTTGCGCTGCTGCCCCCAAACCATAGAAAATCTGGTGCGATGACAGTGTGCGTTTTTGCCAAAGCCACCAATTCATTTTGATAGGTAAACAGTGCATCTCCACCAAAACCATGAAGAAACAAAATGACGGGACCATTACCGCCTTTCCAATACTTCATCGTAAAGTCCTTGGTGCTCAGTGTGTATGATTGAATGGCATTTCGCTTTAATTGCTTCTCACCCTGTTTTTTTACAAAGGCAACAGGATTACAGGAAAACAGCAATAACACCGATGAAAGGGGAATGATCAGTTTCAGTACACCACCAAAGGGAGGGCGGAAAAGTGTAAATAAAATCATATTGCTGCAATGCGTATCTTTGAGCAAAAATACAATGTTTACGGGAATCATAGAACAAATTGGCGTTGTGCAGTCCATTCGCAAAGAACAAGACAACATTCATTTCACCATTGCCTCCACTTTTACTCACGAATTAAAGATCGATCAAAGTGTTGCACACAACGGGTGCTGCTTGACTGTGGTTGAACTATCGGGAAATGAATACACGGTGACAGCCATTCGCGAAACATTGGAAAAAACGAATCTTTCCTCATGGAACGTTGGTACGAAGGTGAATTTAGAGCGCTGTATGTTGATGAATGGCCGCTTGGACGGTCACATTGTTCAAGGGCATGTTGATACCGTAGGAATCTGCACCAATGTAGAGGATCAAGGTGGGAGCTGGAAATACACGTTTCACTACAACTCGTCCATGCCGACTGTAGAAAAAGGATCGATCACCATCAATGGTACTAGTTTAACGGTGGTCGATTCGAAAGAAAATGAATTCTCGGTGTGTATCATTCCGTATACCTATGAAAACACAAACTTCCATACCCTACAAGAGAATATGGAAGTTAATTTGGAATTCGATATTATCGGAAAGTATGTGGCGAAACTGATGTCTCGCTAAGGCGATTACTTTTTAGGGCGCGCTTTTTCCAATTTATCAACGCGATCTGTTAATGACTGAATTTCTTTGATCAACTGATACACTTGTTGTGACAATACGTTCGAAGAATAGTCATTTGATGACGGCTCATTAAAGATTTTTGGAGCTGGATCATTGATTAAATCAATGGCACTTACACCAAGAATTTCTGAAATTCGTACCAAACGTTTCACAGAAATTTCTGTTACTCCGCGTTCGATATTCGAATAGGCAGCAACCGTTAGGTCCAATTCATCTGCCATGTTTTGCTGGCTCAAGCTATTCGCTAAGCGTGCAATTCTGATTTTTTCTGCTACTGTTTTACTCATAACTCAAAATTACAACGACCCTAACTGTCATACCCAATCGAAAATGTTGATTATGTAATTTTTTAATGTGTTTTTTTATAGAATATGTTGATTTTGTGTGTTTTATGCTACGAACAGTGTGATTTATTCGCTGAATTGGTTCATTTTTCCTACGAAAAATTTGTAATTATTGCCAAAACGGGATGAATAATGGTAATTTGGTATGTGTTTTTAGTTAATGAATGATTGACGATAAGGTAAAGTAAAATTGAATACTTATCGATTTAATGACACTAAAAAAGCGTGGCTTCTAGCTGTTCCTTAAACTTTACGATAGGAAGTTACAGCTGTAATTAAAAAATTACACATACACGTCAATAAACCAATGCTTTACAAAAACAAAGGATTACTTCCACTGCTTCACCACGATCTTGCGCAGTTGCTTTCTCAATTTTTTGATTACGGCATCGCGGTTCGATACATTTCCGCATTTGATGATGTCGTATTGCACCATTGCACCATTGCGGAAAAACTTAAACTCAAAACTAACAGACACGATTTCATCACGGTACAAAGGGAATAAATTTCCTGCTCCCAAGGCTGTATTGAAATCGTCATCCATGGTAGTTGCTTTAAAGATCTTATCATAACCACGCACCG
>JBDKGB010000005.1:0-2598 GCA_039798485.1 Bacteroidota bacterium
GTTGTTGTACCTACGAGCACAGGACGGCCTTGAGCGACCAATTTTTCAATCTCATCGATTACCGCAGAATATTTCTCACGCGCCGTCTTAAACACCAAGTCATTTTGATCCTTACGAATCAATGGTCGATGGGTAGGAATTGCCAAGACATCCAATTTGTAGATGTCCCACAATTCTTTTGCTTCCGTTTCCGCCGTTCCGGTCATACCCGCCAATTTGTGGTACATACGGAAGTAATTTTGAAGGGTAATGGTTGCATAAGTCTGAGTCGCAGCTTCGACAGTTACATTTTCCTTCGCTTCAATCGCTTGGTGCAATCCATCAGAGTAACGTCGCCCTTCCATGATACGCCCCGTTTGCTCATCGACAATTTTCACTTTACCGTCCAGGATAACATATTCCACTTCTTTTTCGAAGAGGGTATAGGCCTTTAACAATTGGTTGATGGAGTGTATGCGTTCTGACTTGATGCTGTAATCACGTACAAGTCCATCTTTTCTTTCCAAATACGCTTCCTTCTCAAGGCCTTCTTTTTGAAGGCGAGCAATTTCAGAACCGATATCGGGCATGATAAAGAAGTCGCGGTCGTCCGAACCAGAAATCAGGTCGATCCCTTTGTCCGTCAACTCAATGGTATTGTTTTTTTCATCAATCACAAAGAATAGTTCTTTGTCGATTTTTTTCATGTTCTTTCCTTGCTCTTGCATGTAGAAGTTTTCAGTCTTCTGCAAATGCGCTTTAATTCCAGACTCAGAAAGGTATTTGATCAATGCTTTGTTTTTTGGAAGACCGCGGTGAGCACGTAACAATGCAATCCCGCCTTCCTCTAACATTTGCTTCGCATCTTGTCCCGCTTCCGCCTGACCATTGATGACAACGAGTAATTTTTTCGCGTCAGCCAAACATTGATTCACATAATTGCGTTGAGCGGCCACAACATTTTCTACACGTGGTTTCAATTGGTGGAACTCATGTTCTTCACCACGTGGCGTAGGACCAGAAATGATCAAAGGTGTTCGTGCATCATCGATCAAAACGGAATCGACCTCATCGACGATGGCAAAATGATGTTTTTGTTGCACAAGTTCATCCACTCCGCCTGCCATATTGTCGCGCAAGTAGTCAAAACCAAATTCATTGTTCGTTCCAAATGTGATGTCTGCCAAGTAGGCTTGGCGTCGACTTTCTGAATTGGGTGTGTGTTTGTCGATGCAATCCACCTTCAAACCGTGGAATTGGTACAAAGGTCCCATCCATTCCGAGTCACGTTTGGCAAGGTAGTCATTCACGGTTACCACGTGTACTCCTTTTCCTGAAAGGGCATTCAAATATACAGGGAGGGTTGCTACGAGTGTTTTTCCTTCACCTGTCTGCATTTCCGCAATGTTGCCGCGGTGCAAAACTGCTCCACCCATCAACTGAACGTCGTAGTGAACCATGTTCCATTTCACTTCAGCCCCCGCAGCAGTCCATTGGTTATGCCAAATGGCTTGATCTCCTTGAATCGTAATCCCATCTTTCTTGACGGAAAGGTCTTTGTCAAACTGCTGAGCTGTTACCACCAATTGCCCATTTTCGGACCAACGGCGCGCGGTTTCTTTCACCACAGCAAATGCTTCAGGTAGGATAGCAGCAAGCGTTTCTTCGATTTTTTCATCGATTTGTTTGCTCATTTTATCAATGCTTTCAAACAACGCTTCCTTTTCGTGTACAGGCGTCGCAGGATTAGAAGCTTGGGCTTTCAATTCCGTCAAAGCATTTTCCAACGATTGAATGGATTGCTTTACCTGTTGCTGAAATCCTGCAGTTTTGGCACGTAACTCATCGTCTGAAAGTGATCTGAATTGCGCGCAAAATTCATTTGATTTATCGATGATGGGTTGATACTCTTTACGTTCTTTCGCCGTTTTATCCCCAAATAGTTTCTTTAATAGGTCTGAAATCATTGTTCAAGTTGCATGTTAACAAAGCGCCAAATTTAAGAAAAATCTAGCAGCTTTGCGGTGGGTTTAGTTGTAAATTTCGCAGCATTTGTCATAAATCGTTCCATTCCATTTTGGCTGACAAAATGTCGTTGAAATCTTGTTAACAATTCAGTTGTGCTTGAGGAGATGGGTCGCACCAATAATCATCAATTTCAGTGTATCTTTGGGCCATGCATGAAATGATATTAATTCTTGATTTTGGCTCGCAATATACGCAGCTAATTGCACGCAGAGTGCGCGAAATGAATGTGTACTGCGAAATACACCCGTGGAACAAATGTCCGGAACTCACGCCAAATATCAAAGGTGTGATTCTCTCAGGTAGCCCGTTCTCTGTGCGCGATGAGGCGTCTCCTCGACCTGACCTATCTGCCATGAAAGGAAAAATGCCCTTGCTCGGTGTATGTTTTGGGGCGCAATATTTAGCACATCATTTTGGTGGTGAGGTATTGCCGTCTTCGATCCGTGAATATGGACGTGCACATTTGAAGTTCATCGATCACTCAAATGAACTGATGCGTGGCATGTCGGATGGAAGTCAAGTGTGGATGTCTCACGGGGATACCATCAAGAAAATTCCGTCAAACTATAAAATCATTGCCAGCACAGAAGA
>JBDKGB010000006.1:0-7562 GCA_039798485.1 Bacteroidota bacterium
GTATGCCAACGATCTTGCCGAGTTGCTCTCATTTTCTAGGAATACCCTATGGTGATGCCCGAAAAATGATTGCCGCAGATTTGCCTGTAGCCTTGGCAAGTGATTTTAATCCAGGTTCAACTCCAAGCGGCAATCTAGGTTTTGTTTGGTCTTTGGCCTGTGTGAAAATGAAATTAACACCCGAAGAGGCGTTAAATGCGCTTACCATCAATGCGGCGTATGCGATGGGACTTAGTGAAACACACGGACGAATTGCTTTAGGACGTAAATCACCATTACTCTTAACAAAACAAATTCCTTCACTTGCCTACATACCGTACGCGTTCGGCGACATGCATGTTGAACGAATAATTAGTTAATTCTTAAGGATTCCATACCTTTACACCATGCGTAAATTCGTTTTACTTTTCACTCTGTTTTTTCTGACCTGCAGCAACTTTCTTGATGCGCAGAGCATTCAGCGTAAAAATGAATTGCTTTGGGAAATTTCCGGAAACGGTTTGAAAACGAAGAGCTATTTGTACGGAAGTTTGCACTCAAATGACAAGCGCTTGTTCCGACTTTCTGACTCCGTTTATGTTGCCTTGAATGCAACGAAATCAGTTGTCCTTGAAACCGACATCTTTTCGCTTTTCGATGAATGGGATACGCGTAAGGATGAGATTCGCCTGCTGTATGACAACCAAGGTAAACCTTACACCGCAAACGACAAAGCCACGGAAACACTTTATGGTAATGAAGACGGTATGCCTCAGTTTTTGGACGCCTATTTCCTTCAATACTGCTACAACGCGAAAAAGAAATTTTATCCGCTCGAAACGGTTGAGGAGCAGTTGGGTTTATTGACAGAAGTTGGTCTGCCCGATGCCAATGGAGTGGACCTTCCTGTTTTGGATTACTTGCAGGAAAAGGTCATCGAATTGTACCTGCAAGGCGATATCGAGGGCTTGAATAAAATGATGAAGGTGAACCTTTCTGTTGAAGGTGACACCCAGATGTATGATGAATTGATCGTCCGTCGAAATGAACGCATGACCAAAGGATTGGATTCGTTGATGCGCTTAAATCCTTTGTTTTGTGCTGTGGGGGCAGGACATTTGGCCGGAGATCAAGGAATAATTACCCTCTTGCGAAAGAAAGGATACAAGGTTAGAAAAGTGACAGCCGTATTTTCAGAAGGATCTTTCGCGGCAAAAGATGAGGTGCGTTCGTTCAAAAGCTACAACTATTACAACGATAAAGTAGGTCTAGTGGCGGTGTTTCCTGGCCTACCAAAAGAATTGAAAATCTACGATGGTCATCCATATATCATCTATAGAGAACTTGGTCAAGGCAATACCTTCTCCATCGAGATTGTTCCAGTTGATGGGACTTTGACCTTAGCGGAACAAGCCGCCATTTATATTGCGAGTCCTGACGCTTCGCCCTACACCAATACCATCCAAGACGATGGAACCGAATATTATGAAGGAATTTCAGACACCTATCCCGAAGGTCCACATTGGATTCGTGTACTTCAAAACGATGAATATCTCTTGATTTTAAGGGCCTATGGGGGCAATAAATTCATGAATTCAAACCGCCCAAAACTCTTCTTTAGTCGGGTGTGGTTCGATCAATAACCGCAAATATTAAGTAATTTACGCGTTTAATGAGGCTTTTCTACTAGATTTGCTGGAAATAAACACCCATGATAAAACGCGTTCCATCTGCACGACTTAAAGCGTGTATTCAAGAGAGTAAAGTTGTTCTAGTAAAAGGCCCGAGGCTCACTGGAAAATTTTCCTTGGTCACTGACGTATTGAATGAGTTGTCTGTCAATTGGCAGCATTTCGACGCACGCAAGAAGTCTTTTCTTCAGCAAGTCACGGATGTGACGATAGCACAATTGACCGAGGTGATGGGTGCTTCTCCCTATACGGTTATTCGTGAAGCGCAATATGTTCGTGATTTGCAAGGCATCATAGAATCTGTCTTGGAAGGATCCTTAAACACAACCCTCATCTTGTGTTGTTCTTTTGATCCGTTGATGGATCCAGAATTTTCAGAAGTGCTGCGCATGCAAGGTTTGGAAATCCACGTGTACGCGCCCTCATTTTACGAGATGGCCCAGCACAACACATTACCTGTCGAGGAAAAAGCGCTGGAAACTCGATTGATTTATGGCACGTATCCCCAAGTCACGGAAGATCAAGAATCCGCAGAAGAGCGACTTAAAGAATTGGTTTCAGAAGCAGTTTTTACCCAGTTGGGTGTGACTGACCGCATCAACAAGGGCGACAAATTGACGAAGATGTTACAGGTAGTAGCATTCAACATTGGGGAACCTGTATCGTACAATGAAATAGCTGAAAAATGTGGCTTGGACAATGAAACGGTTGAACGCTACGTCGATTTGTTGGAAAAGGCTTTCATCTTAGTTCGACTTCCTTCTTTCTACAATGGACACCGTTACGAATTGAAAAAGACACATGTTCTTTATTTTCTCGACAACGGTATCCGTAATGCCTTGATCAACAATTTCAATCCAATCGATTTGCGCAACGACACCGAACAACTGTGGCGCAATTGGTTGATTGCAGAGCGATTGAAATGGAATGCGATGAATGGAACATTTCCAGACTATTTCTTCTGGCGCACACATACTCGCCAATCGATGGACTTCATAGAGTCAACAAGTACGAAAACCTCATCCTATAAAACATCGTGGGAGAAAAAGAAAAAAGTGAAATTTCCGGCTTCTTTCCGTAGTGCTTATGCGGAGATTTCAACCCACGTGCTCAACCGATCTACGTATTGGGGTTTCCTCACAAAAAAATAAGATACATGAAGTTTACGGACAAAATTGCACAGTACATTGTTGACCAGCAACTGGATTTAGATCATCTCACGATTATCCTGCCCTCTGAACGCGCTAAAAAATACATATCAGCCTCGCTCTTTCGTGCTTTTGGGAAACCTGTTTTGGCCCCTGAAATGGTCACCATCGATCGATGGGTGAAAAGTCTTTCCGATAAAACTGTCATTGACCGCACACGCGCACTTATTCGTCTCTTCAATATTCAGTTGCTCGATCCACCAGGTGATAAAGACCGTTCATTCGACGAATTTATGTCGTGGGGAAATATCCTGCTGTCCGATTTTGATGAGATTGACCGCTATATGTTGTCTACAAAAACCGTCTTTACGAACCTCCAGGCTGTCCGCGAATTGGAGAACTGGGAAGTGGATAAATGGAGCTTTGAAGGACCAAATTTAACCGAGGGACAAAAACGATTTCTAGAGTTTTGGGAGAAACTCCCTAACTATTACACAGGCTTGAATGACCAGTTCAATAAGGAGGGTGTCTGCTATGCAGGTAAGGCTTTCCGTGAATTGGCAGAGCAAATTGACCGTGTGTTTAAACTAGACCCAAAACGCCAATTCATCTTCGCAGGATTCAATGCTTTGTCTACGGCTGAAATGTCGATCATGAAACAATTGCACAAACTAGGACGTGCGCACATTCTGATCGATGCGGATGCCTATTATCTGAGGAATGATTCTCACGAGGCAGGACGGTTTCTGCGCCGATTGATGCACGACCTCGATGTGAAGGAGCTTCCCTTCGTGGCGGATGAGATGTCTACTGCTCCGATGAAGATTGAGATCATCGAATGTCCGCAAATTACAGGACAAGTGAAAGCTGCGGCAACAATCCTGAATGAGATTCCTGCAGAAGAAATGAGCGAAACCTTGGTATTGTTGGCCGACGAAAGTTTAATTGCCCCTTTGGTGAAGAATTTGCCAAAACACATCGGCAAAGCAAACATTACCCTTGGACTGCCATTGCGAAATTCTGCGCTGCGCACATGGGTGGATTTGATTTTTTCCATTCAAGAAAATAAGGTACGCTTCAAAACAAAATCCATTTATTTTCAAGATTTGCAGCGTTTTTGGAACCATCCGTTTACGGTAGCAATTCTCGATGAACAGGAAAAGCAAACCATCATCGGTCTTGAACTTCAAATCATTGAACGGAACACGATTTTCCTCAATCCAGATAAGTTAATTACCGGTGCAACATCATCGGCATTGTTGCCTTTATTGACCACCAATTGGGACGGTGACTGGCTCAAAGGCTTGAAGACCATTCGACAGATGAATCAGTCCCTGTTCAAAAATATGGGAAGTGAAGATGCCTTCGAAAAAGCAGTTGTGGAGGCTTTCGATCAAGCATTGCAAGAACTGGAGAATATCCTTTCAGAAGGAATTCCCGACATGTCAATCAAAAGTTTCCGTCACCTGTTTCAGCAACATTGGAATACGAAAAGCATAGCGTACCATGGAAACCCACTCCAGGGATTACAAATCATGGGACTCTTAGAAACCCGTTTGTTGGACTTTAAGAACATTGTGGTCTTGGGAATGAATGAAGGGAATATGCCGCCAACAAATCCCATTCAGACCTTAATCCCGATGGATTTAAGAAATTATTTTGAATTGCCAGTACCGAGAGATAAACAAGGCTTATTTGCACATCACTTCTACCGTTTGTTGCATTCGGCAGAGAACCTATGGGTGACGTACACGAGTGCTCAAGAAAGTGTTGGGTCGAATGAGGCAAGCCGCTATTTGCTTCAACTTGAATTGGAGCTCTCTCGCTTAAATCCAAACATTACCCTTGCACGAAAATTCTATGCCGTGCCGAATACGGGATCGACAACCGAAGTGAATTCGATCATTCCGAAGACACCAGAAATTCTCGCCCGCTTGGATGAATTGTTTGAACGTTCAATCTCCGCATCGGCCCTCAACAAGTACCTCAAGTGTCCGCTCGATTATTATTATCGCTATGTCATGGACTTCGGTGAAGAGTCTGTTGTGGAGGAAGAAGTGGAGACCAACACCTTTGGAACATTTATCCACAACGTGTTGGAAGAGCTGTTTACTCCATTTGCCCGCCATGATAGTGATGGAAACAAAGTCACGCCTCAACCTTCAAATTTAATAACACAGGACATCGATTTGATGTTGCAGAAATATGCTGGTTTGATCCACAAGGAGTTCTTAACCCACTTTGATCAAGATGCATCGGCTTTTGGCTCGGGAAAAAATTTACTCTCGTATGAAATGGCACTCGAGTTGACAAAACGAATTCTAGAGAATGAAAAGGATTTTCTAAGTAAGCAAACTGAGCCTGTCTTTATCGAATACTTGGAACTTGAGCTCGCCTCGACAATGGACGTCGAAATACAAGGGAAGATAATGCCAATTCACATGAAAGGCTATGTGGACCGCATCGATTCTGTGGGCGGAAAAATGCGCATCATAGATTATAAATCTGGGAAATCCAACAAAAAGGACGTGACCATTAAATGTCCGGAACCAGATATGTCAAACTTAGTTGCCGTGATGACAGGGGCTAAGCACATTCTTCAGTTGGTGATGTACAGTTATTTGTACCACGACCGTTTTGGAAAATATCCAGATGAGGTTAGCATCTATTCGTTGGTCAACATTCACGATGGGTTGTTTCCACTTCAGGGCGAATTGACCATCGAGGAATGCGCAGCATTGTTCCCAGAATTCGTGCGACAAGTTGTGGATGAATTGTTTGACCCAGAAGTTCCTTTCGAGCACATGCCTGCACAATTCATTAGCTTCTGTAAATATTGCGAATAAAAAAAACCTGAAAAGAACACACCGACAATTGATCCTGTAAGATCGTCTATGGTTCTTTTCAGGTATACCTGCAAGGTAAAATAAAACCAACATCTTGAGTAGGAAGACTCATGACTGCACAATAGACGCAAGAGAATTGTTTTGGGTTGGGTTGAAGTGAAAAATTATTTCTTCTTCCCACGAAGCAGCTTGAAATGGTCTTTGATTTCTTTGTTTGAGGTGTACTTATCTGCAGTTTTTCCAAAACCATCTTCCAAAGAAATATCCGCACCTTTCTTAATCAGTAAAAATACAAGATCGCGTTGGTCACTTTTACATGCAATATGCAACATGGTTTGCTCTTCGAAATTGATGACGTCATTCACTTGGAGTGCATATTTTTCTAAAGTCAATTTCAAAAGCTCAATGGACCCCGAAATGGCAGCAATGTTCCCCAATTTTTTCACGTCATCCGCGAGTAGAATCGTTTCGGGGTATTTTGTTAGGAAGCGAAGAATTTCTGGAACATTCTGGCTCAAGATGAATCCAGGTAGCGCCTGCATTTCTTTCACGCGTTGCACCTCACGTACATTCAATTCTTCGGTCGTTAAGGCACCTTTCGTCCGTAAATAGGCAATGATGCGTTCGTCCCCCTCTTCGATAGCGCGCTCCAAACAGTTTTTTCGGAAGGAATCTTTGGCAGTAAGGGAGGCATTGCTTTCAACTAAAAATTGCACAAACTCCAGATTCCCTTTGTCAATCGCTTGCATCAACACATTGCCCCAATGCCCACAACTGCCGTTCACATCAGCTTTGTAACGTATTAAAAAAGCAGCTAGCTCCAGGTCATTCATTTCTAATGCCGCACACAAATACCCAGATCCCCAATTGTCTTTGGCATTGATGTCACCACCATTTTCAATGACAAATTTGATGATATCCTTATTTCGCGTTCCTGGACGTTCACCAAAGCTGGAGCGTCCATCTGTGCTTATGCCTTTCGATTTTAAAAGCTGTAAGACATCTATATCCCCATGTTCAATGGCACAAAACGCCAAGGATTTTCCATTGTAGGATTTGATATCTGGATTTATGCCTTTACCAATGAGCTCAATAATGAGTGCTTTGTTCGTGGAATAATAGGTGAGCAAACAGCTGATTAAATTTTCTCCCGACTGATTCACAACCTGAAAATCCGCACCAATTTCCATCAGTTTACTGACGTGATAGGTGCGCCCTGCCATGGCTGCTTTCATGATCACCGTATTTCCGTTCTTATCCTTGTGATTTAAGTTGGGTGACTTGGTGAGCATGAGGTCAAGAGCTTCGGTCATTTCAGATCGCTCGGCATAGAAGAGGGCTGTTTCACCTGTGGAATTCTGAAATTCAAGATTTTGGTTTACTGAAAGCAATTCAGCCACCAAGGCCATATTCCCCGAGCGGAACGACAACATCAGCGCGTTTTCGTTCGTCGCAGTCAGAGAATTGGGTGAAATGCCCAAAACAATACACTGTTTATACAGCTCTAATCGTCCATTCAGCGCTGCAAGCAGCAAGATATTTTCCCCACTTATCGTTTTTGACTGCTTGTCCGCACCTTTGGATATACAATAGTTCATCAGCAGCACATTTCCGGCTTTTGCCGATTCGAGGAGTAGATTATTGGTTTGTTTGCATTGGTCAATCAACTGTCGACCGAGTTCATTGTATTCATAGACCGCAGCGCTGTAAAATGCCTCCGTTACGGGAACACCCCCTTTGACAAGTTCGAGGATAATGGCGATTGAATTCTGGTCGGATTCACGAAAGCCATCGTAGGCAATTTCGAGTGGGGATACATAGGTTTTTCGGAAAAATCCGACGCGTCTTTTTTGTTGAAAGTCGGTAGGAAATCCGTTGCTGACCAAGAGACGGACCAT
>JBDKGB010000007.1:0-9736 GCA_039798485.1 Bacteroidota bacterium
GCATCACCAACCATTTGCGTTTATTGAAACTTCCTGCAGACATTCAAGCTGCGGTGAGAGATACCGTGATTTCGATGGGACATGCGCGGGCACTGGTTTCTGCTGGAGATGAAAACCTTCAACTCGCAATTTACAGTAGAATCGTTGAAGATGATTTGTCCGTGCGTGATGTTGAAGCACTTATTCGCGAAGGGTATGTGGAACCCATTGAACCTAAAGCGCCTGAGCATAAGTCCCTTGGAAAGCCGGCCGTAACACCTGCTCAATTTACCTTCAAAGAACACTTGGGCGACAAACTTTCTGCGCGCATTGACATCAAGAAATCAATTGCTGGCGGAGGTAAAATTGTGGTGAATTTCAATTCAGAAGTTGACCTTAACCGCATCATCGAAATTTTAAACCGTTGATTCGAAACTTCATTTTTGTCATCTGCTGTCTTCCTTTCGCAGTACATGCACAAAAGGATGTTCCGAAAGACAGCAGCGATAGCGTTGCAGACACAGCCAAAGGCTACGTGCATTCTGTGCGCGACGCTCTCATTTTTTCAGCCATCGTTCCTGGAGCTGGTCAGGTCTACAACCACATTTACATGCCCAAAGGCAAGAAAAAAGCTTTTTGGAAAGTGCCGTTGATCTATGCAGGATTGGGAGCGACGGGATATTTCCTCTACACCAATCAGCAGACGGTAAAAGAATTAAAAACAGAGTATACCAATCGACAAAACGGAGGTGTATTGTCAGACAAATGGTCACTCTATGACGATTACGGCATCTTGACCTTGTTTCAACAGTACCAGAATCAGCGTGACTTGTCGATTCTAGGCGTTGGTTTGGTGTATCTATTTCAGCTTGCAGATGCAGGTATAGAAGCACATTTCGTTCGTTTTGACATTTCACCAGACTTGTCGATGTCCATTTACCCCTCCTTTCCACTGGGACAATCTGTGGGAATTGGCATGAAATGGAATTTCACCAATAGAACAATCTTAGCCCGCGAAAATCCTTAATTTTACACAAAGTCTTTTCAAATGAACATTGCTCTGATCGGTTACGGCAAAATGGGGAAATCAATCGAAACGATTGCGCTTGAACGCGGACATAATATTGTCGCCCATATCAACAGCGCAACACCGATTGAAAAGGCTGATTTAACGCAAGCAGACGTGGCCATTGAATTTTCAAGACCTGAATTGGCTATTGGGCACATGCGCTTTTGTTTCGACAAAAAATTGCCGATTGTTGTAGGTACCACAGCATGGAATTCTTCCGAGTCAACGATTCTATCCGAAGCAAAAGAACAAGACGCTGCACTCTTGTATGCATCCAACTTTAGTATTGGGGTGAACATTTTCTTCGAGCTGAACAAGCGTTTGGCCGAATTGATGCAAGGACATGCAGGTTATCAGGCCGAATTAGAAGAAATTCATCATCTCCAAAAGCTTGATGCACCGAGTGGTACAGCGATTACATTGGCCAATGGCTTGATGGAAAGCAATGACGACTATGTTTCCTGGGTTCACGGAGAAAACAAAGCACCTCATACCACAGAGGGTCAATTGGCGGTCACATCACATAGAAAGCCTGATGTTCCGGGAACGCATATCATTCGCTATGTTTCCGACATTGACACACTTGAAATTTCACACCAAGCACACAACCGCAAAGGATTTGCTTTGGGAGCTGTGATAGCTGCCGAATGGCTCCACGGAAAAACTGGAGTCTTTACCATGAACGACGTTTTACATCTCAAAAAATAATTACATGAGTTTTATCTATTTCTATCTACTCATTCTTGCCCACCCGTATTTGGCGATGTGGCACAAAAGCTTTGAACAAGCGGGCAGAAAGTCATGGGAAGCATTGGTTCCAGGGTACAACTATTTTGTAGCTTTTAAAGTGTTTTGCCATAAACCATTTTGGTCCTTATTGCTCATTTTCCCTGGAGTTCACTTGGTGATGTGGTCGGTCATCAATGTAAGCTATATCCGTCGCTTTGGCTATTATTCTTTTGTGGACACCCTACAAGGGATTCTTTTTCCGTACATCATTTTTGCTAAAATTGCTTCCTCAAAACAAGATTTTCTGCCTGAAACAAATTGGGCCAATGCAAAAGAAAGCGAAGACAGAAAATGGGGTGATCATCTTGCCCTATTTCTTGCATTACCAGTGATCGGGCACGCCATTGCTTTGGCATTGAATGCTGTAACTCGCGAAAAGCCGGGGACAAAATCCAAAGTAAAAGAATGGGGAGATTCCATCTGGTTTGCTCTTGTTGCCGCATTGATCATTCGTACCTATGTGTTTGAACCTTTTCAGATTCCAACAGGGTCAATGGAAAAGACACTTTTAGTGGGTGACTTTCTCTTTGTCAACAAATTGGCCTACGGACCGAAAGTTCCAGTAACACCACTCTCCTATCCATTGGTACACAATACAGTTCCTTGGGTAAACGTGCGTTCGTACACCACACTTGAAAAGGGAACCTACACCCGACTTCCTGGATTTACACGTATTCACAGAAACGATGTCGTCGTTTTCAACTATCCTTCTGGTGATACTGCAGTGTATGATCCGCGAATGCCAAATGGCTTGATGGGACATGATTACCATGGCATCGTAAACAATGAAGCATTGAGATTGTGGCGGGATGAAAAAGTAAATCCATTGATGCAAAAAGCCGCAACCATCATTTACGACAGTCTAATTAAAGCAGATCCAAAAACCGTAAATGCAGAACGTATAGCCCAGATGATGGCCTACGAATACTTGATGAACGCTCACGGTGGTGAATACATCAAGAATTTAGACCTGTGGAAAAACAAAGCCCGTAAAATGCTGGCTGAAGATAAGGTTGCTTTCGACAACAGCGAAGGTGTTTTAATTGAACATTATGGCGTTATTTACCGCCCTGTTGACAAACGCGAAAACTACATCAAGCGCTGTGTTGGTGTCCCAGGAGATCGTCTGCGCATTGAAAAATCTGTGCTCTATGTCAACGGTAAAAAGGCGAAAGTTCACCAGTTCCAAAACTTACGCTATGTCGTTGAGAATTTCGCTATGCCGAGCCTCATGACGATGCGTGAAACGTATGGACTGGAAGAAGAACGCGGCGATTACTATTCTGAAGATGGTGGTGCAACATACAAAATGAACTTGACACGTTCTCAACTGAACACCTTGAAAAAGCGGTTTACCGAAGCTAAATTCACGATTGATTTAGAACCTCAATATCCCAAAGATCATCAACCTACGCCCTATGAGATGATCAACAATTTGAACATGTTTCCGAAAGACATTCACTGGAACAATACCACAACGGACTTTCACGAGTTTCAAGTTCCAAGAAAAGGGCAAAAAATTAAAATCAATGCAGAAAACATCGCTTGGTATCGCCGTATTATTACAGCTTACGAAGGACACAAACTTCAAGAAAAGAAGGATGGGATTTACATTGATGGAAAGAAAACGAGTACCTACACCTTTGGTATGAATTACTATTGGATGATGGGTGATAACCGCTACAATTCAGCAGATTCAAGAGTTTGGGGTTTTGTACCTGAAGACCATATTGTCGGAAAAGCATCCATGGTGTGGTTCTCAAAAAGTCCTTACCTCGGAATTCGTTGGGAGCGACTGTTTAAATTCATCAACTAATGAATGGTGTGTTTCCAACAGCTTACTTTGGAAGCATTGCCTATTTCCAAGCACTTGTTGAAGCACAAAATGTGTCCATCGAAGCTAAAGAACATTTTGTAAAGCAAACGATTCGTACACGCTGTTCCATTTTGGTGTCCAACGGACCTCGTTACCTTTCTGTTCCTGTTGTGAAAGAAAACGGTAATAAAACCCCGATGGACCGCATCAGAATTTCCTTCACGGAAAACTGGCAAAATGACCATTGGCGAACTATTGAAAGCGCGTATTCTTCTGCCCCTTTTTTTGAACACTACGAAGAGGAAGTCAAAGCACTTATCTTTTCGAATGAAGAAAACCTGTTGCGTTTCAATGAAAACATTACCAATACAATCTTGGAATGGCTGTCCATTGAAAACATAACTAGGGAATTTACCACAGAATTTGCGAATGCTAAACATGATTTTCGGGCCTTCCCTTTTGATGATCGATTGAACACTTTGATGTACATCCAAGTCTTTGAAGCAGAAAATGGATTTATCCCGAATCTTTCCATCCTTGATCTCATCATGAACGAAGGACCGATGGCGAGAAAATGGTTGCTCGCATAGAGTTGAGTTTAATCTTCAATCGTCGGCGCATCCCCATCAAGCACGCGCGACGTTCCAAAGTCATAAGGCAAACGTTCCTTGTACAGGAAACGTTTTTGAACCGATTCAAAAGGACGATAGACGTAGTACACATGGTTGTTGTACACCTGAACTTTATCGATGTATCGGAACTCCAATTTCACTTTCTCCGTAATTTGTCCGTTTGTCAAATCCACCAATCCAAGGTAGGTATAGCCCGCTCGATCATAAAGCGCATACACTTGCCCGGTAACACGGTCCTGGATCAATTGACGCTGCCAACCAGTTGATTTTGGCTGATAATGGTGGTAAATGGCGACACTGTCCAAGCGATTTCCTTGCGCGTCGAAATGAAACAAGAGGTCCTTGTAATAATCGAAAACGAAGACAGAATCATTCCGGTAAAACAAAGGCGCATACACCTCCTTGTAATACAGCGACTGTGTAAAATAATTGGCACCCACCCAAACTTCAGCATCGATGCCAGTGGCATTCTCTTTCTCTTTCGCCCAAAGTTTCGTGCGTACATCGGCCCACTTGTATTCTGAACGGTACAATTCCATCATCAAATCATCCTGTACATCGATAATTTTGGAATACGTAGAATCGTATTGGTCAAACGTAAAATAGGTAAACGCAGGATAGACATCGCTGTAGTTGGAGAAGAACATCTTGGAATGAACGGTATCTACAATCGGTGCGACATATTTGAGAAAATAAGCCTTCTCAAGCGAAGCCACCCCAACTTGCTTCTCATTGACAAGGAGCCCAAACACATTGTCTTGACACACCACATGTGCATTGCCGCGATAGTCGCGCGTCAGCTCCTCTGCCCTCCCGGGAACGCGGAATGAATTCAAGATGGACAAACCATCGTAAAGGAGCAATTCACTGCCCTGCTTCAAATTCTTTGGATAGGTCAACAACACCATTCGACCATCCTTCAATACCTCAAAATCTGCCACACTCAAACGAGCTGATTCAAAAACGGTATCGGGAACACCCGGTGCTTTCACCACGACTTCATCAATCAGCTGATCCCGAATGGGGTGCATTTCAATAGAAATTTGAAGTGTATCTGCTGATTTTGTGAGCTTCTTTGTGACCGTAACAGGATTGAACAGGGGATGTGAAAAATATAGGGTCAACGTAGCCGGAACAGGCGCCGTAAAGCAACTCACCCCTTTCATGTAAGTGCGAAAGATGGCTTGTTCACCTTGGTTTAACCCATTGATTTGTATGGTCACGTTTTGAATCGGTTCTCCGCGTTCATCATCCGTAACATTGACACATACGACAAGAGAATCTTGCGCCTGTAGTGTAGACGCAAAGAGAAAATTAAACAGGAATACATACAGGAATTTCATAAGCGCATTTCTTTGGGGATGCACGAAACCAAAAAAATCCACACGCAAAGGAAAAGTGTTTCTTCGAATTAAACGTGCAAGCACCAACCGTGGGTGTCCTCCACCTTACCTCCCTTTAAATCGTCGAGGTAATTTTTAATTTTCGTCGAAATCGTTCGTCCTTCCAATGCAGGTAAATTCAACACTTCATCGCGGTATCCAATTTTCACAATCGGAGCAATAGTGGCTGCAGTTCCGGCACCAAAGGCATCTGTAAGCGAACCATCTTTAATGGCATTCACAATTTCTTCCACCGAAACTCTACGCTCTTCTACTGGAATTCCCCAGCTTTGCGCCACCTCGATTACCGAACGTTTTGTGACTCCGCGAAGGATTGTATCAGCATCTTCCGAAGGCGTTACAAGTACCCCGTTGATGACGAAAAGGATATTCATCGTACCAGACTCCTCGATGTACTTGTGTTCTTTTCCATCTGTCCAAACAAGTTGGTGGAATCCTTTCAATTGACCTTGCTTCGCAGGATACAAGGCAGCGCCATAGTTACCTGCCGTTTTCGCACGACCAACACCACCTACCGAGGCACGGGTATAGAACTCTTCAATTTTGACATTTACCGGTTCGGAGTAATACGCTCCTACTGGACATGTAAAAATCACAAACTTGTATGTTTCAGAAGGTTTGATACCGATAAAGTCATCCGTGGCAAACATGAAAGGACGAATGTACAAGGAATCTCCTTCTTTTGAAGGCACCCAATTTTTATCCACCTCCACGGTTTTTCGCACCAATTCGATGAATACATCATCTGGAATTGTCGGCATGCACATGCGCTCACACGACTCTCTAAATCGATGTGCGTTCATGTCAGGACGGAAAATAAGGATTTCTCCATTTTCCGCTTTATTTGCCTTCATGCCTTCAAAAATGGATTGACCGTAATGAATGGCAGAAGTCGCAGGATGTAAGGATAAGTTACCAAAAGCCATGATTTCTGGCTGTTGCCATTCTCCATCTTTGTAATCCATGACAAGCATGTGATCAGAGAAAATACGACCAAACGGTAGGTTGTCAAAATCTACCTCACCGATTCGGCTATGCGCTGTTGGTGTTACTTTAATGGAAAGAGTTTCTGGTAACATATAAAAAATTGTATGCGAATATACACACAATGATTGATGTGAACAACTAGTCCCTAAGGCAAATTGCGTATCTTTGATTTGCACAAAAATCCATGCAGAAAAGCCGCGACATATTAAAAAAATACTGGGGATTCGACCACTTCAGACCATTGCAAGAAGAGATATCTGATGCGGTGATCAATGGCCACGATGTTCTTGCCCTCTTGCCAACTGGCGGAGGGAAATCGGTTTGCTTTCAAGTTCCGGGACTTGCACGGGAAGGCTTAACTCTTGTGATTTCTCCTTTGATCGCCTTGATGCAGGACCAAGTCGAACAATTGGAAAACCGAGGAATTCGGGCAAAAGCACTCGTAAGTGGCATGAGCTACCGTGAAATTGACATCGCCTTGGACAACGCCCGTTTCGGCGGATTGGATTTTTTGTACACGTCTCCCGAACGCATTCAATCCAAGTTATTCAAAGAGCGCTTTCAACGGATGAACATTGGATTGATTGTCGTAGATGAAGCACATTGCATCTCTGAATGGGGACATGATTTTAGGCCATCTTTTTTAACGATTAAAGAGCTGCGAAAACTTCAACCCAATGTTCCGATTACCGCACTTACAGCAACGGCAACAACAACGGTTCGTGAAGATATTTTAAATCAGCTCGAATTAAAAAATCCTCAAGTTTTCGAAGCGTCATTCAACCGTTCGAATTTGAGCTATGAATGTTATGCTTCGAACAATAAGACAAAAGATATCATTGAGTTTTGTCAATCCGTCGCTGGTCAAACAGGAATTGTGTATTGCCAAACGCGAAAAAGTGTCAAGGAGGTGGCACAATTGCTTCATGCACATCAATTAAGCGTTGGCATGTACCATGGTGGACTCAGCAAAGACGAACGCACGAAAATGATGCGTGAATGGATCTCGGGAAATACAAAAATCATGGTTGCGACAAATGCATTCGGAATGGGCATCGACAAACCCGATGTGCGCTATGTGTTGCATTTCGAATTTCCAGCATCTCTCGAAGCCTACTTTCAAGAAGCAGGGCGTGCAGGTCGGGATGGAAAGGCGAGCCGAGCAATCACCTACTTGGCAAAAGATGACATTTCAACACTTGAAAATCATTTGGTTGATCAATTTCCACCGGTAGAACAAATCAAACTGACGTATAGAGCCTTGTGCAGTTTTCTCAAAATTGCCATTGGTTCTGGGAAGGACGAAACCTACCCTTTTGACCTACGTGCTTTTTGTAGCGCGTTCAGTATAGACCTTACCGCTGCATTCAATAGTTTAAAACTGTTGGAAATGAATGGTGACCTAACACTTTCTGAAGCGATTCACCAACCCACAAAAATTCGCTTGGCGATTGGACATACCGCATTGTACGATTTCCAAGTACACCATGAGCACTACCGCCCATTGATTTCGATGTTGAGCCGCAGTTATCCAGGAATCTTTGACCAATACTTCGCGATTGATGAAAAAGTCTTCTCTCAGCGCTTGAAACTCACACCTGTACAACTGGAAAAACAGCTCAAGGAACTTGAGAAATATGGGATTGCTGACATTACGTGGAGGACTGATATGCCTACGATTACCCTCATTCATGAGCGCTTGCCAGATGATTATTTGAACATTCAACCGGAAGTGTATCATCGGCGGAAAGACTATGCTGAAAAACGCCTGTCTGCCGTGCGCAACTTCCTTCAAGCGAATGCGTGTCGAACGGTTGAGGTATTGAACTACTTCGGACAATCCTCAGAAAGTTGTGGGATCTGTGATGTATGTCGATCTACCTTGCTCAATGAGTCACACCCGTCCTATTCGATGGTCCACGAGTTACTCAAATTTCTGGATGAACCGCGCACTGAAAACGAATGCATTAAATCGTTATCTATAACTAAAGAAAACTTGAGGAAACTATTGAAATCGCTGCACTTGGAGGAGAAAATCAGTTATTTGAACGGGAAATTTCAGGTGAAATAGGTGTTGGGGGCTTCGCCTCATCATTTAGAATATGCAAACTTGAATTTGACTAGAAAAAAGTTACAGTGTCTATGGAAATCCGAAAAACAACACTACTAACAGACAAACAACAGGAGCAGATTCATTCACTTTGGAATGACGAATATCCAGCAAAATTGAAAGACAGATTTTCGATACTATTAGAGGGAGTAGCTTGGTTTAACCACTATATCATTGAAGATGTGAATAACAATTTAATTGCCTGGTCAGTTGATTTCGAGAAAGAGAAACAAGTTCGATTTTCTATCATTGTATCCTCAAAACACAAAGGGAAAGGCCTAGGCAGTATGCTCATTTCAAGGTTAAAAAAGGAAAACCAAGAATTTTATGGTTGGGTCATTGACCATGATGAGGATTTAAAATTGGATGGAGAAATATATAAATCACCAATGACTTTTTATCTCAAACATGATTTTCAAATATTGAATGAGAAAAGAATTGATAATGAAATGATAAAGGCAGTGTTAATTAAATGGAGTTCAATTTGTTGAAAAGAGCAGCCGCACAACAAGAAAATTGATCAAAACTCCTTTCAATCTTACAGCAAGTCAAAACAAGTTAAACAGAGAAAAAACACATCCAAATCAACCCACCTTGCCCCTAGTCAATACCTAGAGATAATAAACTACTTCCCCATCGCCACTTTCAACTCATGCACTTCCTTTTGAAGACTTTGAATGGACTTGCTTAGATCCGTATCGTCCATGCGCACCTCAGGCAACTCAGGTGAAATGTAATTGACAAATTTCCACATTTCTATTACGTTGTTGGCATGCACTAAATATGGCGCATAAAACGTATTCGTTGAGCAAAGCTGAAAGGACTGACTCGATTCCAGCAAATTGTGAACGACTTTGAAGACAATTCCTTCATCTTTGGTGACAACTATACACGGTGTCCCCGAACGGATTGTCATCCAGTTTTGGATATATTCAGCCACAACATAAGAAC
>JBDKGB010000008.1:0-4103 GCA_039798485.1 Bacteroidota bacterium
TTGATGTCGCCATTCATGAATGCACTTAAATTGTAAATGGTCTTGTTGATGCGGTGATCGGTGATGCGCCCTTGAGGGTAATTGTAAGTGCGGATTTTTTCAGATCGGTCCCCTGTGGAAACGAGTGTTTTTCGTTGGGCAGCACGTTCGTTGTGCACACGGTCGAGTTCCTTTTGGTACAAACGTGAACGCAAAACAGAGATCGCTTTTTCCAAGTTCTTATGTTGTGAACGTCCATCTTGACATTCAACCACAACGCCTGTCGGGATGTGTGTCAGTCGAATCGCTGATTCCGTTTTGTTGATGTGCTGTCCTCCAGCTCCTGATGCGCGGAACGTGTCTTTACGCACATCGTTCATGTCGAGGTTAAAGTCGACCTCTTCGGCTTCTGGCAATACAGCGACGGTAATGGCGGATGTATGTACCCGGCCTTGAGATTCGGTTTCAGGAACACGTTGCACGCGGTGAACACCAGATTCGAACTTCAAGGTTCCATAGACCCCACCTCCAATGATTTCGATGGCAATTTCTTTGTATCCTTTTACAGAACCTTCTGATGAATTCATCACTTCATATTGCCAGCCCATTTCTTTAAAGAACATGGTGTACATGCGGAAGCAATCTTCCACGAAAATGCATGATTCATCACCTCCCGTTCCCGCGCGAAGTTCCATGATGGCATTTTTATCGTCCTCTGGATCTTTAGGAATCAAGAGCATTTTGATCTCTTCTTCCATTTCTGGACGTTGCTTTTCGAGATCTTCAATTTCCATCTTCGCCATTTCACGCATTTCGGGATCGGTTTCAACCTCGAGCAATTCACGCGAACTTTGAATGTTACCTAGCAGGTTTTTAAATGACTTGTAAACAACATCAATCTCCTCAAGGTCTTTGTATTCCTTATTCAATTTCACATAACGTGTCATGTCGCCAATGATCTCTGGATCGACAATCATTTTTCCTACCTCGACAAAGCGAAAATGGATGGCTTCAAGTTTTGAAAGTAAATCAGACATGGGAAACGTGTTTTATTTTAAGAGACAAAAGACAAAGGGACAAATGACAATAGACTTGTTAAAGCGCTAATACTCAAAGGTGCCGAATTCGGAGTCAATGGTCAATTTTTTTCCATCATGTGCTTCAACACGGCCAACGATTTTCGCATCGATATTGAAAGATTTCGAAATGGCAATTAACGCATCGGCATGTTCTGGCGATACATAAAGTTCCATGCGGTGCCCCATGTTAAAGACTTTGTACATTTCGGCCCATTCGGTACCCGATTGTTCTTGAATCAATTTGAACAGCGGCGGAACAGGAAACAAATCATCTTTGATGATGTGTACATCGTTCACAAAATGCAGCACTTTGGTTTGCGCTCCACCCGAACAATGGACCATGCCATGGATGTGTTCGCGGTGTGAATCCAACATCTTTTTGATGACTGGCGCGTAGGTGCGGGTCGGTGAAAGGACCAATTTGCCAGCGTCGAGTGGAGAATTTTCAACCGAATCGGTCAAGTCTTTTTCTCCTGAATACACCAACGATTCTGGCACAGAAGGATCATAACTTTCTGGGAATTCAGCGGCCAATTTCTTCGAGAAAACATCATGACGAGCTGATGTTAAACCATTCGAGCCCATTCCACCGTTGTATGCTGTTTCGTACGTCGCCTGACCAAAAGAGGCCAAAGCAACGATCACATCTCCGGGTTGAATGGTGTGGTTTGAAATCACCTCAGATCGTTTCATGCGGCAAACAACTGTAGAATCGACGATGATCGTGCGGACGAGGTCGCCAACATCTGCAGTTTCCCCACCTGTTGAATGAATGCCTATGCCTTGTTCGCGTAAGGTATTTAAAAGTTCTTCCGTACCATTGATGATCGCTGAAATCACTTCACCTGGCACCAAGTGCTTGTTTCTTCCAATGGTCGATGAAAGGAGAATTTTATCTGTGGCGCCTACGCAAAGTAGGTCGTCGATGTTCATGATCAAGGCATCTTGCGCGATCCCCTTCCAAACGGATAGGTCTCCTGTGCGCTTCCAATACATATAGGCCAAAGATGATTTCGTCCCGGCACCATCTGCGTGCATCACAATACAGTAGTCTTCATCACCCGAAAGATAGTCGGGAACAATCTTACAAAATGCCTGTGGAAACAATCCCTTGTCGACATTTTTGATGGCATTGTGGACATCTTCTTTTCCTGCGGAAACCCCTCGTAAATTGTAGCGCGTATCAGCCATGTGTTTTTGAAAGGGCAAAGATAGTGAGAATTGGCTTAGGTGATTGCGAAATACAAATTACTAGTTACGGGTTAAGAATTCCGAGTTACAAGTTACGAATTACGAATTACGAATTACGAATTACGAATTACGAATTACGAATTACGAATTACGAATTACGAATTACGAATTACGAATTACGAATTACGAATTGGTTGATTTATATATCAAGTCCCTTGTCCCTTGTCCTTTGTCCCTTGTTATAGATCACTTGTACTAGTCTTAAAATCTTAACAACCATGTCTACAACGTCAACTCCACCAAACGAAGCTGCAATTTAATCATGTTTAAATTTTGCAAAACAATCGTAAAACTTGTCGATAAAAAATTCAAATCCTCCCAAGTTGACAAGGGTGCATGCTTGTCGTTTAGACGGTACCCATCTGCCGTATTGAATAATTCAGCTGCATCCATATTTTGGTTCTTAAGCAAAACAGTAAGTTCATTCAATCCAACCTTAATGTTGGTTAATTCCTTTTTTGGTTGCTTATCGTTGGTAAAAAGTACCTTGTCTGCTTGTTTGAGGTCACTGCCATAGATTCTGCAAATTTCCGTCTCGCTGAGGTTGCGGTGTTCTTTCGGTAAGGACTGAATCAACTTCATCTTAAGTGCGTCAATTTGATTGATCAGTGCTTCGCATTTTTTGACGAGTTCAGGATGGACCGAGGTGTTTCGTTTCGCATTTACCTGCTCAGCAAAAGCAAGAGTTTGCATGACGCGCCTGTTCGAAAGCATTTGAGATTCATCTGCCCATTTCGTATTGTACAAAGCTGTTAAGGCGAAAAGCATTCCTCCCGCTACCAGAATTAAAATGGAGGAGATGATGGTGTTTATTTTGGTCTCTGCCGTGCGAATACCTGTGAAAAAATAAAGTGGTAAGAAAACAAGCAGTAAAATACCCAGTGAGGACAACCAAAGCACATTGGCATAAGGCCAATGCATCAGTTTGAATAGTGTTGACATGCTGAATAAAAATCCGAACACGGTCGCAATACCAATCAGTGATTTTTGGCTGCGTAGATTGACTTCACGTGTTTTGAATAAGAATAAAATTGGTAGAAATAGAAAGCTGAAAACGACAATTGATGTTAGAATGAGAAAGGCTGCCCCTGGCCAGTGCATAATTTTAAATAAAAAACCTGCTGAGAAGCAAATTGCAGTAAATGCACCGCTACGAATCATTACATTTTTCATGGCATAATAGTGTTTAAATGTGAGTAATAAATTTGTTTCTTCTTGAATTTCCTTGAGTTCGCGGGTGAAAAAACGGGGAATAATCGATGCGTAAAAATCTTCAAACGTGTCATCCATCGACATCTCTTCTTCGATCACGCAACAGATGTGATCGACGAGAGACCAGCGCAATTCCTCCGAAATGATCCCATTGCGCTCGAGGTCATCGTGGATGAATTTTACCTGTTTTTCACTCAGTGTAATCATGCTTCTCCCACGCGCGGTTGTACATCGAGCAAGATGCGCATGGTCACCATGAACTCTGAGAATTCTGTGACTTTTTCTTTGGCCACCGACTTTCCCGTCGGCGTAATTGTGTAATATTTGCGGAGGCGATTTCCTACATTCACCACCTTTGTACTTAAAATTCCTTGTGCCTCAAGCGCATGCAATGTAGGGTACAATGCACCTTCGGTCAATTGAATTTTACCGCCCGTACGGTCTTTCACTTTTTGTGTAATCTCGTAGCCGTACATTTTTTCCTCATTCGACAATAAGGACAAAATAATCGTTTTCAATGTTCCCTTGATCAATTCTGATGAATACATAAACGTTTGTTTGATACAAAGGTAACATAAATAC
>JBDKGB010000009.1:0-9882 GCA_039798485.1 Bacteroidota bacterium
TGAAGGTTTTCATCTCCAGCAGAAACCAGTGCCCGCGCATGTCCCATCGAAATCACGGTATCTCTCACCGCAGCTTGAATGTCTGCAGGAAGTTTCAATAAACGCAAATGGTTGGTGATGCTCGAACGAGACTTAGCTACTTTATGGCTCAATTGATCTTGCGTAAGGCTGCATTCGTCAATCAGTCGTTGGTAGGAGAGGGCCACTTCGATGGCATTCAAGTCTTCGCGCTGAATGTTTTCCACCAAAGCCATTTCGAGCATGGTCTGGTCATTCGCTACACGGATATATGCAGGGACTTCTTTCAGTCCAGCCATTTGAGACGCGCGAAAACGGCGTTCACCTGAAATCAATTGGTATTTATCTCGGCCAAGTTTACGGACCGTCAACGGCTGAATAATGCCATGTATCGCAATGGATTGACTCAACTGTTCCAAGGCATCTTGTTCGAATGTCGTACGCGGATTGAATGGATTTGCTTCGATGCTCTCAATGGTAAGCATGGAAACGGAGTTCACCACGCCAGCATTGTCAGATTTTGTTGTGATATCGGTTTCTGAGTTTTCAAGTAAGGCACTTAAACCTTTCCCTAAACCTCCGCGTTTCTTCGGATTCGTCGTCATCGTTGAATTAAATTATTTTGTCCTCATTGTCCATACGCGTCATGTTGTTCTTTTGCAACACTTCACGGGCAAAATTAAGGTAATTTATTGAGCCTTTACTTCCAGCATCGTGCATGACAATGGTCATTCCAAAGCTCGGTGCTTCGCTCAATCGTGTATTTCTATGGATCACCGTATCAAAAACCAATTCTTGGAAATGGGTTTTTACTTCTTCAACGACTTGATTCGCTAAACGCAAACGTGTGTCGTACATGGTCAAAAGAATCCCTTCGATTTCTAAATCTGGATTCAATCTTCCCTGAACAATTTTGATGGTATGTAGCAATTTACCCAATCCTTCAAGTGCGAAATATTCACATTGAACAGGAATCATCACGGAATCAGCAGCAGTCAATGAGTTAACGGTGATTAATCCAAGCGATGGAGAACAGTCAATGATGATGAAATCGTATTGGTCCTTGATTTTCTCCAAGGCCATCTTCAATTTTCGTTCGCGATTGGGAAGGTTAATCATTTCCAATTCAGCACCAACCAAGTCGATGTGCGAAGGAAGGATGTCCAAGTTCGGATTGTCTGTTTTGATGATCAACTCCGAAGGGTGAACCTCATTGATCAAACAATCGTAAATGTTCTTTGAGTTTTTCGGATCAAGTCCTACGCCAGATGTAGCATTCGCCTGTGGATCCGCATCAACAATAAGCGTTTTATACTCAAGTACTCCAAGACAACCACCTAAATTAATGGCTGTTGTTGTCTTTCCAACCCCTCCTTTTTGATTCGCTATTGCTATAATTTTTCCCATCCAGATATAATTCCTCGATAAAGATAGTAGGATACGAGGGATTCAGGGAAAGAATTTTTCCCGAATTATCAACCATGAATGTGTTGAAACTATCCCTAACGGGTTTTAAGGAACCAAGGTTTTACAAATCGTCAAAAGAAACGGAAGAAAATGAAGATAGGTCATCGGTTTTCTCGTCCAAATTTTCATGTTCACGCAGGGAATCAATTTTACTGAGCACATCATCAAGCCCTTCTCTGAATTTCTCAAAATCTTCTTTGTAAAGAAAGATTTTATGCTTTTCAAAATTCTCGCGACCATCATGCATTGTGGTCTTTTTACTTTCGGTTAGTGTGATGTATAAATCATTGCCTTTGGTTGATTTTACATCAAAAAAGTAGGTGCGTTTTCCAGCACGAACTACCTTTGAATAAACCTCACCATTCTTATCCTGTTCCATAGTTGGATGCGTTTAGGTCGGAACAATATTACACTAAAATTTAATGTATTTGCAATGAAGGCTAGATTTCTTTCGATTCTGCAAGTTGAGCGGTGTACATTTCGGCATAAATCCCATTCAGGGCAAGCAATTCATCGTGACTTCCTTGCTCTGCAAGTTGCCCGTGGTCTAAGACAATGATGCGATCAGCATTGCGCAAGGATGAGATGCGGTGACTCACAATAATCGTTGTTCGATTCTTCTGAACTTTCTTTAGGTTGGAAAGGATAATTTCTTCTGTTTCAGAATCTAAGGCAGAGAAACAATCATCGAGCAAGAGCAATTTTGGATCTCTCACCAAGGCACGAGCGATGGAAAGACGCTGTTTTTGACCTCCGCTAAGGTTCACGCCTCGCTCGCCCAAGAGTGTTTCATAGCGTTCAGGGAATTCTTGAATGTTGTGGTCAACATGTGCCAATTTTGCCATTTCCACAATACGCTCCTGGGTGACGTCTTCACTGTGTGAACCAAAGGAAATGTTGTTGGCGATAGTGTCCGAAAACAAGGTGATTTCCTGGGGTACAATTCCTGATTGATCGCGAAATGCTGCGATGTTGATGCTGTTCAGCGCTAAGCCATCGACGTCAATTTCTCCATGTTCAGGGTCGACTTGACGTAAGATTAAGCGGAGAATTGTCGATTTTCCACTTCCTGTTTTTCCAACAAAGGCTAAGGTTTCTCCTTTGTGAATGGTGAAACTTAAATCCTTTATCGCAGTAATGTTTGAATCGGAGTAGGTATAGCTTACATGCTTGAATTCAATCTTTCCTTCAAAATCAAAGTTGTCGGTAGACGGGTTCACGATCTCTGCAGGCTGTTTGAGGAATTCGTTGATGCGTTCTTGTGATGCCGATGCACGTTGAATAATGGACGTTACCCAGCCGATGCTTGCAAAAGGCCATGTCAGGTTGTTCACGAAAAAGATAAAAGCCACAATTCCTCCAATACTCAGTTCGCCTGTGTAGGTCATTTTCCCACCAATATAAATGGCAAGGATGGTGCTCAAACCAATGAGGAAAATGATGGTGGGCATAAATAAGGCATTGACCACAACGAGTCGCATTGTTTTCTTGTGGTATCCTTCTGCTGATTGTGTAAACTTATCGTTCATCTCTTCAGCGCGATTGTAGGCTTTAATAAGGCGAATACCAGAGAAAGATTCTTGAACGATGGTTGACATCATGGATTGCTCGCCTTGCACTTCCTTACTCAATGCATTCATTTTACTCGATACTTTGTAGATCATGAACGACATCAGCGGCAGAGGAATCAATACATAAACCGTAAGCATCGGACTAATTTTCACCATTTGATAAATGCACAAGGCAAACATCACCACCAAATTGATCGAATACATGATTCCTGGTCCGAGGTAGGATCGAACTTGAGAAACATCCTCAGAAATTCGGTTCATAAGGTCCCCAATTCGATTTCTTTGGTAAAAGGCAAAACCCATGCGCTGGTATTGTGCAAATACTTCATTCTTTAAGTCGTATTCAATCAGGCGCGACATGATAATGATCGTTTGACGCATCAAAAAGAGGAAAAATCCTTTGATGAATGAAAAGAGCATGTAAATACCTCCAATCTTAAGTGCTAGCATGAAGCTCGACTCAACCGTTGATGCGTACAATTCTTCTTTCATGCCATTGACAGCATCCATCACAATGACAGGCATGCGCGCTCCAAAGTAATTGGATACGACTGTAAATAGAATTCCCAAAAGGAAACGCCATTTATATTTGATGAAATATTTGTTTAGATACCCGAGTGACCTCATTTAAATAATTTCTATTTTTGCGACCTAATTGCAAAACGATGCAAAAGTAGGCATTTCGCCTGAATTCAAATAAACACACCTATTGGAGATATGTTTGAGGTAAAAAATATTGAGGATGTAAACCTCGCCGAAAACCCAGTCATCGCAAGGATGGGTCAATATGATCACGAACAACTATTGTTCTGTAACGACAATTCAACTGGCCTCAAAGCGATTATCGCTGTGCACAATACGGTGCTTGGTCCTGCGCTTGGAGGAACGCGAATGTGGATGTATTCCAATGAACAAGAAGCCCTAACCGATGTATTGCGTTTGTCCCGCGGGATGACCTACAAAAATTCCATTTCAGGATTAAATCTCGGAGGAGGAAAGGCCGTGATCATTGGTGATTCTCGCGCGATGAAATCTGAAGCGCTTTTCCGCCGTTTCGGAAAATTTGTCAACAGCCTAGCTGGAAAGTACATTACGGCAGAAGATGTTGGGGTATCGCCGATTGACATGACATGGGTGAGTATGGAAACACCGCACGTTGTGGGATTGCCTGGTAAAAGTGGTGATCCATCTCCAGTTACAGCACATGGCGTTTATGTTGGTATGAAAGCATGTGCAAAGCAACAATTTGGTTCTGATTCCTTGGCAGGAAAAAAAGTGGCCGTTCAAGGTGTTGGTCATGTTGGTGAGTACCTCGTTCGTTCTTTGGTGAATGAAGGCGCTCATGTTTTCATCACAGATATTTATGAGCCAACCTTGAAGCGTGTAGCGCAAGAAACAGGTGCAACCGTTGTCGGATTGGATGAGATCTATGACATTGATATGGACATTTATGCACCATGTGCTTTAGGTGCTACAGTAAACGACGAAACGCTTTCTCGTTTGAAGTGTTCCATCATTGCCGGTGCTGCAAACAATCAGTTGAAGCAAGAGGATGTGCATGGTCGTATGGTGATGGAAAAAGGCATCATTTACGCGCCAGACTTCGCATTGAATGCTGGTGGGGTGATCAACTGTTATTCTGAAGTGAAAGGACTTAGCGCGGAATGGGCCATGTCCAAGGCAGAAGAAATTTATGGAACAATTGGAAATATCGTTCGTCGCTCTAGTGATGAAAATATTCCTACGTATCGGATCGCCAATAAAATGGCCGAAGAGCGGATCGAATCGATCGGAAAGGTGAAACTGCCCTTATAATGTTAAATCGAAGACACTTACGAATTAAAGTATTGCAGGCACTTTATGCCTATTTTCAATCTGAGGAGGATAGTTTCCGTAGGACAGAAAATGAATTGATGGCTTCCATCGAAAAGATGTACGATTTGTACATTTATCTGCTGTTGACCTTTGGGGAGGTTCGCTCAATGGCGCAACACCGAATTGATGAAAATAAAAAGAAGTTGCGTCCGAGTGATCAAGATTTGAATCCTAACTTGAAGTTTGTTGACAATTTACTCATCGCTAAAATCGATCAAAATATAGCATTACGCCAACTTTCTGAATCGAGAAAAGTGAATTGGGTAGGTGATGAGCATCAAGAGATGTTCCGTAAAATGTTCTTGCAAATAAGAGATAGTGAAATCTATTTTGAACACATGAACAATGATCAACAAGGGTTTGAATCAGACAAGTCGTTCGCGATTGAATTGTTCAAGACAGAAATTGCCAATTCGTCGTTGTTGTACAATTATTTTGAGGAAACAAGCATTCATTGGTTAGACGATATTGATTTGTGCTGTTCTATGGTCTTGAAGACAATAAAAGCATCTAGCGAAGAGTCAGGAATTGATGTTATGCCTTTGTTCAAGGAGAATGATGATGAGGAAGAGTTTGTGCGTACGTTATTGCGCAAGACAATTTCTATGGACAAAGAAAATGAGGCCTTGATTGATGAACTCACAGACAACTGGGAATTGGATCGCATTGCGAAAATGGATGTCATTTTAATGAAAATGGCCATCACCGAGTTTCAGGTGTGCAACAGCATACCAACGAAGGTGACACTGAATGAGTACATTGAGATTTCGAAATTCTACAGCACACCGAAAAGCAACAGTTTTATCAATGGTGTTTTGGACAAAGCCATTGATCGCTTGAAAGCTGAGAAGAAGATTGTTAAAGTGGGTAGAGGATTATTAAACTAAATAAAAGTTAAGATGAAAAGTGCATTTTTAGCCATTGGCACGGGAGTTCTTTTGTTATTCGCTTCATGCAGTGGTAACGATAAAGTGTCTATTGGACAAAAAACAACTATGGTTGTAAATCCAGTATTTGATGCAGGCTGGGTGGTGAAAGGTGAAATCATTAGAGCGAAGTTTATAGTGAAAAACACGGGAGATTACCCGTTGGTCATTGCCGAAGCGAAACCTTCATGCTCATGCACAATTGCCTCAAAACCTGAAGATCCTATCCAACCGGGAAAAACGGGTGTTATTCGTGCCAATGTGGATACAGGGAAAACGTCTTTGAGCATTATTTCAAAAACAGTGCGCATCGTTGCGAATACGGAACCAGGAACAACGGAGGTTTTGATCAAAGCAAGGGTGAGGAATAAGTAGTTATGAGTTATGAGTTACGAGTTACGAAGCACAATTAGGTCTCTTGTCTTTGTTCCCTTGTCTTTCAAATCTCGAAGCTTAAACAGCAAAGAAGCGTCTTTTAGCGCCGCTAGTCTTATGTCATTTTTCAGTTAAATAATTAATAATTAAAAATTAAAAGCGATGAATAGTCAGATAATAATGTTGGTAATGATCTTGGGGGTATTTTATTTCTTCATGATCCGACCACAAGTGAAGCGTCAGAAAGAGGCGAAGAAATTAAGAGAATCATTGAAGCCGGGTGATAAGGTAGTAACGATTGGAGGTATCCATGGAAAAATCCTTGAGGTGGCAGATTCAACCGTGTTGATTAGCTCTGAAGGTTCAAAGATTCGCATTGAAAAGTCTGCAGTTTCGTCTTCTACTGAAGACCGATTAATGGCTTAAATCAATTCTCGGAGCGAATGCACTATCTCCGAATTATCCCTTTGATTTTATTGGTTTTTGCATGTCGAGAAAATGCGACATGCAAGGATTGTGCGTCTTGTGGTAAGGATCTGAATGTACACCAAGAAACATTGGCTGAGGCAATTGAGCGGAAAGAGGGTGGTGTTTCTAAGCAAGATGATTTACAAGATGACATTGAAAAGATTGAAGCTGAATACGGTGAACAGTGGGATTTTTGCGATTGTGTCGTGAAAGGTGATTCATTGAATACGGCAATTTCAGCGGGAAAATTGTCGGATGCTGCCTTTGAACGCTTATCGAAACGATTTGATGAAATTGAACTTCGTTGCAAGGTCTTTAAAATGCAAGATCCAAACAGAACACCAGATGAGCGATTGGCTCACGAGAAAAAGGTGCAGGATTGTCTTGAAAACTTTGGGGATAAATAGCATTAAATAGTCCTTGCAGTTTTACTTTTTTTAATTAGATTTACCGAATAAACTAAACTCATATTATGAAAAAAACGATCTTGGGTGCTGCAGCAGTTGTTATGTTGTTGGCAGCATCATGCGGTGGTAGCGAAGTATGCGACTGTGTTGAAATGCAAGTTTCTATGATGAAAGATGCTAAGGATGCGAAAATGGATCCAGCAAAAATGAAAGACATCGAAGCGAAGTACAAAGCAGACATGGAAAAGTGTGAAGCACTTGGAAAAGGAAAATCTGACGAGGAAAAGAAGAAGATGGAAGAGGAAATGAAGAAATGTGATTCATACCCTGAATTGGAAAAAATGTTCAAAGAAATGATGGGCGGAATGTAATTCCTCATCTTCTAAATATTTTAAAGCATCCACCTCGGTGGGTGCTTTTTTTTTATATGTATTTTTGAATTATGAAGTTGCGTTGGATTTCGTACTTACTCCTTGTCTCTTTTTCGGTGCTGTTTACACCCCGACATTGGTGGCATAACTGTCATGAACGACATACGAAAGAAATACAAACGGATGAAACGGTTGTCAAGAAAGGCAATTGCTATGCTTGCGAATATCACATTCCGTTTGCACCGTTAGCGCTGTCGCCTTTGCGTGCAAAAGCACTAGTTCATTTTCGTGTACACGTAAAATCTCGTGTTGAACAAACACATCGCTCACAAGATTTATCGTATTCTTTACGCGGGCCACCTTCATGCTAATTATTGAAGTGTTAACAATTCCATTGGGATTGTGAAATCGTTGTTTCATCTGGGTTTTCAGGTGAGTCTACTCTTTATTTAATTAGTCAAAAAATGAAAACAAGAATAGTTGTGCTTTTCTTGATCGTGCTTGCCTACGTTCAAGTTGCTTTTTCACAAACATTAACAGGTACTGTTTATTCTATTTCAGAGGAATCGACTTTGTCGGTTGTGCCATTTGCTAAACTCTATATTGCGGAAATTGAATTGGGTACTTTAGCCAATGAACAGGGTATGTTCGAGTTCAATGTTCCTCTGCCAGAATACGTTCAGCTTCTTGTAACTGCGCCAGAGTGTGAAAGTGCTTTAATCAAAATTGCTTGCCGAAAAAATCAAATCATTTATCTGAAAGAACGTCACCTCGAATTGGATGAAGTTACTGTGTCAGGATCTAAGGAATCTATGAGTAGACAGAGTGTAGTCCACATCGAAACTCGGAAATTGGATGAATTGAATGCGATCCAAACGAATGGTTTGGTGGAGGCCATTTCGTCCATTCCAGGCGTATACCGTTCTTCTACGGGAAATGGGATTTCGAAGCCCGTAATTCGCGGTTTACAAGGCATCCGAGTCGTCACTTTGCTGAACGGCATGCGCATTGAAAATCAACAATGGGGAGGTGACCACTCTCTTGGATTAACCGATCTTGGAATTGGTGGGGTGGAAGTGATCAAAGGCCCAGCTTCTTTACTCTATGGGGCTGATGCTCTCGGTGGCGTACTTTATTTTACAGATGAAAAATACACAAGTCAAGGAACAACAGAGGTTAGAGCGCGTAGTTCTTTTGAGTCGAATACACTGGGAACAGCCAATCAACTCTTTGTGAAGACTACCTTGGGTAATGTCAGATTGAATATCGGAGGAGGCATGTCAAGTCATGCGGATTTCACAGCGCCAAGTGGACTTTATGCAAACAATACGCGGCACAACGAGGCAACTGGAAAAATGTCCTTGGGGATGAATAAAAGAGACTGGGCGATGCACATTCGCTATACATTCAACCGTACACGTGTGGGAATACCTGGTGAAGAAACGGATTCAATAGGGAAACCTATACTTTGGAGTACTGCGCAAGCTCGGGGCATCATTTCACCTTCACAGCTCTACAGCAACCATTTTGTTTCCATTGAAAATACTTTGTTCAAGCGAAGGAATGTTATTTCCCTTTTAATTGGTCAAACACTAGCGGGATTGTCTGAATTTGAAGAAAATCTGGATACTCCTGGGATGAACATGCTATTGAGCAATTCCTTGCTTAATTTACGCGTAAAATCAACACTCAATGAACGCTGGACGCTAATCAGCGGATACCAGTCGATGTTTCAGGTGAATCGCAATCTTCCCAATGCAGATGAACAATTGATTCCGAATGCAATTTCCGCAGATAATGGCTTGTATTCCATCGCATTTTACAAATGCAAACGATGGAACATTCAATTGGGTGGACGCTATGACGTACGCGTTTTAAATGCCGACGAAACGGTAGATGGTCAGTTGGCTTTTCAAAAACTTTTCAATGGATTTAACTTTTCAGCTGGTGCAGTATACAATACTGATAAACAAACGTATAGATTAAATGCATCGAGTGGGTTTCGGGCACCCCATTATTCTGAGATTTTAGCCAATGGTGTTCATCATGGTGCGTTGCGTTATGAAATTGGTGATCGAAATTTGACAAACGAAAGGGCCTTTCAATTGGATGCAACCATCGAGCAGCATGGTGAACATTTGGAAATCATTGTTAACCCCTACGCGAATTACATTCAAGATTACATAAGTATTCAACCCATTGACTCGATCATTGGTGGCTTGCCCGTTTACCGCTTTGGTCAACTGAAACAAGTTGTTTATTATGGGATTGATTTTGGGATGCATTACCACCCCCATTTTGCACATTGGCTGCATTATGAAAGTACGGTATCCTTCATTCAAACAGAAGTTTTTGGTTCAAGTCAAGTGGCACTTCTACCCCAAAACCGTTGGTCCAATGTGTT
>JBDKGB010000010.1:0-4966 GCA_039798485.1 Bacteroidota bacterium
AAGAAACTCCTACGGAAGAACTTCATTTTGCGTATGACCAAAACGGAAACTTGGAAGAACGACGCGTTTACCGCGAAGGCAAATACATCACTGAATTTGAAATCATATACAACGAGAAAAGTCGCTTACTCAAGTATGTGATTACCCGTGATGTGAAAAGTGATTTTTTAATGATCCTCGGTTTCAAGGAATATTTATTCTATTGAGCAGAAGACCAGCGCTTGCTGAAAAATTCAAACAATCCGACAATCGGCAACAACATGCAGTAGTTGTAGAAAATGTCTTCAACGGGAATGGTGACAATCCGTGGTCCCATGATGTGATCTTCCGAATACCAAACAATGGGTTCATCTGTTAAGGCTCCAGTTAAAATGCCATTCACAATGAGAAAGGGAATAAGCGCCACCACAAAAGTGAATACAAATTGCGCGTACCAAGATGGACGATTCACGAAGTAAATGCCAATGGTTAGCAAGGCGCTGATGATGCAAGCACTTGCCGTGTACCACTGTTCCATGTGTGTCAGTCCAAACAAAAATCCAGCGAGGGTAAATCCAAAGGCAAAAAAATGTGCAAATTTCACGAGCTGAATTTTCGGGAAATAGGCCTTCAATACCTCGTGTACAAAGACACATGCAAAAGGTACAACAAGGAAAAAGCTCACCTCCTCATAGGGTAGATGTCCCAATTTTTCCCCCAAGATATAGCGATCGGTGAATCCCCAGATTTTTTCAACGGTGAAGTACTCATCCCAGATTAGGAATACTGTTGCCACAAGAAGTATGGCTGGTAGAAGAGCACGAAAATGGGTGTAAAAATGAACCTTCTTGTCAAAGCTCAATGCGAAAGGACCTGCAATGGTACCTAGGATCACCCACGCGTAAAGACTCATTGGCCGGCGGCTTTACTGCGGTAATAGCGCTTCGCTTCGATGAAATATTTCTTAGGAACAACCAACATTCCGAAGCACTCTCCATCCTCTTTTCCACGGTATTTGTGGTGAACCTTGTGCGCTTTGCGAATGGCCATGAAATAGGCATTGTCGATGTCGCGCAACCACTTGAATCGGCGGTGGATGTACACATCATGCACCATGAAATAGGCAAATCCGTAGGCGGCAATCCCATAACCAATCCAAACAGGAACGTAATAGTTGTAAATCATTCCAAGCATGATGCACAACCATGATGGGATGGCATAAATCAAAAAGAACACGTCATTGCGTTCAAAAAATCCAGGTTCTTCGACATGGTGATCCGAATGGAAATGCCACATGAATCCGTGCATCACAAATTTGTGCGTTGCCCAGGCCATGAATTCCATCCCTACAAACGCTGCAATTAATACAAGAGGTCCCCACCAATACATATCAGAATATATTCAGAATTAAAAAGAAAAGTATCATGATAATAAACAAGCCATTCGCCACTTTGTTCGATGCAACGGCTTTGAGTTTAAAATTAATCCATTGTAACGGAAAAGCAATGGCAAACCAGCAGATATAATTGAAAATCGGAATATCTCCGTTTTTCCATGACCAAAAATCACTCGCAATGGCTACAGGTTCTATAAGCACGTCTAGCGCTGTCATTAGCAGTGCAGCCAACATTGCTTTAGCCAGAAGACCGATCTGGAGTCGTTGCACCACCGAGGCTGTACTCACAATCAATATTCCCCAGTTCAATCCAATGATCCACGGAACGCCCATGAATTTTGGCCCAAGGTTCTGTCCATAGGCATAATCGCCAAACAATAGCCCTGTTTTTGTGCCAATCAATTCTACCGTTATTCCCACGATAAAGCAGAGAACAAGCATCAACAAAAAAGGAAGAAAATTATTTTTTCGAGAGAGCAGTAACGCGCCAAAGGAGATGAGCAGATTCATCGGCGACAAGGTCAACATCGTGTTGCGGTATTCAGGCAAAAGGATACCTACTGTGCCAACGGCATAAAAGATGACCAGGAACAGAATGAGTATGTTCTCCTTTGAGCGTATGTTGATGTGTGCAATCATTCTCTAGTGAAACAAAGAAATCGCTAAGGTGTTCAAGAACGGTGTGCTTTCAAGACATTTTCTACCGTGTCTTTGTACGATCGAAAGGTGAAATTGAGTCGTTCACGTACCTTGCTCGCGTCGTATTCCATTTTGCTGAAAGCACTGTAGGCGCTGTCTTTTGTTACGGCAGGCGCCTTTCCACGAATCAATCCTGTGAGGGCAGAAATGCGCCAAGCCAAGCCAATGAGCCAACGCGGGGTAGCTATTGATGCTCGTTTTTTACCCATTTGATTGGCAATTTCGTCTGTCATTTTCCGGAATGGAAGATTTTCACCGATACACAAGAAACGCTCGTTTTTAATGTCACTTTTAGTAAGGCGCACCATGATTTCTGCCACATCTCGAACATCCACAATGGCATTTTTTCCTTCCGTGTAAAAGCGCAATCCTTTTTCTACCGTGCGGAAGATGGTGAGTGAACTTTCGTTCCAATCCCCTGGTCCAAAAATTACGCATGGATTCACGATGACACAGTCCAAGCCTTCTTCAACACCTCGCCAAACCTCCTTTTCAGCAGAGTATTTGGAAATGGAATAACTGCTCGTTCGGTTCGATTGCTTCCAAGTTGTATCTTCAGTGGTGACGCTGTCCGGTTGACCACCAATCGCTGCTGTCGAACTCACGTAGCACAATTTTTTCACGCCGGCATGTATGCTGCAGTTGACCACATTCGCAGTTCCGTAGCGGTTGATTTTCATCAAGCGATGAAAGTCGCGACGGGCAAAAGACACCAATGCGGCAGAGTGGTAGACCACTGAAATGCCAACCAGTGCGGCATCCAAGGTCATCACATCGAGGATATCACCTTCAACCCATTCAATGCGAGAAAAGCGATCGCTTCCGTGCTCAGGGTCGTAGTACCCAAAAAGCTTTTTTACCCGCGACAAGCGAGATTTCTCTCGGTAGAGCGCACGAATTGCAGTATCGTCTTCTGTAAGTTTTAACAGAAGGTGACTTCCCAATAATCCAGTACCACCTGTGACAAGAATCATGGGTTAAAAGTACAATCTTTTGCCGACTTTATGCGAGAGAAAGTTCAGTGCTTGGGTCCCAGAAAATCTTTGGGAAATCGAGAATTTGATCCTTCTCCACGCGAATTCCCTCCGCTTCCAAACGTTCTTGCATCGATTCAGGCGGGGAGAAGTGCATTTTGCCCGACAATAAGCCATTCCGATTGACAACGCGATGCGCTGGAATGTCTGGGTAGGCATGTGAGGCGTTCATCGCCCAACCTACCATCCGCGAGCTGCGCGCACTCCCCAAGTATTTCGCAATGGCTCCATAGGAAGTCACTCTGCCTTCTGGAATACACCGTACAACATCAAACACCAACTGAAAAAAATCAGCATTTTTTAGTGAGATGGGGCGGGTTGTCATGGTGCGAAAATAGGGAATTTTTAGGTTTCCCCCTCGGGGAGTGCCTGTCCCGCGAGGTACGATGCGGGAGGGATTAAGGGGGAGGATGTTCAGAGTGAGTGTGAGTGTGAGAGCGAAGTAAAACAGAATTGGGTATCAGCGCTCTCGCTATCTATCCCGACGCTTCGGGATTTCACGCTCACTCTGTTTTGTAGGGGGAGACGGTTTGTACCCCACTTAAAATCATTACCTAAAAACAAAATCGTTACCTCGAATTATAATCTCCAAGAGATGTGGGATCTATTTCCCCCTCGGGGAGGGGGATTAAGGGGGAGGATGTTCAGAGTGAGTGTGAGTGTGAGTGCGAGAGCGAAGTAAAACAGAATTGAGTTTCAGCGCTCTCGCTATCTATCCCGAAGTATCAGGATAAAAGCAAGAACGAGGGCGAAAAAAACACTCTACTACTGCACCTTCGAAAGAATCGCCTCGAAGCGCTCTGCGCTCAATTGCGGACGAATGGTGTCAAGCACGGCAGCGTAGGCCTCAGCCAGTGCGGCACCTTTGAATGCGGTAAGTACCTGTGCATTTTCTTCAATGCGTCGAGCGGGTACAATGTATTTGAACCACAACAGTAAGGTTGCAAAATCCATGCTTTCCATAATGGCCACTTGGTGTTGGATCAATTCCTCATCGGTAAATGCCTCTTGCATATCGATCTCGAGCTGACGATCTTCTTCGGCAATGTGCTGCAAATAACGGCTTTGAAATTCAGTGAATTCCAAATAAAACGCATGGCCTTCATTATCACTTTGGCTACCGTCTAATGCCACTAATTTTTGCTGTAAGCTTTTTTCCAATCGATCCAATTCAATATGCTCCGTTTCTACTTCTTCGGTCGCTTGCGGATGTTTCAATTTCAAGGGTGCCAAAATGAAAGCTTCTTCGGTGTACTGATGGTTTTCAAGCAAAATGAACATCTCCGAACCCAACGTTTTAAGTTCTTTCACTTCATCCAAATTACCATAAGCGGTGCGTCCTGCGAGAAGGGCAAATTGAGACAAAAGGTTGCGAATGCCTTTGTGTGGTGGGTCAAGTGATTTCATACGTTCCATAGTTGAAATGTTGTGCGTGACGCGCTTAACAGAAAAGAAAAAATTAGGTCTTACTCCACCGTCACCGACTTCGCTAAGTTTCTCGGCTGATCGACGTTGCATCCGCGCATCACAGCGATGTGGTACGAGAGCAATTGGAACGGTATGGTCGCCAATAATGGAACAAGCTGCTCGTCACTTTCCGGGATTTCAATCACATGGTCGGCCATCTCTTTCACGGAAACATCTCCTTCAGTAACAATGGCAATGATTTTTCCTTTTCTCGCCTTCACTTCTTGAATGTTGGAAACAACTTTCTCGTAAGATGTTCCTTGTGTGGCAATGACAAATACAGGCATCTCTTCATCAATCAAGGCGATCGGTCCATGCTTCATCTCTGCGGCTGGATAACCTTCTGCGTGGATGTAGGAGATTTCTTTCAATTTCAATGCGCCTTCAAGTG
>JBDKGB010000011.1:0-3926 GCA_039798485.1 Bacteroidota bacterium
TTACAGACGGAAAAATCGAATTGTGCATTCTAAAGCCATTTTCCATTTGGTCTGCTCCAAGTGTAATTTTTCGTTTCTTCCGACGCACATCGCACAAATCGAAGTTTGCCGAAGTCATCCCCTTTCAGAAAGCCCGCATTAAGTTGAGCCAAAAAATTGCACATTATGATGGAGAACCATTTGATGTGCGCGATGAGCTCAACATTCAAGTAGTACCTAGTAGTCTGAATATTCTTATTGGAAAAAAATAAAGATGGAACCAGTAGAGTTGGAAATCACCCACATTTTAGGAAGAATGGATGCGTTGCATCCAGACACAAAACCCGTTTGGGGAACAATGTCAGCGCAACGAATGATTGAACATTTGTCTGATACCTTGCGCATTGCTTCTGGCAAAGATCAATTTCCTTTAGTGGTTCCAGAGGAAAAGTTTGAGCGAATGAAAGCATTTTTACTTTCAGACAAACCGATGGCACGCAACATTGAAGTGTCTTTTGCAGACAAAGAAACACCCCTTCGCCACGAAGAAATCGAGTTGGCCATTGATGAATTTTTATTGGAATGGATTGACTTTGAGGAGCACTTCGCCGATGAAAATCAAACCGAAAGTCATCCGTATTATGGTCCGCTAAATTTTAACGAATGGTGTCTTTTGAACCAGAAACACTTGACGCATCATTTCGAGCAATTTGGGATCTAAAAAAAGAGGCTTTCGCCCCTTCCTTTGTTATTCTTTTTCCTCTTTTCCTACCTTTTGAATACGTTCAACGCGAAGTAGTTTTTTGCTTTGTTTCTTTGGATAGGTTTTCCTCGACTGAACTACCTCATTGACCTTCACCGGCTCAACCTCCTTTTTCTCTGTTTGTTTTTGATCTTGCGCCATCGACAAAGACGACATCAATACCATGGCGACAACGAACAATCCTTCTTTTAGTGCTTTCATTTTTGTGTATTTTTGAAATTCATCGGCGATTTTTCAAATAACATGCCAAATAACGAGTTCAAATGATTCTCCTCTATGCGTTTTCATTGGGCATTGCCCTTGGCTCACTCAACTATTTGTACTTTCGGAATCAAGGCTATAAATCATCAGGCGCATGGTTTTTATCCTGTTGCGCATTTACAGCGTTGGCCTTCATCGTCCTCAAACTATTTATCTAAACTGCTTTTTCCGTATCTTCGTAACTCCGTGCAAGGAGAATTAATTGACACACTAAAATGATTGGATTAAAACACGATTTTCCACTTCCTAGCCTCGAAGAATGGCGCATTCAACTGACCAAGGAATTAAAAGGAGAAGACCCAAGTGTTCTCGAGCGACACGATGAAATCGAGGAGATTGACTTTAGCACCTATGTCTATGATTTGGGAGGTGCACATGCAGAAGGCTATCGTAGAGGGAATTCACACTCGAATGACTGGAAAATCGCAACGCTGATTGAAGTCCATGATGAAAAAATAACAAACAAAAAGGTCCTCGATCTCTTGATGACTGGATGCGACGAGCCCATGTTTGATTTCAGAACAAATGAAGCAGCAGACATCGCGATACTCTTTGCAGGAATTGAGTTTGAATACATTCACACCACCATTGTCACCAACAGCGAAGAAACCATTTCTCGGGTTCAACAAGCTGTTGGCATTTCGTTTCCCGGGAAAATAAAATACGCCATTGATCCTCATGTGGTTGGACTCGAAAAAATACGCAAGCTTTCGCATGCATTCGTTGAGAAACAGGCACCTTTTATCCTGATCAACGGGTATGACATTCAACAAACCGGAGCGTCCGCTATCCAAGAACTCGCTTTTTGCTTATCAACCGCCAACGAATGTCTCGGCGTTTTGTTGGATGAAGGCATGAACATCGACCAAGCTGCTGCATGCATTCACTTTTCCTTAGGAACATCAGCCAATTACTTTTACACCATCTCAAAAATTCGTTCACTAAAAGAAACTTGGGCCTCACTTGTTGATGCCTATTCTCCAGCACATGCCTGCTCAAGAAATTGCACAATCACAGCTGTTAGTGGACCAATGAACAAATCCATGTTGGATCCATACACCAACCTATTGCGTCAAACAACTGAGGGGCTATCCGCTGCAGTTTCAGGCGCTGATAGTATTCTTATTAAGCCTTATTCAGTGGCGAGTATTGAGCCTAAAAATGAATTGGCGGAACGCATGGCTACCAATATTTCCTTGTTGTTAAAGGAAGAAAGCTACATGCACATAGTTAGTGACCCTATTGGTGGAAGCTATGCCATGGAAAACTTAACGTCACAGTTCACTTCGAAAGCCTGGATTTTGTTCCAAGACCTTGAAGTTCGAAAAGGGGTTTTTAACGATGAATGTACTGCGCATCTTCGGCAACTCATTCAAGAAAAAGCACAACGGCGTTTGGAAGCAGTTCAAAAGGGACAAAACACCTTGATTGGCATCAACAAGTTTCCAAACCCAACCAAGGAAATAGCAAATTATAGGCAAGCTGCAATGTATTACGGGATTGCTCAATTGATTGTAGAACGCGAACTAATGACTGAAAACCATGGCTAAAATCGATTTTTCCAAGATTTCTTTTCAGGCAAAAGGAAGCAATTCATCAGCAAGTGACAAAACTTTTGAAACTGCTGAAGGAATCCAATTGAATGCGCAATACACATCGGGAGACATTGCCGACACCGAGCACATTGGTTACGTATCTGGTCTCCCTCCATTTTTACGAGGACCCTATGCTTCGATGTATGCCATTCGTCCTTGGACCATTCGTCAATATGCCGGTTTCTCCACAGCTGAAGAGTCCAATGCATTTTACCGCAGGAATCTTGCTGCAGGTCAAAAAGGTTTATCTGTGGCATTCGACTTGGCGACACACCGAGGGTACGATTCAGACCACGAACGTGTGGTCGGTGATGTTGGTAAGGCTGGTGTAGCCATCGATTCGATTCTCGACATGAACATCTTGTTTGATCAAATTCCGCTCGATCAAATGTCGGTATCGATGACCATGAATGGTGCAGTCATTCCAATTATGGCGTTCTACATTGTCGCAGCAGAGGAACAAGGCGTCGCTCAAGAATTGCTTTCTGGCACCATTCAAAATGACATCCTTAAGGAGTTCATGGTGCGAAACACCTATATCTATCCTCCTGCCTCGTCAATGCGCATTATTGCTGACATCTTCGAATACACGTCGAAGCACATGCCGAAGTTCAATTCGATTTCCATTTCGGGATATCACATGCAAGAAGCAGGCGCAACAGCCGCAATTGAATTGGCCTATACCCTTGCAGATGGACTTGAGTACTTACGCGCAGGGATCAAAGCCGGATTAAAAATTGATGATTTTGCACCACGCCTTAGTTTTTTCTGGGCCATTGGCATGAACCATCACATGGAAATTGCAAAACTCAGAGCGGGTCGTTTGATTTGGTCAAAAATTGTCAATCAATTTCAGCCAAAAAGTAGCAAGTCACTCGCATTGCGCACACACTGTCAGACCTCTGGGTGGAGTTTAACTGAACAAGACCCTTTCAACAATGTAGCACGAACATGCATTGAAGCATTAGCAGCTGCATTGGGAGGTACACAGTCTTTGCATACCAACGCTTTGGACGAAGCCATTGCACTTCCGACTGATTTCTCGGCGCGAATTGCACGCAATACACAAATTTACATTCAACAGGAAACAGGCATCACCTCTTTTATCGATCCGTACGCTGGAAGTTTCTACGTAGAGAAACTCACCGAGCAGCTTGTTGAGGAAGCTTGGAAATTGATCACTGAAGTGGAGGATCTGGGTGGCATGGCAAAGGCGATAGAAACAGGATTGCCTAAAATGCGCATTGAAGAAGCAGCAGCACGAAAACAAGCGCGCATCGATTCAGGAAAAGATGTTATTGTTGGTGTGAATCGCTACCAAGTTAGCA
>JBDKGB010000012.1:0-17816 GCA_039798485.1 Bacteroidota bacterium
GACTTTCCACGTTCGTCCAAAAGGTACAATTGCTCTCCAGCGCTTACCCGAGAAAGAATTTCTTTTCCTTCCAACTCCTTGATTTGTTGCTGGGATAAATTGCGCTGATTTTTCAAGTCAGGAATTTCAATACGTTCTACAGCAATGTAGTGCTTCAAGCGACCTAAATATTCCTGTTCCCCATCTTCCAAAAACTTCTTTCCAGTTTTTCCTATGCAGATGATTTTTATTTTCATACCCCGAATTTACAGTATTCGGTGAAATGTCTTTAGGAGAACCTTCGAAAAGATTTAATCACGTTTTACTGTATACCTTTAATTAAGGCACTATTTTTGTTAAATTCGGCCGTTCAAAAAACAACGATAGTTATGAGTGTTGTCTATTCTTTTCTACTTGGTCTCATCATGAGTGTTCATTTTCAAAGTGACATTCCTTATTCAACCATTGAAAATGCCTTTGCGACCAACGATGCAAAAGACATAACAGCACTAGGAAAAGAAAAAATTCTTATCAATGTGCTCGGCAAGGAAGGTGTATATAGCCAGTCACAAGCCAATTTGGTACTCAAAGATTTCTTCACGAAAAAACCAGGCACGTCGTTCAAGTTTATTTTTAAAGGTAAAGAAGCATCTGATGGTTCCTTCGCTATTGGAACGTATCAATCCAAGTCCGAAGAATTTCGTGTAACCATACACTTCAAAAAGGTCAATGGAGATTTCCTAATCGAAAGTCTTTCCATCGAAAAATCTTAATGAGTAGTTCGTTTTTAGTCATTTGTGTTTCGTGGCTTCGAGAGCCTCAGCCACCAAAAACATTCCATCGTCAATTGTCCTTTTTAATTCTTCATTTTTAATTCTTAATTCTCTATTCCATGCTTTACGACATCATCGACAACGCACTTAATGAGGATATCGGTACCGGCGACCATTCTACCTTGTCTTGCGTTCCGGAAAATGCGCAAGGTTCAGCCCGACTATTGATTAAGGAGGATGGTGTACTTGCTGGGGTGGAATTGGCGCAAATTATTTTTCACCGCTTTGACCCTACATTGAAGATTGAAGTTTTTCTGAACGATGGCGCTCACGTGAAAAAAGGGGATGTGGCCTTTGTAGTGGAAGGCAGCTCAAGATCTATCCTGACAACCGAACGTCTTGTATTGAATTTTATGCAGCGCATGAGTGGAATCGCCACACAGACTGCGCGCATTGTTGATTTGATCAAAGACACGAATACACAACTTTTAGATACCAGAAAAACAACACCGGGAATTCGTTACATGGAAAAATGGGCGGTACGCATCGGTGGGGCAGTCAATCACCGATTCGGTTTGTACGACATGATTATGTTGAAAGACAACCATGTCGACTATGCTGGAGGAATTGAACCAGCGATTGTTCAAGCACAACAGTACATTCAACACCATCAATTGGACATCAACATTGAAGTAGAGGTAAGGAACGAAAAGGAATTGAATGAAGTGATCGCAGTTGGTGGGGTGCAGCGCATCATGCTGGATAATTTTTCACCTGAACGAATTGCTGCGGTACTTCCCACAATTCCTGCTCACTATGAGGTTGAAGCATCAGGCGGTATTACCATCGACAACATTCGCGCTTACGCAGAAACTGGGGTAAATTTTATTTCTGTAGGTGCTTTAACACACAGTGTGAAAAGCATGGACATGTCGCTGAAGGCGGTTTTTAATTAGTAAATGATTCGATAATTTAACGAATTACGAATTACGAATTACGAGTTACGAGTTACGAGTTACTCGAATAATCAACTCTTTTGTCACTTGTTCTTCTCCCAAACGCTGTCTTGAACTCTTAATGTCTTAATATCTTGAAGTCCCAAAATTAAGTCCTTTGTCTCTCGTCCTTTGTTCAAGTCTTAAAATCTTAATATCCTGAAGTCTTGACATCTATTAAAGCTTTGTACGATCGAACATCCAAAAGGAAGTCAATATCCTCCTCCAATTTATTTCCAATGACCACCACAGATGCTCCGGATTTGTGCAAGGCAGCCATTTGATCGATTTCACGAATTCCACCTCCAACAATAATCGGTAGTCCAAGGTCGCGGAGCGTGTGAATGCATTTTTCGGAAACACACTCCTTCGCACCACTCCCTGCATCAAGGTAAAGCAATTGCATGCCTAGCAATTTTCCAGCAAGTGCCGTGTTGCGAATGATGGAAAGTGATTCGTTCGGTATAGGCGTCGTTTGACTTACATAAGCCACAGACGATTTTGTGCCACCATCTATTAATATGTATCCTGTTGGCAGCACCTCAATCTGCATTTCAGAAAGTTCGTGCGCTGCCGCGATGTGGTGACCAATTAAAAAATCAGGATTCCTTCCTGAAATTAAACTTAAAAACAAGATCGCATCCGCCTCTTCGGAAATTTGATGAAATGAACCAGGAAAAATTATTAGTGGTAGGCTTGAGTGCGAGCGAATGGCTGAAATGGTCTGTTGAAACTCACTGCGACTGACAGTGCTGCCTCCTACAAAGAGATAATCCACATTGGCAAAGGCTGCTTTATCCAACAAGGCAAATAGTTTTTCACCGTTATCGCATTTCTCTGGATCGATGAGAACGGCAATACCTTTTGAAATTTTCCTGAAAGACTCGATATATGTATTTGTCATTCTTCCTTCAATGCGTTAATGTTAACGGAGACCACCACATCATCCAGTGTAAAAATAGAAATTTCGGCATGAAGAATTTTATCTCCCGAGTGAATTCTGCCATTCCATCGATTATTTTCAATAGGGGACAGGTGCAATTCTTTGCTAAAGAGGATTCCTTTGCGTCCTGCTATTTTATAGAGCGCTTCTTTTCCCGACCATACCTTTGTCATTTCAAGGGCGGAAGAGATGTCCAAAGATTCCGTCTCTTCTATAGATAAAAACTTAGGTGACAGCTTGAGCAAACGCGGATCTATTTTTTCGAGGTCAAGCCCTACGGGAAAATCCTTCGAGAAGGCAATCCCAACAATACCTTTCGCGTGACTTATAGAGATAAATCCTTCGTCCTCTATATAAGGTGCACCTAGAGCACTGTAATGTATGTGCGTAAATCCAAAAATGCGGTGACGTAAAATGCGCGTTGCAACAAATTCCATTTTGCGCTTGGTGTGCGCAAATGTAAAGTAACGTTCTGTTTCTTGTTCGGTGAGATGGTCGAGATAATCATTAGGTTCGAATGCCTCATAGCGCAACAAATGGATGTTGACTGAATCAATAGAATGTGTTTCTTGTTTGAAGTGCACCGAATTCCCTTTTTGCAAATGAACTCATTTTTTTAAAGAAAATTTAGTTCATAGGAAATTAACAATGAAAAGACCTTAAACCCTTGATTCTATTGCACTCGGAAAATGAAGTGGGGTGTCAATAGGTGAAAATGTTGATTTTAAATTTTTTTAACACTTCGGTTAAGCCAACGATTTTTTCTATATTTATCGGCTTAAAAGCGACAAACTAGTTGAATGTTTAAACTAAACGTATGTTACAAAAATTAAACTTTGTTTTAGTAAGTATCTTATTAACAGCGACTTGTGCCTTCTCTCAGACAGGCTTAGGTACTGTAAAAGGTACCGTGAAAGATGGTGACACCAAGCAACCTATTCCTTTTTGTAAGGTAGTGTTGATTCAGAGTGGATCGATCAAGGGTGGGGCAAACACGGATTTTGATGGGAAGTTCATCATTAACTCTGTTCCTGCGGGTGAGTATGATGTCGAAGTGCGTAACGAGACTGAAGGTTACCAGCCGTCTGTTTTGACAGGTGTGATTGTCGTGGGGGATAAAATCCGATTCTTGGATGATCTTCAAATTTCAAAAGCGAAAAACATTCAGGAAATCGAAGAGATGAAGGTTGTTGCCTTTAAGGTGCCACTTATTGATAAGGATGGAGGTGCCTCAGGTTCAACAGTAACTCGTGAAGACATCGCTCGTCTCCCTGTTCGTTCTGCAGCTGGTGTTGCTCAAACGGTTGGTGGGGTAAATACAGACGAAGGTTCTGGTTCAATCTCGGTTCGTGGTTCGCGTTCAGATGGTACATATTTCTATATAGATGGTATCAAGGTGCGTGGATCCGCCAACCTTCCAAAGTCCGCTATTGAAGAGGTATCGGTAATTACCGGTGGTCTTCCTGCAAACTATGGGGATGCAACAGGTGGTATCATTGCTGTGACAACACGTGGTCCTTCAGCAAAATATTTCGGGTCGATAGAAGGTGTGACTTCTGGTTTCTATTTTAATGGAGCAGATAAAGACGGTTATGACGGGAAAGTTTATGGTTTAGATAAATATGGATACAACTTATTGGAGGGTATGTTCTCTGGTCCTTTGTTGATGCAACGTGACTCAACAGGCAAGAAAACGAAACCACTTCTTGGGTTCTTGATTTCTGGAAACTACACGGACCAGTTGGATAGCCGTCCATTGGCTGGAGGTAGCTACCGTATCAAGAAAGAAGTGCGTGATGAATTGCTTGCAAATCCATTGCGTCCAACATCAACCGGACAAGGTACATTCTACAATGCGTCTTTCCTTCATAAAGATGCGTTTGAAAAAACAGATTACAGAATGAACGCTCGTCAAACAGTTGTTTCTGGTCAGGCGAAAATCGACTTCAACCTCGGGCCTACAGTAAACTTGACGTTTGGTGGATCTTTGAACTACAGCTACGGATCAAACTATTCTTATGCCGGTTCATTGATGAATTTCCAAAACTTTGGAGTGTACAAATCATTGGATTACCGTGTATTCGGTCGTTTGACACAGCGTTTTACAAACACGAAAGAGGGAAGTGCTTCTAAAGTGAAGTCTTTCTACTACTCATTGATGGTGGATTACTCGAAATCGAAAAATGACGTTTACGATCCAAATCACAAATACAGCATGTTTAACTATGGTCACGTAGGAACGTTTACAACGACACGTCGTCCATCGTATGAATTCGATCAAGCAACACAAACATTTGTACACAACGGTTTCCGTGATGTTCAGGTAGATTTCTCACCATCTGAAACAAATGCTGCTCTTGCTGCAATCACTACACAGTATTACAACATCTACGCTGGTGATCCAGAAAATCACTACGAAAACCTTTTCCAAATTCAACAGGGGAATGCACTTCGTAATGGAGATGCACCATCCGCGGTTTACCAAATGTGGTCAAACATCGGTACACCCTACAACTATTTTGGAAAAACTGAAAACGATCAGTTCCGTGTAACAGGATCAGGTTCAGTGAACATCGGTGACCACGCCATTTCATTAGGTTTCGAATACGAGCAACGTTTCGACCGTGGTTGGACTTCTGGAACGACAACTTCTGGTGGAACGAATGGTCCATTGGGAATTTGGTCGATTGCACGTCAGTTGACAAACTTCCACATCAAAGAACTTGACTTGAACTCAGGTGTTGTGTCGGATTCAGGTTCATTTAAAGCAATTACATACGATCGTTACAACTCAGGATACGCTTACCAATCAGGTACAGGTGAGTACGGTGGTCAAGGTGGAAAAGTGGACCAATATGGAAACCCAATCCAAGACAATCAATCGTTCTTCGATTACAACCTTCGTAACTACTTGTATGAGCAAGGTGCAATTTCTGCAGGTGGAGCAGGTTCTGACTTCATTGATATTGACCAGTACGATCCTTCTATTTACACATTCAACATGTTCTCTCCGGATGAATTGTTGAATGGTGGTAACTCTTTTGTATCTTATTGGGGGTACGACCACACAGGACAAAAAGTTCGTGGGTCAACAGACATCAACAAGTATTTCAACGAGTTTGATCAAAATGGAAACTACCGTCGTTTCGTTGGTGCCTTCCAACCGACGTACATGGCTGGATACATCATGGACAAGTTTGCATTCAACGATATCGTATTCAACGTGGGTGTTCGTGTCGATGTATTCGATGCCAACCAGCCTACATTGAAAGATCCGTACTTGTTCTATAACGCCAAAACAGTTGCTGAAGCAAAACAATTGGCAATTGACAATCCAACGGCTTACTCCTGGGTAAATGTTCCAGAAGCAATGGGTGACGACTATACGGTTTATGTGAATGATGTGAACAACCCAACAGCGATCAACGGTTTCCGTATTTTGAACAACTGGTACAATGCTGATGGTGTTCAAGTAGAAGATCCAAAAGTATTGAGAGGTGCTACAGGTATTCAGCCATGGTTGCAAAACCCATCGCAAGAAACACCAAGTGCTGATGCCTTCCAAGATTACAAAGCACAAGTGAATGTAATGCCACGTATCGCGTTCTCATTCCCGATCTCTGACGAGGCATCTTTCTTCGCTCACTACGATATCTTGACAAAACGTCCTACTTCAGGTTACCGTTTCGATCCTTTCGACTACCAGTTTATCCAATCAAGAAGTGCTGTCATCGACAACGCGAACCTGAAGCCGGAAACAACTGTTGACTACGAATTAGGTTTCCAACAAGTATTGTCTAAGACATCATCTTTGAAAATCTCTGCATTCTACCGCGAGCAGCGTAACAACGTACAGTTGGTGAATGTATTCGAAGCATATCCAGCAACGTACCGTACGTATGGTAACCGTGACTTCGGTACTGTAAAAGGTTTGACCGTAGCGTATGACATGCGTAGAACGGGAAATATCCGTATGACTGTAGCCTATACCTTACAGTTTGCTGATGGTACGGGTTCTGATGCAACATCTGCAGCAGGTCTTGTTAACGCTGGTTTGCCTAACCTAAGAGCAATCTTCCCTTACTCGTTTGACCAACGTCACGCATTTGCCATCACAATGGATTACCGTTATGGTGAAGGAGCTGACTACAACGGTCCAGTAATCGGTGGTTTGAACTTGTTGGAAAATACTGGTTTGAACATCATCTCTAACATCTATTCAGGATCTCCTTATTCATCACAAACATTCATTACGGATGATGCGATTGGTAACTTGAGCTCTGGTTTGAATGGTACATTGAATGGTTCACGTTTGCCTTGGTCATACCGTTTGGATCTTCAGTTGGACCGCACGTTCAACTTGGAATTCGGAAAAGAAGACAAAAAGAAAACAACATTCTTGAATGTCTATGTTCGTGTAACAAACTTGTTCAACCGTTTCAACGTGCTTAGCGTTTACCGTGCAACAGGAAACTGGGATGATGATGGATACCTTGCAGCTGCTGCAAACCAGACATCAATCCAAAACCAGTTGGATGAGCAAGCGTTCAGAGATTATTACACAATGAAAATTCAAAACCCTTACAACATCAGTTCACCAAGAACAATCCGTTTGGGTGTTAAATTTGACTTCTAAAAAACAGCATAAGAAAATCGAAGTATGAAAAAGCGAATAATAGCAATCGTAGTAGGAGTATCGGCAATGTTGTCGAATAGTGCCTTTGCCTATTTGGCGCCTGGCGATATCGGCAAAAAAGCTACGCCAACGCAAAAAGGAGCAAACTGTGCACCAGCTACTGCAAAATTGATTCTTCAGTTCAACGACGTGAAGTGTCTGATCGAGCAAGGTGGTAGTATGTTCCAAAACCGTGCGGCAAGCGTAGCATCTTATGAGGTGCCTAAAGGAAGTGGATTGCATGTTGTTTATGCAGGTGCACTTTGGATGGGTGGTACAGATGTAAACGGTCAGTTGAAATTGGCTGCCTTGCGTTACCGTTCTGGAAATGACTTCTGGCCTGGTCCATTGAGCGTTAACCCGGGTTCTGGAAACTACAACCCTGGAGCTCCAGTAGGTGCAGGTGCGGTTCGTGACTTTGGTGAGGCAAACATTGATCCAGATCAGTGTATCGCGTTTGACCAATTTTACACAATTCGTAAGGCAGAGGTTATCCGTTTCAACCTTTGGTGGGAATGTAACAACATTACGCCTCAACCAGAAGGATGTGACGATATCACAGATCCTACAGCAGATGAATTGAACCGTATTGAGAACTGGCCTGCACATGGTGACGTTTCTCTAGGTCAAGATTATTATTTGGCACCTTTCTACGATAGAAATCAAGATGGTGTGTACAACGCATTGGACGATGGTGACCACCCTTGGTATGATGATATCTTGGGTCGTGATGATATCGAGTGTGGTATCGACCGTCGTGTATCATTGTTTGGTGATGAAACGCATTGGTGGGTATTCAACGATAAAGGAAACATCCACACGGAAACAAACGGTGATCCTATCGGAATGGAAATTCGTGCACAAGCGTTTGCTTTTGCTACGAATGACGAAGTAAACCGTATGACATTCTACAACTACGAGTTGATCAACCGTGGTACACAAACATTGTACAATACATATTTCTCTCAGTACCTAGATGCTGACGTTGGAAACTTCTCGGATGACTACACCGGATGTGACGTATCTCGCGGATTAGGATACATGTATAACGGTGACCTTTTCGATGAAGTGAACTCTGGAAAATTAGGTTACGGTGAAAATCCACCAGCAGTAGGTTGTGACTTCTTCGAAGGTCCTTACCAAGATGCGGATGGTATTGATAACGTTGGTCCATACTATGATGAAGCATTGGATTCATTGATCGTTCCTTCTGTGATTCAAGCGATTGCTGGTAAAGGAATCGTTTACAAAGGTGTAGGTATCGGTTATTCAGATGGTATAGTAGATAACGAGCGTTTTGGTATGCGTCGTTTTACATACTATACGTCTACATCTCAGTACCCTTACAATGACCCTTCTTCCGCTTCTGAATACTACAACTTCATGAGTGGTAGTTGGGCGAATGCTTCTGAAATGTTCTTTGGAGGATTGGGTTATGAAGGATCAAACGGTGTTACAACTGTGCCGTCTGATTATATGTTCCCTGGTGATTCAGATCCTTTGAACTGGTCAACAGCGGGCACAGACATGACATCTTCTTTCCCGAACGGATGGGATGAGGCGACTAACAACAACCCGCAAGGTGACCGTCGTTTCGTTCAGTCTGCAGGTCCATTTACATTGAAGCCAGGTGCGGTGAATAACATTACAGTAGGTATCGTATTTGGTCGTGGTACAGACGGAGATTTGTTCTCATCTGTAAATGCGATGAAGCGCGCCGACACGAAAGCACAGGCTTTGTTCGATGCATGTTTTAAGATTCTTTCTCCTCCAGATGCGCCGAAATTGACCATTCAAGAGTTGAAAAATGAATTGATCTTGATGATTGAAAACCCATCTTCTTCAAACAACTACCAAGAAGGGTACGAGGAAAAAGATGAAATCAACATTACTGATCCAACAGTTGACCGTTACTACCGTTTTGAAGGATACCAAATCTTCCAATTGAAATCCGTAGATGTTTCGGTTGCAGATATCAACGATCCAAGTAAGGCTCGTTTGGTAGCTCAAACAGACAAGAAAAATGGTGTTTCAAGAATTATCAATTTTGAATTTGATGAAGAGCTTGGTTTCGCTGTGCCAGTTGAAAAAGTAGACGGTGCTGACGAAGGTATTCAACACTCATTCAAATTGACAGAAGATGCATTTGCATCAGGTGACCGTCGTTTGATCAACCACAAAACATATTATTATGTTGCGGTAGCATACGCATACAACCAATTTAAGAAATACGATCCTACAGATCCATTGTTCTTGGATGGTCAGAAAATCCCATACATTTCTTCTCGTTTGAATTATGACGGAACAGCGATTGCTGCAATCCCTGCGATTCCTCACGATCCAGCTCCAGAAGCTGACGGAACAATCCAACGTATTGAGTATGGTTCTTCGCCAAAAATCACGCGTTTGGATGGGTACGGAAACGGAAACCATGCACTTGAGTTTGATGACTTGACAACAAGCACAATCTTGTCTCAAGGTTTCATGGAGAACCCAACGTACGATCTAGGAGCTGGACCAATCCAAGTGAAAGTGGTTGACCCATTGAACTTGGTGAACGGTTATTTCGAGTGTAAGTTCCGTGATTATGTCCCTACATCATCAAATGCTGCAGATACGGCGAGCTGGGTGATTTACCGCTACGATTCAAAGGATGGAAACATTCTTGACTCTGTAAGTTCAGAATCTGCCATCAATCGCGACAACGAACAAATCATTCCACAGTGGGGTATTTCAGTACAAATCTATCAAACGAAATATACGGGCCCTTCAGGAAATGCTTCTGTGAAGGTGACGGACATGATTGATGCAACGATCGAGTTTGAAGATTCATCAAAACAATGGATGACGGCGGTTTCTGATAATGATGCCTTCTTCCCTACAAACTGGGTGCGCTCAGGAGATTATTCTCCAGATCCTGCGACAGATTGTTTACCTGATGGAGTGGATTATTTGAACCCATGTAACTATAAGGATGAATCAGGACAGGATAATGACAAGAAATTTGCGAAAATCCTAGATGGTGGTATTGCACCACATAGACTGGTGGGTTACCAAGCGAGCTACATGCCGATGGCATACTATAACTTAACAAGTCCAGGATCGGCGAAGAGCAACGCTTCGATTTCCTTCTTGCCAAGTGTAGATATCGTGCTTACAAGCGATAAATCAAAATGGACTCGTTGTCCAGTAGTTGAACTTGGTCGTGAGGCAGCATTGAATGTAGGTGGTGCTCAACCAGGAGCGTTGCGTGCAAGTCAAAGTGTCGATAAGGAAGGAAATCCTGATGGAACCGGTACAGGTATGGGTTGGTTCCCTGGATATGCCATTGACCTTGAATCAGGTGCACGTTTGTACATGGCTTTTGGTGAATGTTCATTCTTGGGTGCTGAAAATGGAGCAGACATGATTTGGAATCCAACCGATCGTTTTGTAAACGGTGTTGGTTCTCCTTTGATGGGTGGTGTTCAACCGTTCTATGTGTTTAGCTACAAGCAGGCTACTATCAATGGATACACAAGCTCAGGTTTTGACTTCCCAGCATACGTTCCTTCTGTTGGTGATAATTCAGCAACAAATGAATTGTACCTGAAGTATCAAGAAGTTTTGACGAATAATGCCATTGCGAAACGTGAATTGTACGGTAGTTTGACTTGGGTGGCATACCCAATGTTGACGCCAGGACAAGAGTTGTTGTCTACGGATGTTAAAATTCGTTTGAGAATCAATAAGGAGTACAAAAACTTCGTTGGTTCAGGCGAAAACAACGGTAAGCCGATGTATTCTTGGTCAATGGATGATATCTTCACGGAGACAGCTAGCGCTGACGCGTTGACAGATGCATTGAGTCTGATCAATGTGGTACCGAATCCATATTATGCATTCTCTGAATACGAGCGTACTCGTTTGGATACACGTGTGAAAATCACAAACCTTCCAGAGCGTTGTACAGTGAAAATCTACAGTTCAAACGGTAAGTTGATTCGTACGTTCAAAAAGGACAGTCCGATCACATCGTTGGATTGGGATTTGAACAACTGGAAGGGAATTCCGGTAGCAGGAGGAGTGTATTTAATACATGTGGAAGTGCCTGGAGCAGGAGAGGTGATCCTCAAATTCTTCGGAGGTATGCGTCAAGTAGACTTACAAGGTACTTAATTGATTTAAAAGAAAAAGTGAAATGAAAAGTTCAACAATGAATATGAAGAACATCCTTTTCGGCGGAGCAATGGCGTTCAGTATGATCGCGATGGCGGGTAATGAAGACCGCGTGGGTTCGGCAGGTGCATCGCACTTGTTGGTGAATCCATGGGCACGAAGCGCAGCTTTTGGTGATGCTGGTATTTCAAGTGTAAATGGCTTGGAAGCTACGTACACCAATATCGCGGGTCTTGCATTTACGGACAAAACTCAAATCAAGTTCAACTACAGCAACTGGATGGGTTCAGCAGGGATTGCAATGAACAGCGCTGGTATTGCTCAACGCATTTCTGAAACAGACGTGATCGCGGTGAGTGTACAATCGTTGAACTACGGTGATATTCCAATTACTACAGTAGCGAACCCGGAGGGGAACATCGGTTTCTTCTCACCACGGGCAAACATCTTTAACGTTGGTTATGCACGTGCTTTCTCTAAATCCATTTATGGAGGGATTAACTTTAAGGTGATTTCTTCGAGCATTTCCAACTTGAAATCTTCAGGTATGGCAATCGACGCTGGAATTCGCTATGTAACTGGTGAGCGCGATCAAATCAAGTTTGGTATCGCTTTGAAAAATGTAGGTCCTGTCATGCACTATAAAGGTGATGGTCTTGCACAACAGGTGGATTACCTAAGTTCTGGTTACACGGCATCTTTGGAAGAGCGTTCTGCAAACTTTGAAATGCCTTCGTTGTTGTCTATTGGTGGATCTTATGATTTCCTTTTGGGTGGACCTAAGTCAAAACCAGCTATTGGTACGAGCACGTCTACTTCAGCTGCTCAACACAAATTGACATTGGCACTTGGATTTACAGCAAATTCATTCTCGTATGATCAATTCCGTTTAGGTTTGGATTATGGAATGGTTGGCGATAAAGTAGCTTTCAACCTTCGTGGTGGGTTTGTGTACGAAAAATACATCTTCACTGCTGAGAATCGTTCAAATGCATTGGTAGGTCCGACTGCAGGATTCTCTTTGGATGCACTTGTAGGTGAAAACAAAACTGCTTTGGGTATCGAATACTGTGCACGCTTTGCAGGTATCTTCGGTATCATCCACACTATCGGTGCAACGATCGATTTGAAATAATAAAAGAATTTTCTATTTTTGAAATACCAAGAGAGCCCCAGTGGCTCTCTTGTTTTTGTTTAATACCATCACAAGACGATATTTATGTCACAGATCAGTTACTATACAGAGGAAGGTTTGAATAAACTGAAGGAGGAATTGCACCAAATGAAAACGGTACAACGTCCTGCCATTTCAGAACAAATCGCTGAGGCGCGAGACAAAGGTGACCTGTCTGAAAATGCGGAATACGATGCTGCAAAAGAAGCACAAGGATTGCTTGAAATGAAAATCTCAAAATTAGAAGCTATCATTGCGAATGCACGTCTCATTGATGAAACCAATATCGATACGTCAAAGGTGCTAATCCTTTCTAAAGTAAAAATCCGCAATGTGGCGAATGGAATGGAAATGGAATATACGCTTGTCGCAGAAAATGAGGCAGATCTAAAAGCGAAAAAGATTTCTATCGACTCTCCAATTGGTAAAGGTTTACTCGGCAAGAAACAAGGCGAAATCGCTGATGTGCAAACGCCAAACGGAATCATCAAGTTTGAAGTCGTGGAAATTTCCCGATAAACCCATGAGCACCATTTTTTCAAAGATCATAGCGGGTGAAATACCTGCATTCAAGGTGGCTGAAAACGATGAGTTCTTAGCTTTCCTGGATATCAATCCACTTCGTATGGGACACACTCTTGTAATCCCAAAACAGGAAATAGACTATTTCTTCGATATAGCTAGCGATGACATGGCCAAAATGTTGGTTTTTACTGCGGAGGTGGCTAAAGCCATCAAAGTGGCTTACCCGTGCAAAAAGGTCGGCATGACCGTCATTGGTTTGGAGGTGCCACATGCACACATTCACTTGGTACCTATGGATGGAATTTCGGACATGAATTTTTCAGGTCCCAAATTGAATCCTTCAATGGAAGAGTTGGGAGAAGCAGTAACGTTGATTCAGGCTGCTATAGGCGCGAAATAAGTTGGTACAAAACGAACCCAATCAATAGCATTCCACTCATCGCCTTGAACGTCGTTAGTGGTGATTTGCTCTTCGGTCGAAGAAACAAAGTATTGCAGAATTTCCGATAGAATTCAGTTAGTGCGTCAATTTTAGCTGCAAAAACCACGAAAATCCCAATAAACACTGCAGCAAATCCAATGGTGATCCAGGGTTGTCTGTACGATTCTAGCTCCTGTACATTTACCGCTGTAAGAATGGTGTCAAGACCGAAGCCACTCACAGCGCCATAGAGCACCAGTAAGTGCAAAATAAATATGGGTAGGGTATTTTGTCCCACGGCGAGTAAAGTGCTGTTAATTGATGTTTTATTGCGTGTGGCGAGGATTACACCCATGACCAATACCAGAGACAACGAAAATCTCAAAAAGAAGGAGTCCATCAATCGAAAGAACTTTACCGGTCTATCCATAAAATGACTCAGCACGGCATCAAAAGAAAAACGGAACAATGCCTGAATGACAATTAATGCAATGGCCGCAATCAAAAGATTTCGCAACCCGTGCTTTGAAGTGGCATCAAAACCTCGCGCTATGAGTGAACCAATGAAAGCTCCGCCAAGTACATAGCCACAAAATGGAAATACACCAAATACACTGTGCTCACCACCAAAAAAGTTATTCAGGATGTTGGGCAAATAGGGCAAATGTGTTGCTGTATCGTAGTAGTTCACGATGACAGGTTGCATAAAAATACATGCAAGTGCAGCACCTACCAATAAATGAGGCACATAATGCATTTTCTTGATAAAATGGGCAAATGCATAAATGCCAATTGTCAGAAATAGCCCAATGGCGATGCAATGAAGAATATGAAAAGTATAAAAGCGATCGCCAACGATGTGTGTGAAATACGTAATTGGATTGTAGTGAAATTCTTGGGTATATGCAGCCCATTCTTCAGTCCAAGTGCCTGTGTTTTTAGCAATTGTTCTAAAGTTAATTTGAACGAGGTAAGCCCAGCCAAGAAGCGTTGCAACCCGAATTAGTCCTTTTTTAACTCGTTCTGAATTGTAAATCTCACTTCCTTTTCGTTCGAGCAAGTACATAAATACCACACCCGTAATGGTCAGGAACAAGGGGGCTGTATTTCCGCGAATGCCAGAGAAAATGGAATAAACCCATTCGTCTTTGTCCTTGAATTGTTGGTCGAGCCACATCACGATAAAGTGACCTTCGAGCATCAACAAAATCGAAATGGAACGAGTTACATCAATAAAAAAGAGGCGATCGGCGGATGATTTTGGTTTTAGGTCTGCCATGAATTAGCTCTTTTTCTTTTTTGGATTTGACGTGGCGTATTTGTCGGAATGAGAAACCGTAATTTTCTTGGTCAAAATGAATTCGTGGCAATCGCGCACAACAGTCAATGTTACCGTGTAGGTGCCGTTCTTTTCGTAGTAATGTTTCGGATGGTATTTTTTTGACACCGTGCCATCACCAAAATCCCATTGGATTGAATTGTAGTACTTGGTGCGGTTTTGAATGCTGATGTTGGTCCAATGTTCGTGAATGCTGAAATCCATAATCGGCGGAACAACAGGTGCTGGGTGTGTCAAACTATCCAACTTGAAATAACTATAGTTGTCGCGTATAATCTTACTCGCTGTGCCGATGAGTGTCGGTTTCCAGCTTTGGTTCAGTTTTACTGGTGAATATTCACCATTGGACGTCTTGTTGTAAAAGGCTGAATAAAAGGTTGTAGCTATGGTATAGCTCCCATTGAAATTGGGGTGCTGATTGTCGTCTTCGTAAAGATTGATTTCAGGATGATTTTCGCGAATATCTTTCCATACCAATCCTACAGGAACAATCGGGTAGCCAAATTCATGCTGCAACAACTTGTAGCCATACAGGATGCGTGCTTGCATTTTGTCGTAGGTGTTGTTGGCTTCTTCATCTGCAAAACCGTCTTTGTATCCCCAAGTCATGTAGAAATAAATCTGTGCACAAGGACTGAATGTAAGTACGGAATCAATCAATTGTCGCACATAAGGCACTGTTTCAGTCATTATGACACTTGAGTCTTGGGCAAATTCTCGGCTAAATCCTTGTATAACGACAATGTTCCATGGCCGTGTCTTCATCTTGGCATAGGTTGTTGGTCGCTCAGCATGCTGCTTCAAGGTACTTCCGCTCACTGCAATTGAATCCGCATAAACAGTATGGTTGTTGGCTTTTGCAACGCGCTCAAAGAGTTTAGGCATGTTGTTGTAGTGCGTATAACTATTGCCGATGAACAACACATTTTGATTCTGAGAAATAACCTGATAACTCGATAATAGGAGAAACAGAAAAAGCAGTCGTTTCATTGTTGTGTTTATTTTTTGTTCTCTTTTGATAATCGTTTTCTGATTGGGAAAACTATCCCAAGGACGCGGTCGTAAAAAGCTGTCAATGGTTTAATATAATACACCATCAGAGCAAAAGTTGCAATAAACAGTGTTGCGCCGATTGCTGCTTGGTAAGGATTTAATGGATTCATGTCGCGTGAGATGAACTTCGCAATACCAAAATGGATGATGGCGCCATACAAAATGATCATGTGCACAACGAAAACAGGTAGGGTGTTTCTTCCCATGCGGATGAAGAGATTCTCTTTGATGGTAAACAGTTTTTCAACCAAGGACAAAAGACCTAAAACCATAAGTATCATCCCGAGATTTTCAAACAACCAATTTCCACTAGCTAAATACTGAATACCGAAGCCAAATGTGCGTGTCATCAAATGGTGAATGAAGTATAAGAATTCTGTGGAGTAGAAAAACAATAGAATTCCTGTGAAAAATAGAAATCCTGGAATAAGCCATTTGCTCTTGTTGATCCAAGCACTATGTAGGATCACCCCCAACCCGGCTCCGAAAAATGTATAGCCGAGGTGTGGCGCCAAGGGAAACATAGAACGGTGTGCTGGCGCGTGAATCATGTTTTGAAGGAAATCTGGCCAACCGTAAGGCCAAGGAACCACACCTGCCTCGTTGCGAATTGTATTTAATGGTGCCCAAAACGAAAAGATAATCAAGGAAAATACCATGTAATATACCCACAATGGAATCACTTTAATCAAGCGGTACAAGCCATAGGTCAACAAAAGTCCCATGATTCCAAAACCAATGCATTGAAGAATGTGAAACCCTTTGGGCATCAGTACATATCCCCAAAAGAGCAATTCAGCTACACGCTTGAATCCTTTCTTTACGCGTTCATTTCCGAAGAATGGTTCTCCTTTATTGGCATAGAGAAGGTACACAAAAATTAACCCTGTCATCGTCAAGAACATCGGCGATGTATAGCCTCGGATGATGTGCCAGCAGTCGTACCAAAAGAAATCGGGATTCACAAAGTGTGCATCTGGACTGCGAAAACGAGACCCTAAGGTTTGATCCACAAAGTGCCCCTCCAACATTAAAATAATGGCAATGGAGCGCGCCATGTCAATAAACATTAATCGTGGACGCTTGACCGGTGTTTTACTCATTCGACTCGTTGATTTGGGTGCAAAGGTATCAATTCGCGCGGATGCATCCAAACTACAAGCCCTCGCCCAAAACACGAAGTTGAATTGGTGAAGTATATCCTTTGAAATACATCTTTACAGGCACGGAGAAAATACCTTTTGGCAAGGAAAGTTGATTGTTGAATGTAATTTTTACTGCCGATTGTGCAGGAATTCGATTGTCCAACGTGATTTTAAGAATACTGCTGTCATATTCGATACGTTCCAATTCCAAAACTTGATTGCTTTTGTTGGTGAAAAGGATTGTTTTTTGGAAGGTATTCGTTCTGATCAATGATCCCAGATCGACAGCGCTTGGACTTAACTCGGTGTAAAAAGCAAGGCTGTCTTCTTGGATGGATTCCACACTTTGAATTTCAATCTTTCGTTCGATGGCCGCAGCCCTAGAATACACAGAGTTTCGCTGGTCATTGATGTTGTCGCTCGTCAATTGATTTGCGGTATATTCTCCAAATGGAACGGGTGTAAACAGCACATAGCCACCATTTGGTGCTGTCCCATCCAAATACGGAACAAAAACACCATTGTCGTATGCGCGCAGATAATTCATGAAGGAGGAAATGCGTCGTTTGGTCAAGTTTACGTTGTACGCTGTTTTGTGCAATGGGCTGGCAAAACCCTGAATGGTAACGCGAATGC
>JBDKGB010000013.1:0-10644 GCA_039798485.1 Bacteroidota bacterium
GTTGCTTTACACATCCACGCCGGGTACCTACCAAATGTCGTACACCGACAATATTTGTAACATCACGCTTACAGCTTTGGTAACCTTCCCTCCAAATGCGTATACCGATGTCTTGGATACCGTCATCTGCCAAGGAACAACCTACACAGTGAATGCACAAGAGAACTTTACCGTAGACAATTTCGTCTGGAATACAGGCGCAACAGGCCCAAGTATCACCATCACTGAGCCAGGAGAGTATATTGTAACAGCATCAAACATTTGTCACACCTACACAGATACAGCAACCATTGGGGTGAAAATCTGTGACATCGAGGTGCCAAACATCATCGTTTTGTCTTCATTGGCAGGAAATGAGGCCTTCTATGTTACCTTTGATGGTGTAGCAGATTTCGACTGTGTCATTCTAAACCGTTGGGGAGATAAAATCTACGAATACACGGATCCACTTGGAAAATGGGATGGTAAAACATCTGGCGGTAAACTCGTTGAGGAAGGCACCTACTTCTACATCATTAAAGCAACGTTTGAAGGTGGAAATGATGTGATCAAACAGGGATTCGTCCAAGTGAAGTATTAGACGTTTATCGCAAGAAAATAGCTTAAAGAACATGGAGCATAGATTCGTCTGTGCTCCATGTTTATTTTTACAGAATACGTAAATTCGCAGTGATGGGAAATGTTGGTGTTAATGGTTTTGGGCGAATCGGTCGGTATTTTACCCGCTTGGCCTTATTGTCTTCGGATATCCATGTGGCTGTAGTCAATGATTTGTCCGATATTCATACCTTGATGCATCTCCTCAAGTACGATAGCATACATCGTGGATTCAGTCTATCATTTACCATCGAAGGCAATACTGCCATTTTTGAAAATGGAAAACGCATCGTTTTTTGCCAAGAAGCAGATCCATCGAACATTCCTTGGGGTGAATATGGCGTAGAAACGGTTATTGAATCAACAGGTCATTTTCTAACAAAAACATTGGCATCTGGACATCTCATTGGGGGAGCGAAACGGGTTATCATTTCTGCACCTGCCCATGGCGATGACATTCAAACAGTTGTGCTTGGCGTGAACGAGGAAGCGATTGATTTTTCTGATTCCATCATTTCGAATGCCTCGTGTACCACAAACAATGCTGCACCGATGCTCAAGGTGATGCGCGAACTCTGTGAGATTGAAAGCGCATACATTACAACGGTGCACAGCTACACTACCGATCAGCGCTTGCACGATGCGCCACACCGCGATTTACGCAGAGCACGTGCAGCAGCAACCTCTATCGTCCCGACAACCACAGGTGCTGCCAAAGCATTGACACGTATTTTTCCCGATTTGGAAGGATGTATTGGTGGATGTGGTGTGCGTGTTCCAGTGCCCGATGGTTCGTTTACGGATTTAACGATGGTGGTGAGAAATCCGCCAAGTGTAGAAGCCATCAATGCAGCCATGAAACGCGCAGCTGAAGGTTCTCTTAAAGGAATCCTTGATTACACAGAAGACCCTATTGTATCCGTCGATGTCATCGGAAATCCCAACAGCTGTCTGTTCGATGCCCAGCTGACAAGTGTTGTTCACTCCATGGTCAAAGTAGTTGGCTGGTACGACAATGAAGCTGGCTATTCCAATCGCCTGATCGACCTTGTCCGAAAAATTGGGTAGTTAGGAGAAAATCTCGCTAAATTGCATTGTTTCTTTCAATCGAATGCCTTTCTCCGTGCGCTCGAGCGTACAGCACTCGTTCACGCTATCGTGCTCCAAGAACAGGATGTACTCATTGTCACACGCTGTATTTAGAAACTTCGCCTTTTCATCCAAGGTAATCAAAGGGCGTGTGTCGTAGCCCATTACATACGGCAAGGGAATGTGTCCAACACTTGGAAGAAGATCCGCCATAAAGACAATGGTTTTTCCTTGGTAGCGGATGTGCGGAATCATCATGCTTTCGGTGTGTCCATCCACGAAAAGAACATCCATATTTGAAAATGCATTTTCCGTGTAATTTCCTGTTCGTGCTATGAAATTCAATTGCCCGCTTTCTTTAATGGGCAGAATGTTTTCACTGAGGAAAGATGCCTTTTCCCGTGCATTTGGTTCTGTTGCCCATTGCCAGTGATTTTCGGTACTCCAAAACTGCGCATTCTTGAACACCGGTTCAAATCCCGTTCGATCCTTGTTCCATTGAATGGCACCCCCACAATGGTCGAAGTGCAAATGCGTCAAGAACACATCCGTAATGTCGTCTTTGCTGAATCCAAGTGTGTTCAGGTTACCGTTTAAGCTGTCCGTCCCATGCAAATAATAGTGCGAAAAGAATTTCTCTGATTGCTTGTCCCCAATACCGGTATCTATCAGCATCAAGCGATTTCCATCTTCGATCAGAAGACAGCGCATGGACCAGTTGCACATGTTGTTCTCATCTGCTGGGTTGGTTTTCGACCACATGGTTTTTGGGACAACACCAAACATGGCTCCTCCATCGAGTTTAAAATCTCCAGTGTTGAGTGGGTAAATTTTCATGGGATATGGATTAAGATTGACTGGCTATATACAGCACAACAATGGCCGAAATGGCCGCTGCAAGTCCAATGATTTTCTTTAATGTGACATTCTCCTTAAAAGCGATAAAACCAATGATGCTCGACATGAGAACGATGGAAACATTCATCACTGCCAGTACTGTAGAATCGTTCCAGCCTGTTGAGCGGTAGGACTCCATCAATAGGTAAATGGAAAAGTAATTCGGTATCCCCAAAGCAACTCCAGCCACTACATTTTTCAAAGATAATGTCGCTTGTTTTTTCAGTACCTGAGTTATGAGAATGGCAAAACCAATCAGTCCTGCCCCACCAAAGCCAAAGGCTGAAAATAGGGAAGGGGTAAGGTGTTCGAGGTGATGCTTCTGGACGTAGTTCAATACAAAATCGAGGATTCCACTCCCGATAAACAGTGTCGCCAACATCCACACTTGATTTTTCGCTGTTCCTCCTTCTGATTTTCCAGAGTAGGAAGCAAGAAAAACTCCGATAAATGCAAGTGCGATTCCAGTTATTTTCATCCATCCCAAAGGCTCATTGTAGAGCATAATCATCAAGATCAAGGAGATGGCCATGCTCATTTTCACCGCGATGGATGTTATAGCCACACCATTCTTCTGGGAACTAATGCCCATTAAAATGAAAAGGGAGATGAACAAAGCAGCGGCGAGCAGTACAAAAATTGGCCAATTGCCAGATTCCAACGCCTGTGGATTCCAATCACTCCCGAAAAAGAAAATACCGCACAAAAAAGCAGTGAAATAATTGAATACAATAGCTTGAAAGGTGTCCACCCCAAAACGTGGGAACAACTTGAATAGCACAAAGATGATGCTCGAGCAAAGGATGGAAAGGATTAAAGGGGCCATCTGCGGAAATAATGGTGAACAGTATCCGTAGAGAAAGAGTAACTGCGTGATGGTACTTTTCCAATGGCGGGAGCTTTTACACCCTCTCCAAATGATGTGTTTCCAACGATCACGCGGGCTTCGTCCCAGTGGTTGTCGATGATGAAATACTGCAAGGTTCGGCTTCCTCCCTCTACAAAAACAGAGAGGATGTTGCGCTTGTACAATTCATCCAAAATGTGCTTGGTGTTTGTCTCAGGAATCCGAATCCACTCAATGTTCCCGCGTACTTCATTTTTGATGCGGTTGAACACAATCGTTGGTGCATCTTCGGAAAAAATATTCAACTCATCGCCACTTTGCAACTGGCTATCAATGACGATGCGAGTTGGATTTGCACCACTGAATTCGCGCACGGTCAACATGGGGTTGTCGTTTTGAATGGTTCTTCGGCCCACAAGAATACTCTGCTCTTGCGAACGCCATTTGTGCACCAAAGATTTTGTCTCCGGAGAGGTAATCCAATTGATTCCTGTTTCTTCGTCATGGCGAATGCGGTCCAAAAATCCGTCCTTCGTTTGTGCCCATTTTAAAATGACATAAGGCCGTTGACGTTCGTGGAATGTAATAAAACGTCGGTTCAATTCGCGGCATTCGGGCTGCAAGATGCCAAGAGTTACCTCAATACCTGCTTTCTTCAAAAGCTCGACACCCTTGCCACTGACCTTGCTGTGCGGATCAGGACAACCAATCACCACACGCTTTAGCTTTTTTTCAATCAAAAGATTGGCACAAGGAGGAGTTTTTCCGTGATGTGCGCAGGGTTCTAAATTGACGTAGATGGTGCATTCTGACAAAATCGATGGGTCTTTAACAGACGCAATGGCATTGACTTCTGCATGTGCTTCACCGAAGCGACGGTGATAGCCTTCGCCTACAATTTTTCCTTCGTGCACAACTACAGCACCAACCATGGGGTTGGGTGAAACAAAGCCTTGTCCCATGCGGGCAAGATCGATGCAGCGTTGCATGTATGTTTCATCGGAAAGCATGGCGCGAAGATACAAAGTGCGGAGGACATTTGGGCTGATGGTGCGTGGCATTCAAGAATATTCTATTTTCGTAGCCATGATACCTGCTGAAAATAAAAAGAACCGCCAGATTGCGCTATTGATCGTCGTTGCCGCATTGGGCTATTTTGTAGACATCTATGACCTTGTGTTATTCGGTGTTGTAAAAGCCGAAAGCTTGGACCAAATCATGAAAAGTGCCAGTCCAGATGCCAAGGCAGCAATGGGGAAGTTCTTGTTCAACATGCAAATGCTTGGGATGCTCGTCGGCGGACTTTTATGGGGGATTCTCGGCGATAAAAAAGGCCGATTGAAAGTCCTCTTTGGTTCCATTCTCCTATACTCCGTTGCCAATATCGCCAACGCCTTTGTGACCGATACGAGCACCTATGCATTCGTGCGCATCATCGCAGGCATTGGCTTGGCGGGCGAACTCGGCGCTGGGATTACCCTAGTTTCTGAAATGATGTCGAAAGAGAAGCGGGGTTACGGCACCATGATCATCGTGACTTTTGGAGCATTGGGCGCTGTAGTGGCCTCTTTGGTGGGTATGAATGGCGATGCGATCGGACATTTTATCAAAGGATTAACAGGCTCTCACCTCGCGAATTGGCAAGTGGCCTATGTACTTGGAGGCGCCATGGGTTTGGTCTTGCTGCTGATGCGTGTTGGGACCATTGAATCCGCCTTCTTCAAGGAGATGAAACACGAAGGAACTGTGCGTAAGGGCGATCTTCGCCTCATTTTTGGGGATAAATCCAACCGCATCAAATACCTGCATTGCATCCTCATTGGGATTCCCATTTGGTACGTCATCGGTTTGTTGATCATGAACTCCAAAGACCATTTTGGTCCATGGTTGGGGGTGGAAAATGTGGAAAATGGTCTCGCTGTGATGTATGCCTACATCGGACTTTCCTTTGGGGACTTATTATCTGGATTGCTAAGTCAGCTATTGAAAAGTCGTAAAAAGGTGGTGTACTTGTATTTGTTTTTCTCGCTTCTTACCACAGTCATCTTCCTTTTTGTGCTCAAGGACATCACCGCAAACAAGTATTACCTCATGTGCTTTTTGTTGGGAACAGGAACGGGGTATTGGGCCATTTTTGTGACCATCGCTGCCGAACAGTTCGGAACGAACATCCGTTCAACTGCCGCCAATACGATACCTAACTTCGTGCGTGGTTCGGTGAACATTGTCGTCTTACTTTTCGGCTTGTTGTTGTCCTATAAACTCTCTGATGGCCTTGCAGCCTTACTGGTCGGTTTGCTCTTCCTTGCCTTGGCGTTTTACAGTATTTCGCGATTGAAGGAGACCTTTGGGAAGGATTTGGATTATTTAGAGGCTTAGTGTTGTGATTTGATCCCTTCGGGAATTTGGAATGCTTGTCAGCCATGGCTGAATGCTGCGTAAATTTGCTCCCTTTTGGAATTGCTAGCACAAAACTATCTTCAGAGGACAAAACCCGCCCATAGCAAATTCCTGTTATATCGTGTATTTCTTTTTTTTTAAGGCGCATTAAGTCCAAGTTCGTTGATGTCTTTGTCAACTTTAATCCATTCAACGCTCTTGTCAATATCCTTTGGAACTTTGCTTATAATAATAAACAAAGGTGTCAAATAGTAAACTTCAACTGTGCGATTCTTGTAACCCAATGCACCACCGTCTTGCATTTGAAACTCTACGGTCTTACATCTTGAATGTCCATTTTGATATAAAATTGTCTGCGTTTTCCAGGCAGCAGTTGAAAACAGAAATTTCATTGGTCCAACAATGAAAATCACTGTCAGAATTATTGTCGGTAAAATTATTCCGATAATTTTTTTGTTTTTAGTCTTTATTGCCCATGCGTTCCATAGCAAAGTCAATGGTGTTCCAATGAGAAGCCCGAAGTAAACGAAAGACTTTATTGCTTGATTTTTTATGTCAAAACTTGCCAGACTGTCAAGCAAGAAAAGCACAACGGTCAAGGCGTAAAGCACATTCAAGAGTTTAGTTTTTTTTGTCAAGTCGTTGTGTTTAACGTTATTCGACAAAGCGGAGGCAGCTAACTGAAATGGGTAATTGCCGCTTTGCTTCGTTCATGTTAGCGTTATTATTGACTTCTTTCCTTTTTCTTCAGTTCAATTCGTCTGAATAAGTATGTATTCAAAACGACAATGCTCGGATCACCAATGTGTTCTTGTTGATTTTTGTCTCCGCTTGAGTTTTCTTCGGTGATTAAATCAAACGGTCCGTTTGAATTCGTTTTTGAATTATTGCTGGAACCTGCTGTCCAAAATTGATCTTCTTTTTTTGTGCCGAAGAACTTAAAAAAATGTATTTCGCGGCAGAGTAATAATGTATTCGCTCTTTTTTTAGCACCATCGTATGATTTTGATTTAAATGTATTCACATAATCTCGCCAATAATACCAATTCCCATTGTAGGACATGCCCCAAAGTACATACGAACAGTAATTTTCTCCTTCAGGAAAATAAGTGTTTCGTGTCATCCCGTTGTATTTTAGAAATGTCGAATAATCGAAATCTGAAAAAGGCGCAACAAAAAGCGCTATAAATTTCGTAGAATCTGAATTGTAAATGAACTTATAACAATGACGATAATAAATGAATGAATCCAAATACACTTGGACTTGTATTAAATCATTTGGTATCGCATTAAATAAAGTATCAAATTTTTTGGCTTGCTCTTCTTTTGGGAGAATAAATTCAGCGCCTTTAATGATGATGTTTTCGAAGTTTTGTTCAATGGCGGAAAATTTAGAACCTTCCTGTGCAAAAGTTGCAAAATGTATTAAAAATAGGATTGAAATTAATTTTGTCATATGCTTGTCTTTAATGTTCACGCTAATGTTCCCACGTTTAGCGAAGGTGCCGATTTATTAAAGTTAATTTAGTTTGCGATCCAAGATCTTTATTTTTTCAATTTATTTTTTTCGTAACCACGATTCCAACTCTTGCACCAAAAATGTGTGAGGTGAACTAATTTTGGATGTAGTACCAATGCGCTTCCAATTTGACATCTTCATCAGTTTTGTCACGATTGGTTTCTTCATCAAGATGCACAATTACTTTTGGGTCATTTGTATAGATAAAAGCAGAAAAATGTTCCATTAATCCTCTATCTGTATAGAAGTTAATTGTCATATTTTTGTCGTCTAATTGAATCGCTTTACCAGTATCATCACAACCATAACTTAAATGAAATCCATCATTAAATGGATCATCAAAATTGTTTGGAAAATCATGATTACCCCGTTGAACGTTGCCATTCGTTTTAATCGTTTTTACCAATACTTTTAATTCTTTACCCTGCTCATTCCAAACAGTTTTATAATCAACATTTCGTGGTCCAAAGCAACTTGATATGACAAGACAAATTGGGAAAAGCAATGTTAATTTTAATGTCATTTGGGTCATGTTTATGGATTCTGTTTACTAGTCCTATCTTACCAATACATGTAATGTGATGGATTTGTTTAGCTAGGCTAAAATACATCTTTTCTCAATACCTGTTCTGCGCTTCGGGATTTGATCCCTTCGGGAATTTGGAATTTGATGCTTCGCAATTTGATTCCTATTGGAATTTCGGATTTGTTCTTATTTATCATTGGTATCCACAACCTATGGGAATCTTCATTCGACCCCACCTCGGCGAACAAGCAGATGGGGTCGTGAGAATGCAAATGAATTCATGACTTCGAAACGAGAACATCTAACTCGTAACTCGTAATTTGTCATTCGTAATTAGTAACTGGTCACTTTTTTAAGTATTTTGAATTACATCGCATCGGGTCTGTTGTTCTCTACAAAGTCAATCCTGTGACCGGCATGCACATTCATGGTGTTCATTCAAATACGCGATGGTTTCCATGCAAAGCGCTTTAAGCACCGAAAGATCGATGTCCGATAGTTTTTTCATGTAAATACACGATTTTGCCATTTTGTGTTTCCCTAGGTTGGGTAACAAGTCTTTACTGGTCTCGGTTGCTGAATATACATACAACGAAAAAGCAGCCGTACGTGGTGAAAATGCAATCATCGGTGCGTCGCCTTCGTGACCACTGGCATATTTATAGTGGTAACTGCCGAATCCAATGATGCTCGGTCCCCACATTTTTGCATCAAAACCAGACCATTTTTGCATTAATTCAATGAGTTGGTAACTGTCAGTTTTCTTCTGTTCACTGTCAACGAAGGATTCGATAAAGTCACTTACCTTGACCTCGGTGAACACGGTTTTTGTTTTTGCCATAAATGTGAAATCTAATAGTTGTGTAGCGTAAAGATAAAGGAATTCTATAGCTCAAATGGTCCATGTTTGGGAGGCACCGAAGTATGATTGAGTCTTTTGTCTTTTGTCTACAAGTCAGCCTCGGCTGATGAGTCTTTTGTCCACAAAAAAAAAGCCACCTCTCGGCGGCTTTTCTCATCTTTAAATCTTATGCTTATTAGTGCGCAGCAAGGTAATCAGCAACGCCGTCAAAGCTTGCTTTCATGCCTTCGTCACCTTTTTGCCAGTTTGCAGGACATACTTCGCCGTTCTCTTCGAAGAACTGAAGTGCATCTACCATACGGAGTGCTTCGTCCACGTTGCGGCCCAATGGGAACATGTTCACCAATTGGTGCATCACGACACCTTCTTTGTTGATCAAGAACAAACCACGGTAAGCGATCATCGGTCCTGATGCTGTCAACGCACCGTCCATGTCGTACTCATATTCTCCAGCAAGAACACCGAAAGCTTCTGAAATCGTTTTTGATGTATCGGCTACGATTGGGTATTTAACTCCCTCGATTCCACCTTTGTTCTTCGGAACTTGCAACCATCCCCAGTGTGACTCTTCTGTATCTGTTGAACATGCCACAACCTTTACGCCGCGTGCTTCGAAATCAGCCAACTTCGCTTGAAATGCATGCAATTCTGATGGACATACAAACGTGAAATCTTTTGGATAAAAGAAGAAAATCACATGATTTTTACCAATGTACTGATCCAATGAAAAGTCACTTACGATCTCTCCTCCGTTTACTACTGCTGCAGCCTTAAATGAAGGTGCTTTTTTTCCTACTAATACTCCCATTTTACTTGAATTGTGTTGATATATATAACTGTGAACAAATTTACTGCTTTTCGGTTCGAAATTCCACGACGGAATTGAAAAATTAAATCAAGGCGTTGAGCCGTTGTTGGTATACGCTTTTCTTTTGCAAATCCGGGATTCGCTCAATCACGTCTCCATTTTTATAGATAAGCACATGAGGTATTGTGCGAATGCGATGTTCTGCGGTGAAATCTCGGAACTCGTCTACATTGATCTTGGCAAAAACAACGCTTTCGGAATATTCCACGGACAATTCGTCGATCATTTGCATCAATGCTTTACATGGTCCACACCACTGCGCGTAGAAATCGAGGACCACAATTTTTTGAGAATTGGAAATGACTTCGTTTAAATTCTCTTTCGTTATTTCTATGAATTCAGACATGTTGTTCTTTTTTCGTTGGACAAAATTAGTTGCATTTTAAAATAGTATTTATCGATAGTTTCTATTTGGCAATAGAAAATAGCTATGTGGTAAGTGTTGAATGGTTGAGTCAATTTGGATTGTACATTCTTGCTTGGGCGAGATGATGTTCGATCATTTTGTCAAACAAATGAATGCTGAACACAAGTTCATTCGTGTTGTCACATTTTTGACTGATTTTTTCGAAACACGAAGCCAGACTCGAACTGTGCTGCGCAGAATCAATGCAGTTTTGTTCAAGCACCAAGCAGCGCACACGGTCTATTCCCAATGCATCCGTGAGTGACTCGGCATCGTGTTGAACAATGATCAATTGATGCTTGGGATTTTTGAAAATGCGCTTTTTCAAGCGGTTGAATACGAATTTCATACGGAACTATGTTAGTGAATACTGTTAGAATTACGAAAGTAGGAGAGTGAGTAAATAGTGTTTTTCGATTATATTTATACTTCCATTGAATTTGTCTATATGCTTTCGATCCAACAAATGCACTATCTGGTGGTGCTCAGTGAAACCAGGAATTTTGTTCGGGCAAGTGAACTCTGCCATGTTACTCAACCCACACTTTCCATGCAGGTAAAAAAAGCAGAACAGCTGCTTGGTCACGCTGTTTTTGACCGCGATCGGAATCCGGTTGAATTGACGCCCTTTGG
>JBDKGB010000014.1:0-3273 GCA_039798485.1 Bacteroidota bacterium
ATGCTGAGAAATCTGGTGTCAATCATTTCACGGCAGCCAACGATGTAGAATGCTTGAAAAAAGTGCGTGACTTGGTGACCTATTTCCCGCAAAATGCGAACGAACTTCCTCCACATACGACACAATTTGAATTCACAGCATCTAAGTTGGAAAGCATCAAAAACATCATTCCAGACAATGCGAATATGCCATACGACATCCGCAAGGTGATTGAGTGCGTGATTGATGATCAAAGTTTCCGCGAGGTGCATGAGGATTTTGCAAAGAATATAGTCGTTGGTTTTGCGCGCATCGAAGGTCGTTCTATCGGTGTAATTGCCAATCAACCTGCTTCCATGGCAGGGGTTTTGGATATCGATTCATCCCGAAAAGGTGCACGATTTGTTCGTTTTTGTGATGCCTTCAACATTCCATTATTGGTCTTTGAAGATGTACCCGGATTCCTACCCGGAACAGATCAGGAATGGCGCGGAATCATAACACATGGCGCAAAATTGCTGTACGCCTTCTCAGAAGCTACGGTGCCAAGAATTACAGTGATTACCCGCAAAGCTTATGGTGGTGCGTTCGATGTCATGAACTCCAAAAGCATTGGTGCAGATTTGAACTTCGCATGGCCGAGCGCTGAAATTGCGGTAATGGGAGCGAAAGGTGCAGCTGAAATCATTTTTAAACGAGAGATTTCAGAAGCCCAAAATCCTGAAGCAAAATGGTTGGAAAAGGAAGCTGAATATGCAGAAATGTTTGCCAACCCATACCGTGCAGCGGAGCGTGGAATCATCGATGATGTCATTTTACCCGAAGAAACACGCAAAAAGGTAATCGCGGGATTCAAAATGCTTGAGAAAAAAGCAGAGGTGCTGCCAGCGAAAAAGCATGGGAATATTCCATTGTAAAAAAGTCGAATACAATAACGAAGTCTTTCTTTTCAATGGTTTTTTGAGTACATTACACTCAAAATATGAAAATATGCTACACTTTTACTCTTCCAGTACCCGAATGGTCAACACCCGTCGCGGCGTTCAAGAATGTCTTGAATCGGCCATGGGAAATGACTTTCACGACAGTGATTTGTTGATTTTTCATGCGTCCATTGGACATGATTTCCAAGAAATGGTGGATGAGGCCGCGCACCTTGCGCCGAATGCACGTATTGTAGCCGCCTCATGTTGTGGTGTTGTCGGGCGCGAAGGTGTGAGTGAATCGATGAAAGACATGGCCTTAATGGCGGTGAAAGGCCGTGAGTTTGCGCTTGAATCGTGTAACGAAATCTATGGCCATAACTCTTATTCAAAGACGTTGGAGATGGCGAAAAAGCTACATGCTGCCAACCCTGGAATAAATATGTTGTATTTCTTAGCTTCAGGAATTGATATTGACAACGATAAATGTATCGAAGCCTTGGAAGAAGTATTTGGTGAGGAGGTGACCATTTTTGGGGCGACGTCGTCGGACAACATGAAAGGTTACGTGAGTTTTCAAGCGGTGGATCAAAACGTTTACGAACACGGGGCCTATGTCATTGGCTTTGCTGACCCATCGCTCAAGATAGAAACACAAGCCACACACGGATTTGTAGCTATCGGTGAACCGTTGGTGGTGACAAAATCTGAAGGACACATCATTCAGGAATTCAATGGAAAACCAGCATGGAGTGAATACTTAAATCGTCTTGGTCTTGCCGGTAAAGAATCGGATTGTGGGGATACGATTCCGATTGGTGCTTTGGGAGAAAAATTATCCCCCGAACTAGCGAAAGAATATGGAAACGACCATTTGCTGCGTGTCGTTACAAAACATGACGGCGAAGGCATGCACTACGCGACAACCATTGCCGAAGGCACAGAATTGTGGTTGACCACACGCGATGAGGATCTTATTTTCTCTGAAATGGACCGCATTGTTGAAGAAATCACGAAGCGCATGCACGGAAAAAATGCGGTTGCGGTATTCCATGCAGATTGTTTGGCGCGTGGACGTTTCTTGTTCAATCGAATCATTAAAGAAGAACTTGTGAATCGCATGCAATATCCATTCTATACCAATGGCGAATGTCCGCCGTGGTTAGGAATGTATGGCTTTGGTGAGTTTGCACGATTGGGTGGAAAAAATACTTACCACAACTACACGACAGCCTTGTATGTGATTTATCGCTAAGCATATATGCCCCACTCCTTAACCCATGAAGAGCTCTATCAACGATACCTTGACTTACAGTTAAGAGTTACACGTTTTTCATCCATTGAGCAAGAGCTAATCAACACCCGTGACCAACTTGACCATGAGTTGGTGATGCACAAGCGTTTGCTCGAATTTAACACGGAAGCCTTAAAGTTAAACTCAGAAAAGGAGTTTATTCATCTCGTTGCGGAATCTGTCATCGATATCTGTGAATCTCAAATTGCCTATGTGTATTTCCATCATAAGGATAAACAAGATGAACAGCGCATTCTTGAAGGTGTACGAAGAAAAGAAGAGCATATCATTGCTGAAGAGATAGAAAAAATCATTCAAGACCACAAATCCTCAAGGGGCATAAAGGTTGTGCATCAAAGTGCGGAAAACGCAGAAAAAAGCGAACTCAAAAGCTGCATGTTTTCTTCCGCAATTGATATAAGTGCGGATGTGTCGATTGTCATTGCTACGGCCATCACCCATGAAAAGGCACCGCTTTATCCAGCGATCAATGACCGGTCAAAAATTCTTTTTTCCCTCTTTGTTCAGCAGGTAGAGGCGATTTTATCCAACATCATCATTGCGCAGCAAAACCGTCAGCAGATGAATACCATCGCTGAGGCGCAAATTGAATTGAAAAAATTATCCCTGATCGCCACGAAAGCAAAAAGTGGCGTCATCATTTCCGATAAAGAAGGGCGCATCGAATGGGTGAACAACTCCTTTGAGCAAACCACAGGTTTCAAGTTAGAGGAGGTAATCGGCAAAAAACCGAAAGAATTCCTGCAATCCGATTTGACGAGTCAGGAAGATAAAGACAAAATGGCCAATGCGCTTGCCGCGAAAGAAAGCGTGGAAGTGACCGTACTCAACAAAAGTAAATCAGGTCATCACTATTACAACCAGCTAGCCATCACGCCCGTATTTGATGAACAAGGCAATCTTATCAATTTTATCGCGCTGCAAAAAGACATCACCGCGGAGGAAAACTATAAGAAAGAGTTGATCCAAATCAATTCCCGCTTCGAGCTGATCACCAATGGCACCAACATCGGAATGTGGGAATGGAACTGCGTGACAAATGCAACGGTTTGGAAT
>JBDKGB010000015.1:0-23448 GCA_039798485.1 Bacteroidota bacterium
GGACAACCATTAAACCATCGCGTGAACCGAAAGTGGGGGATTGTATCTCTGTTTCTCACAACACCGCTACATTTACGTATACCGTGATTCAATTGTTAGAAAAACGCGTGGGTCCAAAATTTGTCGCAGACTACCTTCTAGATACTACAACTGATGACGAGCGGGAAAAATTGCGTCAATACCAATTGGCGCAAAGCGCCTACAGGCAGTTTGGAACAGGCAAGCCTTCCAAGAAGGATCGTCGAGATCTGGATGATTTTATGACAGATTGGGAAGAATAAATCACCCCTGCTGTAACTTTTTTCTTTCAATCAGGTCTAACCCTACAAAAGCGACAAAACGCGCTTAAATCAATTAAAAATAACAGTATGAAAAAGACAGCGATTGTGTTGTGTATGGTTTCACTCCATGCATTTGCTCAAAAAGAAGAGAAGCGCGATACGACACGCATGAACGTGGGACAAGTCGAAATTATTCTCATTGACCATTCGGGAGATGAAGGTGGAAAATTGGACACCATCGATGCTGCTCCAGGAAATTCAAAAGAAGACAAGGACTTTGAGGCGCATTGGGCTGGTCTAGACATGGGTTTTATGATGTTGATGAATGATCAGTTCAATCAAGATTTTGGTACGAGCGATTATTTTAAAAACGACATAGGACATTCTATGGTGTGGAACCTTAATGTTTTTGAGCATAAGTTTCCCATTGCCAAGGAGTATTTAGGAATTACTACAGGACTTGGTTTGAGTTTTACACAGGTAGCATTTCGTGACAATTATGTCATTCAAGTTGCACAGGGTGATGAAGGAAGTGAGCTTGTTGGAATTCAAGACACTTTAGTCAATTACACGAAGAACAAATTGAAAGCGACCTATTTGACCGTTCCTCTATTGTTGGAATTCAATAGCAATGCGGATGCGGAGAAGGCTTTTTATGTCGCTGCAGGCGTTGTGGGTGGTGTTAAAATCGCATCACGTTACAAGCGCACGTACGATGATGGTAAAAGTATCGTTTCCGTTCAGAAGGGTCAGTTTGGTTTGCAGACCTTCCGTTTGGACGGTACCGTACGCATTGGATACGGCAATTGGGGTGCTTTTGCGAGTTATGGATTGCTCCCGTTGTTCTATACCAACTTAAATCCAGAAGCAAATCCTTTGATCTTTGGATTGACATTGAACTTCTAAACGGAAAGAATAATTTCTTAAAAAAGGACAATCAGAAATGGTTGTCCTTTTTTATGCATTGTCAGTTTGTCTTATTCAATTTAATTCTCCTTTGTTTTTTGAAAAGTGAGAGGTTGAGGGCGAGAGTGAAGAAAAACAAAGTGGAGTGATCCCCTCTCGCACATCACTCTCACTCTGTTTTGGTGGGGACAGGGGAGGATTATGTGGCAGTTCCTCCCCCTTAATCCCCCTCAAGAGGGGGAAATAGATCTTACCCCACTTTTATTTTATTATTCGAAGCGGTATTCAACTCCCCCTTTTGGAGGGGGGAAGGGGGGAGGATTATTTGGCAGCTCCCCCCCCTTAATCCCCCTCAAGAGGGGGAAATGGATTACAAAAAAAGGGCGACCATCACTGGTCGCCCCTTTCGTTATCCAATTGTTGGATTATCTTTTTACAACATTGAATTGTGATGATTTACCATCTTCAAGAACAACATTGAAAACATAAACACCAGCTTCAAGTGAAGCGATATTGATCTGTGCTTTTCCGTTTACAAGGTTGATACCGTTAGCGAATGCTACTTTACCAGCAACATCAGTTACAGTAAGTGTAGCAGTACCTTCAGCTTTCATTGAAACAGTTACAACATCTGTAGCTGGGTTCGGGTAAGCTACACCTTCCAATGTGTTTTCTTCAATTGCGTTTGCCAATGGATCGTACACTTTAACCGCCATTGCAGAGATTGCATCAGCACCAAATCCTGAAGCGAACCAAGCAGCGTCGCTCTCGTTAGGAGAGATTGGTTGCAAGTAGTATGCTTCGTTCCAAGAGTAGTTTGTTTTTGTATCGTGACCTAGGTAGATGCTCAAGTTTACAGTTTGTGCACATGCCAAGTAACGTGCTCCATCCTCAAGAACTACTGGAGTATCAAACGCACCGTAAACAGTTTCGCTTTGAAGATCTCCTGGGTAGTAGTAGAAACCTGTTGCTACTGGAGTCAATGCTGTAAATGCAAGAGCAGCATCGTTCAAGTCAACAAATGGATCATCCCAACGGTACAAGTTCAACGCGATTTCTTCACCTGTAAGCACAACACCAGAAGTTGCTGCTGTAGAAGCAGAGAAATAAACACCTTTCACACCAATACGGCTAGCGTTAGGGTCGCTAATCATCATACATGTAGAGAATGTTTGGTTGTTTGTAGATGGACGGTATCCGTTGTTAGATACTGGATGATTTGTTGTGGCATCAAGTAATGCATATGAAATGATAGAGTCAGAAACTGTGAAATCTGAGCTTACAGCGTTATCTGCAGCGTACTCATCAGCACCAGACAAAGACAATGTGTAAGACACAGAGTATCTTCCTGGAGCGTAAGTTGGCAAAGAGAAATCTGGGAAAGAATATGCTCCACCAGGAAAGATGTCTACTGTATCTCCTGATTGCATTGGAGAAGTAATGGTTACAGTGTTGTTGTAAACCGTTGCACCTGAAGGATCAGTTACTTTCGCGTTTACTGTAACGTTAGATTGTGCAGCAGAACCCCAGTTAACAACTTCAGTACCGATAGCGAAGTTGTATTCTGTATTGTTTTGAGCCAACTCAGAAGCAACACCTGAATACTTAGAAATCAAAGATGTTCCCGGAGAAATTCCACCATCATTTGCGTACAAACCAGCTTTGTTACCGATGAATGCAGTAACTGGTCCGCTAGCCATTTGATTGACGATTGTAGCACCATCTGTGCTTGTAATCATTACACAAGGGATTGTAACACTTGCACCGGAAGCTCCAGCGCCCATTGCGATAACAGCAGGATCACGATTAATAATGATAACACCGATAGCTCCAGCATTTTGAGCTTCCAATGCTTTCAAACCGAACTCACACGTGTTACGACGAATAACGCAAATTTTACCAGCGTAAGCGTTTGGCAAAGATGGGTTACATCCTTCTTCTGAAAGGTTGTTTCCGTACGTTGCGTTTGTTCCAGGAGTACCGTCATTTACCATGATCAATTGACCAGTGATGAATGTACCAGGAATTAAAAAGTCTGGAGTTCCCCATCCAGAAGCAGGATCTGCCCACGTGAAGTCGTAGTTGCCTGCGATGCTTGCGGGTGACTGCACCGCGCAAATAACTTGTGCCTGAGACAGCAACGCCGACCCGACAACAGCAATTGTTAGTAATAATTTTTTCATACGAGTTTTTAAATTAGTTTGCACGAATGTAAAACAAAATACCAAATGTTCGGCATGAACAGGATGATTTTCGAGCGTTTGAAAGCGATAATCATAAAAAAAGTCCACCAAAGGCGGACTTTTTTACAAATATGAGTCAATATCTTAGTCTTCAGTAACGATAGCCTTCAGGTATTCACGGTTCATGCGCGCAATGTTTTCGATCGAAATACCCTTCGGACATTCCACTTCACACGCACCGGTATTCGTGCAATTTCCGAATCCTTCTTCGTCCATTTGACGCACCATGTTCAATACGCGTTGTTGTGCTTCAACCTTTCCTTGTGGTAAAAGTGCATATTGAGACACTTTAGCTCCTACGAACAACATGGCAGAGCTATTTTTACACGTCGCTACGCACGCACCGCAACCGATACAAGCCGCTGCTTCAAACGCTTTGTCTGCATCCGCTTTAGGAATCGGTGTCGCATTGGCGTCAATCGTACGACCAGAAGTGTTCACAGAAACAAAACCTCCTGCTTGTTGAATACGGTCAAATGCACTGCGGTCAACAACCAAATCTTTGATTACAGGGAATGCACGTGATCTCCACGGCTCCACATAAATCGTTTCACCGTCTTTGAACGTACGCATGTGCAACTGACATGTCGTTACGCCCGTATCTGGTCCATGTGCGCGTCCGTTGATGTACAAGGAACAGCTTCCACAAATACCTTCGCGACAGTCGTGGTCAAATGCCACAGGTTCCTTGCGCTCGTTGAGGAGTTGCTCATTCAATTGATCCAACATTTCCAAAAATGAACTGTCAGTTGAAACATTGTTCAAACCGTATGTTTCTATACCACCCTTTGTTTTTGCGTTTTTCTGACGCCAGATTTTAAGGGTTATGTTGATGAATTTTGATGCCATGTCTTTTTAAGTTACTAGTTACAAGTGACGAGTTACGAATTGTGAGTCACTGTGTAACTCGTAATTCGTAATTTGTAATTATTTATAGTTTCGTGCTGCAATTTTAATGAATTCGTAATTCAAGGCTTCCTTGTGCAATTCTTCTTTGCTGATGTCAGCGCCGTTGTATTCCCATGCGCCCACAAACTTGAAGTTTTCATCGTCACGAAGGGTTTCACCTTCCGCATCTTGGTACTCTTCACGGAAGTGACCTCCACACGATTCATTGCGTTGTAATCCGTCTTGTGCCATTAACTGACCAAGTTCTAAGAAGTCCGCCACACGCATTGCTTTTTCCAATTCTGGATTCAACTCATCTGCGCTTCCCGGAACAAAGACGTCTTTGTAAAATTCCGCACGAAGTGCTTCGATTTCGGAAATTGCTTCTTTCAAGCTTTGTTCACTGCGGCCCATTCCTACTTTGTTCCACATGATGAGTCCAAGACGTTTGTGGAAGTGGTCAACCGATTTCGTTCCGTTGTTATTCAAGAACGCATTGATTTGATCGCGTACATTCTTTTCAGCCTCGTCAAATTCAGGTGATTCAGTAGAAATTTTCCCTGTACGGATTTCATCTGCCAAATAATCAGAAACGGTGTAAGGCAATACGAAGTAACCGTCAGCCAAACCTTGCATCAATGCCGAAGCACCAAGTCTGTTCGCTCCGTGGTCAGAGAAGTTTGCCTCCCCAGCAACAAAACATCCAGGAATTGTACTTTGCAAGTTGTAATCCACCCATACACCACCCATTGTGTAGTGAACGGCAGGGTAAATTTTCATCGGTGTTTCGTACGGATTCTCATCGGTGATCTTTTCGTACATCTGGAAAAGGTTTCCGTACTTTTCTTCTACCCATTTTTTCCCTAACTCGAGAATCTTCGCATCGCTTGGCGCGTGATCTCCTTGGGCAAAAGCGGCTTGCTTTCCTTTGGAACGAATTTCAGATGAGAAATCAAGGTAAACCCCTTCATTTGTGTCATTGGCTTCAATTCCAAACCCAGCATCACAACGTTCTTTCGCTGCTCTTGAGGCTACGTCACGTGGAACAAGGTTTCCAAATGCCGGATAACGTCTTTCTAGGAAATAGTCGCGATCGTCTTCTGCAATTTGCGTCGGCTTCAATTTACCAGCGCGAATCGCTTCAGCGTCTTCTTTCTTCTTAGGGACCCAAATGCGTCCTGAGTTTCTTAAGGACTCAGACATCAAGGTCAATTTCGATTGGTTCGTTCCGTGAACAGGAATACATGTCGGGTGAATTTGCACGAAACATGGGTTTGCAAACAACGCCCCTCGCTTGTGCGTTTTCCATGCTGCTGTGACGTTACTTCCCATCGCATTTGTGGATAAGAAATACACGTTTCCGTACCCTCCTGATGCAATGATCACAGCGTGTGCAGAGTGGCGCTCGATTTCACCTGTTACAAGGTTTCTTGCAATGATTCCACGTGCTTTGCCATCTACCTTCACCAAGTCAAGCATTTCGTGGCGGTTGTACATCGTTACATGGCCAACACCGATTTGACGAGACAAGGCTGAGTAAGCACCCAACAACAACTGCTGTCCGGTTTGACCTGCTGCGTAGAATGTACGTTGTACCTGAGTACCACCAAATGAACGGTTGTCCAACAAACCGCCGTATTCACGTGCAAACGGAACACCTTGAGCAACACATTGGTCGATGATGTTTCCAGAAACTTCAGCCAAACGGTGAACATTTGCTTCACGCGCACGGTAGTCACCCCCTTTAATGGTGTCGTAGAACAAACGGTAAACAGAGTCACCATCGTTCTGGTAATTTTTTGCTGCGTTGATTCCCCCTTGTGCGGCAATGGAGTGTGCACGACGTGGGGAATCTTGGAAACAAAATGCTTTCACATTGTAGCCCATTTCACCAAGAGAAGCTGCGGCAGAAGCGCCTGCAAGTCCAGTACCTACAACGATGATATCAATCTTCGGACGGTTGTTTGGTGCAACGAGTTTTAAGTGATCTTTATGGTCGGTCCATTTATCTGAAATGTTACCAGCCGGTATTTTTGCATCTAGCTTTGACATAATGTATCCGCTTATTTATTGATGAAAAGAATGATAGGAATAATCGCAAACAGCAACGGCACAACTACCGAGAACACCTTTCCAAAAGTTCGGATAGCTGGCGTGTAGCGCGGGTGGTTTACACCAAGAGATTGGAACGCCGAAGCGAAACCGTGCCACAAGTGGAAGGACAACACCAACATGGACAACGCATAAAGTGCAACCGCTAGGCCAGCATATTTATTTGCCGGAACGCCTTCTGTCGTTCTGTCTTGCCCGAAAAATGCTACAGTCAAGGAGTGCAAATCTTTGTAGCCCTCGCCCATTTCAATATCTGTACGGGTATCGTAGATATGAACCCCTTCTTTGATTTTAACGAACACTTCTTCTTGGTTGTTCATAGTGTTTTTCGCAGCTACTGGAACATAACTCCCTGTTGTCGTTAGAGCGAAAGTATAAGTAACACCATATTTTACCGGAACTCCAGTTGCAGGATCATAAGATTCTTGTTCAACAACTTTTGTGATTTTATGTAAAGGCATTGGTGTGGAAGAATACTTCATTTTCCACCAGAAGTTCGACATGTGGATGGCGATGAAGATGAAAATAGCACTTCCAAGCACAGCCATATTGCGCGATGCTGTGGATGAATTTGCCCCCGGCTTGTTGTAAGCATAGCCTACAGGACGTGCTTTTTTGTTTTGTACCGCCAACATAATTCCGTCGATGGCGTGGAACAAAATGGATAGATAGGTCGCGTAGGACATTACCTTGATGACGATGTTGTGCGACATGAAGTACGCATATTCGTTAAAGGCTCTACGTCCTTCTTCTCCCGTTTTTAGAATCAATTGTAGGTTACCCAACAAGTGACCAACGAGAAAAAGACACAGAAATAATCCCGTGATCGCCATCCAGTATTTTTTAGCGATTGACGAGGAAAGAAGTGCTGACTTGCTCATAAATGTAGTTCTTACGGTTTAAAAATTACCATGCAAATTTAATAGTTAGAACAATGTAGTTGGGGAAAGGTTCTTATTTAGATTGATTATAAGTTAGAAGGGAAGAATGGAGTACAATCTTGGCCTTTTTAAACACGTGAGAAAAGGTTATAGCGTATCGTCACAAACGCAAAAGCAATGAAATCAAAGGTTTGTTGTAACATTTCATTAAAAATTCGGTTTGTTTTAAAAAACCAGTTGACATGAAGAGAGGATTGATGATGTGTGCGTTGTGTCTAACGACCGCAGTATTTGCACAGGAGGAGCAACACTTGAATGGATCGTCGATTGAGGCGAAGGAACAAACCAATGAAATCATGAAGATTTCAAACCGAGTGGAGTCATCTGAGGTAGACGTACGTGTTTTTCCAAATCCTTCCACCGGAAATTTTACCATTGTAGGACCTGAAGGAGCGCAAGTTACCGTTTACAGCGATCTTGGAACCTATGTAGGCACGTGGATGATTGGTTCAGATGGGGGTGTTTTGATGGAACAAATGCCATCAGGCGTATTCATTTGTACGGTGCTCGCTGGTGGTGAACGCCATGTGCGAAGAGTTGTCGTATTGTAATTAATCGTTTCGGAAAGAAAGATCTGCCCCCAGTTCAGTCACAGAGAAACGCACTACCTCACCAAAAATCATCGCCCGATTGTCTGGAATATGTCCCGCGGGAAAACCAAAAGCAATCGGAATGTTCAAACCACCAAAATGCTCAAGGATGATGTGCTCACATTCTTTTCCGTACGGCACTGCGGTATCTTGCATCGAAGTAAAACTCCCTACAATTAGACCTTTTAACCCATCTGCTGCACCAGAGCGAATCAGAGCATGTAGCATTCTGTCTAGGTGATAGCGCTGTTCAGCAAGGTCTTCGATGAATAAAATTCCTCCTTCAAAACGCGTTTTGTCTTTGGTGCCGAGCAAACTATAGATGATGCTTAGGTTTCCACCAACAAGTGTTCCTTCAGTTTCTCCGAATTGGTTAGATGGGTGTGCGGGTGAGCTGATGGAGTAGGAATGACCTGAAATTGCAGCGAGCAGGGTTTCGAGCGCTTCGGTGCTGTTTTCTTCGAAGTTGAGCGGCATGCTACCGTGAATGCTTGGAAATCCAAGTCCTTGCAAATGGTGATGAAACACTGTCACATCGCTAAAGCCAATGAGCCACTTTGGATTTTCGGAAAATGCTCGCCAGTCAATGTGATCCACAATGCGTATGCACCCATATCCGCCGCGCGCACAGAGGATGGCTTTAACCTCTGGGTTTTCTATGGCGCGATTGAGGTCCAATGCACGCTCCTCATCGGTTCCCGAAAAATAATGGTATTCACCCAGGCAATGCCTTGAGATTTCGACGCGAAAGCCTTTTTCTTCCAAATAGTTTGCGGCAAAATGAACGTATGACGCATCAATCGATTTTGCTGGGGCGGTGATGGAAATCAAATCGCCTTTTTGAAGTGGGGGAATAGGTGCGGATGCATTCATGGAAATCAAAAGTACACTTTTCAGCCACCGAATGGAATAGGGGAGCATGGAATTCGTAATTTCAAGCCTCAAAATTTGATGAAATGATTTCTCCCTTTAATGACGAATACTTTATGCGTCAGGCCTTGTTTGAAGCCCAAAAAGCCTTTGATCAGGATGAAGTTCCTGTAGGTGCTGTTGTTGTGGTGAACAATCAAATCATTGCGCGGTCTCACAATTTCACCGAACATTTGCACGACGTCACGGCACATGCGGAGATGCAGGCAATCACTGCTGCGGCTGAAAACATCGGAGGAAAATACCTTACGGGTTGCACGCTCTATGTTACCCTCGAACCTTGCGTGATGTGCGCTGGAGCACTTTACTGGTCACAAATTGATAAAATTGTCTTCGGAGCGCGCGATCCAAAAAGAGGCGCAGGTAGATACCAATCTGAACTCTACCATCCAAAAACCATCATCAGCAACGGCGTGCTCGAAGAAGAATGCAGTGCCTTGATGGTGGCATTTTTTCAGAAGAAGAGAAAGTAATTTTTTTAAGTTACGAGTTACGAGTTTTGATTTAAGTCCTAACAACAATTTATAATTTGATCCTTTCAGGAATTTGATGCCTACGGCAATTATAAAAGTCATGGAATCAAGTCGAGTGTCTTTTGTCCATGAGCGCAGCGGTCTCTTGTCTTAACATCTTAAAATCCTGACGTCTTAACATCTTTTTATTAAAAATTTGATCCTTTCAGGAATTTGAAGCCTGCGGCAATTATAAAAGTCATGGAATCAAGTCGAGTGTCTTTTGTCCTTCAGTGCAGCGGTCTTTTGTCTTAACATCTTAAAATCCTGACGTCTTAACATCTATAGTTCCGTCCGCGTGCATCGCAAAGCGTCCTGCTTTCGCATCATGAACCATGTCGTATTTCGGCCATGGCCAGCCGCCAAATTGGGTGCGCTGATACTCTTCGAAGGCCTCGTAAATCTCTAATTTTGAATTCATCACAAAAGGTCCATGTTGCACAACGGGTTCATTGATGGGTTTGCCCTGCAAAATCAGCACTTTCGTTTCGCTTGGACCATTCTGCAATACGGTTTCTTTATCTGGTTCAACTGCGGCGCCGTGGTATTCTGGGAATGCTTCTCCTTCAATGAGCAAGTTTTCACCCGAGTAAAAATAAAGTGTTCTGTGAATGCCTTTGACCCCAGCTGGAACAACGAATTTGGTGTGTGGTTCCAAGTGGAGATGAATGACGGCGACATGGTTTTCCTCATCGGCAGCCCAAGAGTCAGGAGGTGAGTCTTGCGCCGACTTCCCATCAAATTTTCCAACCAATAGTTCAACATTCGTCTTTCTACCGCTTTCGTCTGCTGTAGAAAAGCGTGGAATGTCTTCACTCCAAAACATCTTGAAATGTGGCTCTACCATCTTGCTTTTGCGCGGTAGATTCAACCAAATTTGAAAGAGTTCTGCTGGATTCTCACCTGTTTCATTCAGCAATGGAAACATTTCGGAGTGCTGAACACCTTTACCTGCTGTCATCCATTGAACATCACCGTTTCCGTAACGACCTGCGGCACCTGTGGAATCGGCATGGTCCACCAATCCTTTTTTGACAACAGTAATTGTTTCAAATCCGCGGTGTGGGTGTCCAGGAAATCCAGGAATCGTTTGGCCGTGGTACATGCGCCACCCATCTTTCACAATAAAATCTTGCCCGATGTGTCTTCCCGCCAATGACGCTGCCGGGCCGAGTTTTCCATTCCCTTTCGGATAATGGTCTTCGTGGTGCACACAAAAAAGAAAGGGGTCGCGCGTTTCCCATTGAAAACCGAGGGGGATAAAACGGAGGATAGAGGACATGGGATTAAAAATAAAGGATTAAAAATGTAAAATTAATGATTCCAAGTCAACGTTCCTCCCCCCTTCCCCCCTCCAAAAGGGGGAGATAAATGTCGCTTCGAATAATATAACATAAGTGGAGTTACGAACTATTTCCCCCTCTTGAGGGGGATTAAGGGGGAGGATAATTTTCATAGCTCTCGTACGTTTCCCAACTAAAAAAGGGATGATCACTCATCCCTTCTATTATTTCATGTTGAATTGCTTTAGCAACAAATTGCCGAAGGCATCAAAATTTTAAATTCCTATTGGAATAGCATAATAATGTAGTAGAACAATGCAGCCAATCCAGCACTTACAGGGATGGTAAGAATCCATGCCCAAAGCAAGTTGATGGTAACGCCCCAACGAACAGCGCTGAGTCGTTTTGTTGCGCCAACACCGATAATTGAACCCGTGATGGTGTGCGTGGTAGAAACTGGGATTCCCAAGTTAGACACTGTAAAGAGTGTTAAGGCACCAGCTGTTTCAGCACAAACACCTTCCAATGGCGTCACTTTCGTGATTTTAGTCCCCATTGTTTTCACGATCTTCCATCCACCCATCATGGTACCAAGTCCAATCATCAAGTAGCACCCAAAAGAAATCCAAGACGGCATCGTATCGGAGTGTACTTTAGATTTTAATTTGTGATCTTTCAACAACTCAGCCGTTTCCGGATCAATGTGTTCTTCAAAAAGTGCTGCATGTTGATAGTTCGTGTTTAATTTTTTGTCATCGAAAATCAACGAATCGTTCGATGCATCAAAAACTTTTTCACCACGGGTATACACCAATAATTTATCTCCATTTTCGAGTTCTGGCTTGAACTTATCTTTCTTACCGTCTTCGGTTTTGTATTCAATCTGAATGGTCTCTGTCACTTGCAGGTCTTTGTGTACTGAGATGTTTTCGTCACGCGCATAGTTTCCGTACACCATCAATGCTGCACAGATGATTCCCATTACTTTTTGAGAATCTGCCCCACCATGACCTAAGGAGAAGGCTGCAGAAGAAAGCAACTGAAGACGCTTGTGCATCATCGATTCTTTGACAGCAGAGGGCTTACGGCCGTATTTGATTTCAAACCAAATGTAAACGAGAATAAAAATTCCGATCATTCCCAAAGTGATGTACATCATGATTGGCTTCATGTCCATGTAATCGATCATGTACAACATCCCGTAGAACGTGGCCCCTGAAAGAAGCAGAATCACCAGCATTTTCTTTACAAATGAACGGCTAATGGTGACTATGGCAATGACAAAAGCGATGATTCCACCGATAAATGGCGCCAAGAAAATGAAGGCAACAACCTTTAAAATTTCAGACAATTCAATAACTCCAAGTCCAGCGTGCGCTACTGCAGCTCCAGCAAATCCGCCAATCAGGGTGTGTGAAGATGAAGACGGAATACCCAACCACCATGTCAGAAGGTTCCAGAAAGTCGCAGCCAATAGTCCTGCTAGAATCACCCAAAGGTTGATCGCACTGCTGTCAACGGTTTTAGCGACTGTATTGCCTACACTCATATCGAACACCCAAAACGCAATTACGTTAAATGTTGCTGCCCAAACTACGGCCTGAAATGGCGTTAATACCTTTGTTGATACAACTGTAGCTATGGAGTTTGCCGCATCGTGAAACCCATTCACTAGGTCGAACAATAGGGCTATGATAATAACAACGATCAATAAAGTAAACATACTCGTTTTGTTTGGTGATTAAAATGTGTGAATTAAGCGTACTTCACAACAATCGATTCGATCACGTTTCCAGCGTCTTCACACTTATCCGTAACCGTTTCCATCACTTGGTAAATCTCACGTTTCTTGATCAACTCCTTCGCGTCAACATCAGACTCAAACAATTTCTCGATGCTTAGATCGAACAAGTCATCTGCACTGTTTTCGATGCTGTTGATTTTAATCACGCATTCAATGATTTTCTGCGTGTTCTTTAAATTGCGCAATTCAATTACAGCTTGGTTTACTGCCAATACCGCCTGTTGAATAGCGTCCGCTGTTTTCTGAATCCCAGAATCAACAGTAGGGTCAATTTTGTAGAAGTTGATTTTTTTTCCTGCTGCATAAATGTAATCTGCGATATCATCAAGTGCAGTTGCAAGGCTGTGAATGTCCTCACGGTCAAATGGCGTGATGAAGTTTTTTCCCAATTCAAGGAATATATTGTGCGTCAATAAGTCATTTTGGTGTTCAAGGTCTTCCATTTCCTTGATAATTGCTGCACGCTTGTTAAAGTCTGGCTCATTGACAACCATTACAAGTTTCTGTGCAATTTTTTCCAAGTTACCGCTAGCGTTTTCAAAAAGTGTGTAGAACACGCGGTCTTTTGGTAAGAAGAATTTTAAAAAAGATGCCATTTTTTTGATTTTGGACAAATGTAAACAAAGGTTTCAATCAACAAGAGAACTCCCCAAATTGTTAACTTAAACATAACCTTCTGAATTTGTCTACACTCAAAAAAATGTGCTCTGTCAAGAACAAGAAAATGAACCCTGTTGAATCGTTTGTCATTTTCCATTTCAAATCAGGGGTAAAATTGATTTATGAGAGACGACAGCACTCCCCCTTTCTTTTTTACCTTTGCTCATGCAACATTCGAAGGATACCATTTGTGCCATCGCCACGGGAAGTGGGGTAGGCGCCATCGCCATGATCCGCGTGTCGGGGAAGGATGCGTTGCAAAAGGTGTCGCTATGTTTTTCGAAGGACCTTACGGAAAAGGAAACCCATACCATCCATTTTGGAACTTTTCGTTCACCTTCGGGTGAGTTGATCGATGAGGTGTTGGTCTCCATTTTCCGTGAAGGAAAGAGTTTTACTGGGGAAGAAAGTGCGGAAATAGCTTGCCACGGTTCACCCTACATTCAACAGCAGATTCTCGATACCCTGCTGCACAGCGGTTGTCGCTTGGCCAATCCAGGTGAATTTACGATGCGTGCGTTCATGAACGGAAAAATGGACCTCTCCCAAGCCGAGGCCGTTGCCGATCTCATAGCTGCCCAAACCAAAAATGCGCACGACATTGCCCTGAACCAAATGCGGGGATCGTTTTCTTCTGAACTGAAAGAATTGCGCGAAAAACTGATTCACTTTGCCTCACTCATTGAGCTTGAGCTCGACTTCGCTGAAGAAGATGTCGAATTTGCTGATCGCACCCAATTGAAATTGCTTGTAGATGAAGTCTTGCGTTATTTGCGCCGTTTGGAAGCGTCCTTTGCCTTGGGGAACGCGATTAAAAATGGAGTTCCCGTTGCCATCGTGGGTGCACCGAATACTGGAAAAAGTTCACTACTCAACCAACTCATCGGCGAGGAGCGGGCCATCGTGAGCAACATTGCCGGCACCACGCGTGACGTCATCGAAGAGACCTTGAACATTGACGGCATCCTATTCCGTTTTATCGACACGGCAGGAATTCGCGAAGGTGCCGAAGAGATCGAAGCAATGGGCATTGAACGTTCCCGCGAGAAGATCCTCCAGGCCAAAATCGTGTTGTGTTTATGCGACGGTTCCAACGAAGAAAGCATTGCTTCAGTTGCCCAATGGGTACACGAATTGCGTGCGCTTCATCCCGACAAAATCATTCTACAACTCTGCAACAAGTCAGATATTTCAAAAAAATCGACTGAATCTTGCGATAAATATGACCTTTGGCTCAGTGCACGAACAGGAGAAGGCATCGGTGACTTGCGCCACATCCTCACCCAAAAAATCGCTGGGGACTTCTCATTGGCCGACGAAACCATCGTGACCAACGTGCGTCATGTGGATGCCTTACGCCGAACCATTTCATCCCTCGAAAAGGCCCAGTCCGACCTCGACATGCAGATCACTGCCGACTTCATCGCCATGGACATCCGCCAGGCCATGTTCGACCTTGGCACGATCACGGGTGATATTTCAACGGATGATTTGTTGGGTAATATTTTCGCGAAGTTCTGTATCGGGAAGTAAGCGAATTCCCTTCTCCGCAACCTTCAAGTTCTTCCCTTCTCCCAAGTTATCTCTATCTTTAGGGCCTCAAACTGCGCAAATGAATACGGAATGACTCAGTATCAACGGAAGTAATCCGCCATTCCAAATCTAAAAACGTGATCACCATGCGCTCTGTGGCTCCGCGGTGAAAAATAAAAGAGTGTTTCACGAATCGGTGATGTTGATGAGACCATTCGAATTAAGAATTTCCTTACTTTTATTCAGCATTAAATACACAGTTCATGTCATTTCAAGCGTACATCGATAACATCCAAGCCAAGACGGGCAAAACACCCGAAGAGTTTAAGCAATTGGCGGAAGAAAAGGGATTTATGATCAACGGACAACTGGTCCCAGCAGTGAAAGCCACCGAAATCACGAATTGGTTGAAGGCTGAATTTGAATTGGGTCACGGGCACGCCATGGCGATGTACGCGTTGTTCAAAGGGAAAACGGAGTAGGGACCGTGCCATTTCAAGGTGAATGATACACCACCAATCCTTTATCGAACGCTTCTATTTAATACGCTAATAAGTAATTTTTTTACCGTTTCCATTTCACTTGCTTGACTTGAAGCTACAAATAAGGTAAGACTTGCAAGTGCCTCATTGACGGATGTTCTGCATTGCCAGTATGCAATCCCGTTGTATCCAAGGATTCATGGTCATAATCGTCAAGGGGCTGCAAACCCAAACTAAATTGCTGCAACCATTGATACTGATTATTTTGATTTATCTGGTCTTCAATTGCCCGACTTAGAATGCGAATACCATCATGTAGCACTTGTATTTCCTTGTTTTTTTGATCCAAACGTTTTTCATTGATAGCAACCCCTTCAATCAGGTAGTCTTTTAACCGTTTTGTTGCCCATTGCCGAAATTGAGAACCACGAATTGAGTTTACCCGGTAACCGACGGAAATGATTACATCGAGATTAAAAAGCGAAATAGGTTTGTCTGAATTAGGAATATGCATTTTTTGCATATTACCTTCTCTTATCAATTCACCATTTTTAAAAATGGTCGAAATATGTCAAGAAATTACTGACTGATCTCTTTCGAACAGTATAGAAAGTTGTTCTTGACTCAACCAAAAGGTATCACCTACGAAACGAACTTCTACCTGTGTTGTACCATCTATTGCTGTGAAAATTTCTATTTGATTTTCCAATTTTAATACGTTTAAATGAACCTAAATTGAATTTACATTCAAGTAACGCTTAAAAAAGTAAAATTTAACGACGGGTTTAAAATATTTTCACACCATCTAATCCTGAGATATTTTCTGGCGCAATACCCATCCAATTTAACATCGTCGGGAGCAAATCCACACTATTCGCCTGTACTTGCTGAACAGGATTAGTCAATGTAGGAATGCGCACAATCGACCATACCTTACGGGTTTGGGGTAAATCGTCTTGACCACCATGTCCCGTGCCCTCGCCTCCGTGATCTGTTGTCAGCACCACCATCCACTCCTCACCATAGGTCATTTCACGGTAATGCACCACGTCCATCAATCCTTGAACATAGATATCCGTTTGCTCTATGGCGTTAATATACTCGGGAACCGTGGGCGAAAAGCCATAACCATGTCCGGCATGGTCGGTATCGTCAAAGTGCAAGGTCATCATGTCGGGACAGCAGCTCATGAGCTTGTCGATGGCACCATAACACAAGGCTTTATCTGATGCATAGCGCTGCGCAAAATCTTCGTTAGAGGTAATCTTCAGAAAATCATCCCAATGACTCAAGGTAGCTACGCTCAGATTGGGTTTGGTTTGTTTTGCCAATGCAAAAAGATCCGGATAGTCGTCGTACTTACTCTTCTTGAAAGAGTTTTCCGTTAACCCGTGTTTTGCTGGCCAAACACCGTGTAAAATAGAACTCCATCCTGGGACACTTACAGTATAAGGCCCTCGATCTGTATTCCAACAGGTATAGGCCTCTTGCACCAAACTATCTATTCCGGGTGTAGTTGCATCTTGAAGGGCATCGGAGCGCAATCCGTCGATACCTATAAAAAGTACCTTGCGAATGGGCTCTGTACCTGGAACGCAGCGGGTAAAAATCTCCTTTTTGGGGTTGAAATGATCTGTACAGGCGGTTAGACCTAAAAAGAAGATCCCGATGATTGCAGCGAAAGAAAGGTTCTTGTTGAAGCGCATAGTGTGAAGTAACATCGTTAGCAAAGATAAGACAAGCAATTCGAATGTTTCGTTGGGAGGAACGTGGAGAGGTTGTTCATTTCAATTAAGTTCGAGAATCAATCGAGACGTTAATCCGCCTCATCAATTGTTGATCGGTTTAATGGACTTTCCCAAGTTCATTTTAGTGCTAAAAACCGTATTTTAGAGACATACATGAGCTATTTATAACACTCGAACCAAAATGGATACCTTTAACGCACCCTTACTGATCGGCGCTATAGCTGGAGACATCATCGGATCACGATTTGAGCGCTTCAACATCAAAAGCACAGCGTTTGAATTGTTTCAAAGACCCTCGTGTTTTACAGACGATACTGCAATGACCATCGCTACGGCGGAGAGCATTTTGAATAACTCCTCGTTCACAGCGGCATTTCAGAAATACGGCCGAAAATACCCCAATGCGGGCTATGGCGGAACATTTTACCGATGGATTTTCGAGGAGAATCCTCAGCCGTATAACTCATGGGGAAACGGCTCTGCGATGCGCGTGAGCCCCGTTGGGTATGCCTACTCTACGGAGGAAGATGTGTTGGACCAAGCCAAGAAGTCTGCAGAAGTCAGCCACAACCACGAAGAAGGAATCAAAGGAGCACAGGCCACCGCGATGTGCATCTTTCTTGCGCGCACAGGGAAAAGTAAGGAAGAAATTAGAAGCTACGTTGAACGCAATTTTGGGTATGATTTGTCCATATCCCTCGATGAAATTCGCCCGAACTACTATTTTGACGTCAGCTGTCAAGGTTCTGTACCCCATGCCATTCGCGCATTTCTCGAAAGCAGCGATTTTGAAAGTGCCATACGCTTGGCCATTTCTATTGGCGGAGACAGCGACACCATTGCCTGCATCACTGGCGGGATAGCTCAAGCATATTACAAGTTCATACCAGAGGAGATTGTTCAAGGTGTTTTAGAACGACTTTCAAGCGATATGCTGGAGGTTATTGAGCGTTTTGATGAGGTGTTTTCTCTCCCCCTTATGGAGGGGGGCAGGGGGGAGGCTCCCAAAAATCAATAGTACCCCAAGTTAATCTTCTCACGCGCACTCAAATCCACCTCTTGAGGGGGGCAGGGGGGAGGATACACAAGATCAATAGGAATCCCTAGTTTGGGACATCACCCTCACCCTAATTTTTGTCCCTAAAACTACACGAATCCCCTATTTTCTTGTATTATTTTTCAGCAACAAATTAAAATGTAGACTTTTGCAAATTCTAACAAAATTAGGAACGGTTTGCAATACATGTTGAGACATAGGGGGAGGGCGGTTGTTTTCATGATATTCCTGCTAAGAATCGTGCAAGGCGGAATAGCGCAAAGTCTTATTCTTGAAAAAGAACCGCTTTACTTTTACAGTCAACCCGATCGTGCCTTCAAAGTGATCCACGACAGTGATTTGTACATCCTTGAACCAGGAAAAAGTTGGGTTAAAAGTCGCCTTCACTTCCCAAGTGACTTTCATCGCGAAGACCTTCATTTTGACTTTGAAGCGATATCCAGTGAAACGAGAGATTTGATCGTCAGCAGAGGTTGCGGACTCGTTTACGAATTGAAGAATGATTCTTTGATGCGCTTGGATCACTCGTTTGAACACAAAAATCAGTTTTTTGCTGCCGTGTTTGTTCATCGAAATCGCTTGCATTTTTTTGGTGGTTACGGTTTGTTTACCTCAAAGAACATCATGACATATTTCGATATGGGAAGGGGAGAATGGTTTTTACAGTTTACTAAAGGTCCACTGCCAGAACCACGTGCTGTGATGTATTATACATTGGCCGGAAATGCATTGATCGTATTTGGCGGAAAACGTGCCAAGCACAACATCGGGTTATCATTACACGATGCATGGCGCTTTGATTTTCAAACAGAACGCTGGACAAAGCTGGGTGAATTGAATCCAAAACTGCGAAGGGTGTTTAGCGACGGGATGCGAATGGAAAAGGTCCATGCACCATTTATCAAATATGGGTCTTACATCTACCATTATTTTCCTGAGAAAAATCAAATTTTTGAATACAATAGTGACCTTTTTAGTCGCGTAATTGCCATTGCTTCGGGAGATGGATCGCACGATCTCGCAGTAATTGCCTTGGAAGAGAATCGCATTCAACTGAAACCAACTCAACTTTCTAGGTTTCTTGGCAAACCAAAACGGGTTCTTTCCATTTATCAACCAAAAGAAAATCCGTGGTGGATTCTTCTTCCGGCAGCGGTATTAATGGCATTGCTGTTTTCCTTCCTCATTTTTCTTTACCGCCGCAGGAAACGCTTATCAAATAATAGTTTCAGTCCTCTTGATTATGCCATGATTAAGTTGCTCTCTTCAAATGCCGAAGAAGGCATAGAAAACACCGAACTGAACCATTTACTCGATGATGGTCAGGCCAATTTTGAAACCTTGAAGAAACGCCGAGAATTGAAATTGCGTGAACTGCGGATCAAGCTTTCGAAATACAGTGGACTCAGTCCAGACGAGGTGATTTTAGAAAAACGTCTGGACAAGGACAGAAGGATTAAACGCCTGTATTTGAATCCAACGATTAAATGGAGAAATTAAGGAATTCGCATTGTTTCTTGTGAAGTTCATTCGGTATACTCTTTCAATGAAGTTCATTTGTCCTTGAATTTTATAAATCAGAAAAAAATGAGAAAAGTAAGATGCGGTTTAATGACTCTCTTATTCATGGGTTCACTATCTGTACTCAATTCGTGTTCTTCAGACATCACAGTTTGTGAGTGTCTTAAAGACGATGGGTCCCACAAGGAGGAATGTGATGAACTTGGAAGAAGTATGACCGAGGAAGAATTGTCAAGAGAAATGAATGCGTGTAACTAAAAAATGGGAAATGAAAACATTAGAGAGTAATTATAAATCGCTTATGTGGATTGGCCCCTTGCTAATCATTGTGGGAGCGGTATTGAGTAATGAACATGAATTTAAAGGAACACCATTGATCATTATCGGTGTAGTTTTCCTCGTTTTTGGATTTTTATACATCAAAGAACTATTGGTTTCTAAAATCTCCTTAATGATCATCACGGGTTTGTCTGCCTTTTTCTTTCTTGTACCTTTTTTCAATTCATTTGAGTTAATTGAGGCGGGTGTTTACCGTTTCGTGTTTTATTGGATTGGTCTTGCAGTAACCTTAACAGGGAATGCATTTGCACTTCGAAAAATGTTAAAGTCTTGATTCTTTAGGTTAAATTGTCGTGAAAGCAGGGAACACTACCCTGCTTTTTTTCAACACATTTTGTTCATAAAATCCCTTCAAAATTGCCTGTTTCCGAAATTTTCATCGCCAATCTAAGTCCATTCGCTCAGCACCCCCTAAGTACTTTTACGTATTTTAATTCTACACCTTAATTAGGAAATCTTTTCTTGATTGTTCTTCCCCCACTTTTGCTGTATGAATGTAGAAAGCCCCAAGGCGCTACAGGAAAATTTTGGGTATGAAAACAAGAAAATTAACATTTGGCTTCTCATTAAAATCAGCACTAGCGATAGTGCTTGGCTTGACATTAAATGCGAAGGCACAAACCTACAACGTTGCCTACAATGCCATCAACTTTGGTGGAACAGGCGTTACCATCACGAATAAAGTGGGGACGGGTACCGCGGTGAACAACATCGTGTTGTACCAAAATGTCATTACCATCAGTGGACAACAAATCGATGCCATCGTTCGGACACAAGAAATTTCGAATGCGACAATCTCCACCTTTGACCAAGCTGGAACAGGTACAGGGTATACCAACAACCTAGCGACCTATTTTTCTCCGCAATTTAATATCAGTTCTGGAGGGGGGTATGCCGTATTTAAAATTCAGTTTATTCTTGGTGGTTCGTACAACAATACCACAAATACAGGTACATTGGTCACACTTCAAAATGTGCGCTTAAATACGTATGATATTGATGGCAATGGGACTTCAGGCACAAACCAGTACAATGAATTTGGTGGATTCGCAACCTCAGAATTGGGTAATCCAACCAACTTGACCATGACCTACAACGCGACATTGGGCTTGACAAAATTTAGATCAACACTGTCTACCAACACCACAGATGCAACTGACGTGAAAAACCGTGTTCGAGTAAATTATGACTTCATGTCTGAGTTTACAACGAAGGTAGGGGCAGAGGGTAGTGGTTTAGCCTATTTTTTCCTCGATTTTTCTGCTGGGGCAACGTTTACTACAGCGGTTTCCTATTCAGCGCCATCACTTGATTTGAATACCACGACAACAGGTTTAAACAACCAGGTTTTGATGGTAGCACCCGCTACAAAAAACTTTACTTCCGGATCGTCAAACATCACGTACACAGGTTCAACTTTGGATAATTTAAAAATAAGCTTCTCTACAGCGCAGGTAGCCGACGGTAGTGCTGAAACATTCATCATTAGTGGGGCAACTTCAGGAGGATCAATTGCCTTGAATTTTACGAATGCCCAAGCAATTCCAAATGTTGTTTTAGGCGGTGTAACCTATGCCGTAACAGCAACAGTATCGGGAGGTACAAGCACCTTGGTATTTACAAAGAGTGGTGGCGGTACTTTTACTGTCGCTCAAATCGAAACACTGGTGGATGCCCTTCAATACCGAAATGCATCAAGTACAGCAACAAAAGGGTGGAGGTATTATAACGTAACAACATTGTCTGCAAGTTTTGAGACTGCTATTGCTCAATTTCAGGTGAACATCGATACACCGCTCCCAACGGAGCTAATTTCCTTCTCAGCAGAATGTGATTCAGACCACACAGCAATTTCTTGGCAAACAGCAACAGAACACAATTCAGCAGAATTTGTCCTGGAGCGCAGCGAAAATGGTCAGGAATGGGAAGACGTTGCAACCATAGAGTCAGCGGGAAACAGCACTACAAAAACCGAGTATTCCTACGAAGATTATTCAGCCATACGCTTTGAGGGGTACTACCGACTTACCCAGATTGATAACGACGGACAACAAAAAGTGTACGATCCGATCCAAGTGAGTTGCAACGCCATGGGCGATGAGGTGTTGATTTACCCGAATCCAACGTCTGGCGATTTCACTGTAGCATTCAACGCGGCAAAAGCTGGTAGTACAACGATCAGAGTAATCAATGGAAACAACGCAACGCTGCTTTCAACGTCACTAAATTGCAGTAATGGCGCCAATCAAGCCCTTGTTTCAGGAGCAGCATTGAGCAGTGGGATTTACTTTGTGCACATAAACCTCAATGATCAAGACATCGTAAAAAAGTTAGTCGTGAGGTAATTCTAGCTGGCCAATGAATACCTCATTTCAAATTGTCCTTCGTTTTTGAATGATCGACTGCCAAGACAAATCCGTCAATGGCTCGATGACAGATGCATAAGCACGTTCCATCTGTCGGGCAACCTTTTCTAAAGGAACCTCACCAGTCAATGCACCTAGTCCAGGACAAGCAATCGTGATGATTTTTTGATCACTTTTCATGTTGTGTTCACGTACCGCCAACAACATGGCGCGCATGGCATGATACACGTTGTCGGTGTGTGCAATCGGTTCTGGAAAACGCATCGTAGGTGTGTGCGCAAGAAACGGATGCTGTTCATGGTATGTTGGGATGATGAAACTCGTTCCAATAGGCTGTTCACCCAAATAGTGTGTAACAATATGTGCTTGAACACGGTCCATCAGCTGTTGCCCAAAATATTTGGTAATGTGTCCATCAATGCCGCCATCCATGCATCCGTAAGAGTTTGCCGCGCTCACCATACAGTCGTATTCAGGGATGTTCTGAAAGCGGTCATGAATAACAGTAACATTGTCATGATGCGCAAATGCAAGTTTCCAAGCCTTACACATCCATGGATTGACATCCACCAAAATCAATTTTAGATCCTTCATGTTTTATACGTTTTGGGCACAAAGAAAATGAGGAACTCTGTAAAGGTGATACGGAATGAAACCTACAAAAAAGATTTTCCAAAGAAATTGTACATTCGTGCCACACAAGCACAACCCCCATGTCACAACTTCACTCTCTACTTTCCTTCCTCATTCTCGTTCTCATTTTCCCTCTGAATTGCCATTCGCAGTATCCCGATTCCATCCGCCTCAATGATGTTCGTTTTTTGACTTCCCACAACAGCTACAAGCGAAAGCCAGATCCAAAGATCCTCAAGTTCCTTTCCCACTTTAAAAAACAGCTCGGAAAAGACATGGATCCTATTCAGCTGGATTATGGTCACGCCCTGCTGACAGAACAAATGAACATCTACCACATCAACGGCTTTGAACTCGATGTCAACTACGACCCAAAGGGCGGTCACTTTGCCAAGCGGCGCATCAACTTTTTTGTCGGAGGATTGAAACAGAAATCACGGGATTCCTTGCTCCTCAAGCCGGGTTTTAAAATCCTCCACATTGCCGATGTAGACTATGAATCAAACTACACCACCTTTGTTCAAGCATTAACGGAAATTCGCGATTGGAGCCTTCAACACCCCAAACACTTGCCTATTTTTATCAACATCGAAATCAAACGCGATGCCCCTGCGGATTA
>JBDKGB010000016.1:0-8359 GCA_039798485.1 Bacteroidota bacterium
GGCAAAGAGCCATGTGCTATTTCCTGCGCCAAGATGCCATTGCGGACATTTCCCATAATTTACTGCCGTAACTCTTATTTTTCGGATCGGTGTCGTAGTGTTTGTTTGTCTGTAAAAATCCCGCGTCATGGGACCAACGTAACTGCTGAAACTTGGAATCATTTCAGGGGTAATCGCATTGGAAGCAAAGCTTACATTGGTGAATATCGTTGTAAGCGCTTCATAATGAACGCCATCGTAAGAGTATTCCAACTTGATTTCAGAGGGATAGAATATCCACGATTTCATGTCTTGTAAGCAGCTCAAACCAATTTCTTTCAATACCCGTGGTTCAGCGAATTCCACTTCTGCCACGATGTCTTTGTCAAAGAATCCTTGGTAATCGCCCGTGCGGAATTCACTACCTCCTTGCATGCCATCGATCAGAGTGTTTGGTCCGGCTGCAGCATATTGATGTGCATATTCTGAACTTAATTTGAGTTGAATGGATGGATCTCTTTGCGTATAATCTGCGCGTACCCATTCACTATGGTGGTCATAGGCAGCGCTTGTCGTAAATACACGAACAACTTTTCTCGCTTCAATGCTTCGGCTCTTTTCAATCGTGAATGGTCCTGTATAAGTCATGATGCTATCTGGCTGATCGGTAAATCGGTATTCAATCTTCGCAAGATCGGCTTGTGTTCCATGATAACTTTGATCAAATAACCATTCTTTTTGGAGGTTTACATTTGGATGCTGACCTATGGAAATGCTGTGTTGTTTGTCAAAAATACGTTCTTCATTTTCAAAAAATGGAGGAGCAATGAATCCGAATGAAGCGACGTCAGCACCTTTTAAGGCAGAACCAGGATGCGCATTCTCCAGTTTGCTTGGCTTATCACCCATGATGAAAATCAATTCTCCACCTTCCATGAAGGTTTCGTGGCTTATGCCCATCGTGGTGATGATTTTCCCATTCCACGTGACTTGCTGAATGTACTTGTTCTTATTACTGTTGTCTATGGCCTTGATTTTGATTTTTTTACCTGTCTCCAATTCAATTGTTGCCTCAGACATCATTGGTCGGCCAAAATCGTAGAAAGGATGTCCAGGTGTCACCTGATACAAGCCCATGGCGCTCATCACAAACCACGCAGACATCTGTCCACAATCCTCGTTTCCTGAAAGTCCGTCGGGCAGTGGTCGGTACATTTCGTTTTGAATGCGATCGAGGATGGCCTGTGTTTTATATGGCGCATTGGTGTAATTGTACAAGTAGGCCATGTGGTGGGAGGGCTCATTTCCATGTGCATATTGTCCAATCAATCCAGTGATGTCCGCTTGTTCACGTCCTGAGAGTTTCAATTCAGTCGTAAAAAGTCGATCGAGCCACACCTCCAATGAATCTTTTCCACCCATCAATTCCGACAAGACATCAACGGCATGCGGCGCATAGAGAGAATACTGCCAACTGTTGGCTTCGGTATAATTGAAATTCACTTCACTCGGATCGAAAGGTGAGTACCACATGCCACCGCGTCGTGCACGCATGAACTTGCTTTTCGGGTCAAAAAGGTTGATGAAATTCAAACTACTTCTCACGTAGTCGTAATGACCTGGGGCATTCCCCATAGATTTGGCCATCATCGCTATGCAAAAGTCATCGTAGGCATATTCCAAAGTTTTCGACACCGACTCTGGCTCGTCACCAGCACTTATAAAGCCATTCTTTCGAAAATAAGACTTCCCAAGTTCATCAATCTCGGAGGTGAAAACCATGGCGTCCAGTGCTTTTTTAGCGTCGTAATCTCTTAAGTTTTTCAAATACGCATCAGCAATGACAGAAACGCTATGGTAGCCAATCATGCATTCGGTTTCATTTGCTGCCAATTCCCACACGGGTAAATCTTTACCTTGATCGAATTGACGTAAAAACGTGTGAATAAAAGCGTTGGTTCGGTTTTGCTGAGTGATGGTGAACAGCGGATGTGCAGCGCGGTAGGTGTCCCACAAGGAGAAAACACTGTACTGTGGGTAGTTGCTATTTTCCAGAGTATGAATGGCATTGTCACGACCACGGTAGCGTCCATCCACATCGCTAAAAATGTTTGGGTTGAGGTAGGAGTGGTACAAGGCGGTGTAGAAATTGACCATGAAGTCGCGGCTCTCACCTTGGATGTTAATTTTCCCCAATTCCTTGTCCCATTTTGCCACCGTTACCGCACGAAGGTCATCAAAACTCCATGCTGGAATTTCCTTTTCAAGGTTGCTGCGCGCTCCTGCTTCATCAACAGCCGACATACCAACCTTGATTTTTAAATTGCGGGTTACTTCAGGAAAGCAAAGTAGAAGTTTGTGTTGCCCATTTTTTACAATTTGTTTGGCTGAAATGAAGGGTACACTTGTTTCAAAGTAAAAGTAGAAGTGTTGTTCATTGGCCCATCCTTGAGAAATACGGTGACCAGAAACTTTTGTTTTTCCAATTGCTTCAATGGCTGCAGAAATAACCTTATCGCGGTGGTCCAAGTCAATGAGGACATATTTTTTGCCTTTTGACTCCTTGAAGGTATAGTCGTGCATACCACTTCGTTCACCAACAGTCAATTTCACGTCGATGTTTCCTTTGTCGAGATGTACCTCATAAAAGCCTGGAGAGGCATTTTCATTGTTGTGTGAGAAGGGAGAACCGTAGCCTTTTTTAGCGTCAAGATAACCCGGTGAGGTTTCTGCTTTGCCAGATTGAGGAACAAACAGTAAATCGCAGTAATCTGGAACGCCTGTGCCACTGAGGTGTGTGTGGCTGAATCCGTAAATGATTGAGTCGCTGTAGTGGTACCCCGAGCAACCGTCCCATCCTTCATAACGGGTGTCTGGACTCAACTGCATCATGCCGAATGGGGCAGAAGCACCAGGATAGGTATGGCCATGACCTCCAGTACCAATGAATGGGTCAACAAACAGGCTTTTTGACAGGTTGACATTTACAGGTCCACCACCGATGTATTTTTTCCGAATTTCTTGTGCTTCTCGAAGTTGAATGACCTGTGAATGAACGTTGCCGATGCACTGGCAAGCCATGAGAAGGATAAGAAACCGAAGATTATGCATGTTTGAGGTGTTTAAAAAGGAGTGCAGCCGAACCAAGAACTGCAGCATTTTGATCGTGTAAAGCAGATACCCGTATTTCGACCTTATTTTTATAAATGATGAGCATGTTTTCTTCCATCGATTTTTTCACCTTGGTGGCAAAATCACCACCGTGCTGGGCAATACCTCCAAAAAGAACATAGGCTTTTGGACTGCTAAAACAGGTATAATCCGCCAAGGCTGAACCAAGTAGATTGGCTGTAAAGTCTACAATTTCATTAGCAAATAAATCACCACAATCAGCCTGTTCAAACACGTCCTTTGCACTTGGATTTGTCATCATGGAAAGTGAAGAAATCGCTTTGTTTTCTGAATCCAAATCAGTGATGCTACGAACAACGCCTGTAGAGGAGCAATAGGTTTCAAGGCACCCAAGTCGTTGGCAACCGCACATTCTTCCATTCGGTATGACGCGGATGTGTCCGTATTCTCCAGCAAAGCCATCGTGGCCGTACACCAAGTCACCATTGATCACAACACCGCTACCAACACCTGTACCTAGGGTAATCGTGACAAAATCCTTCAAATCTTGAGCATTTCCGAAGAGCATTTCACCAATAGCAGCAGCATTTGCGTCGTTGGTTAGCCAAGCGGGTACACCAAAGCAAGTACTAAACAATTCTGCCAAGGGAATAATTCCTTTCCAACTGAGGTTAGGAGCAAATTCGATGGTGCCGTTGAAGTAGTTTCCATTTGGCGCTCCAATCCCGATGCCTTCGATGTCTTTAAGTAGGTCGTGGTGTTTGAGATCTGCATAAATGGCATCTATCAAATCATGGGGCGTAGGGAATTTTTTTGTTGGAACCGTTTGTTCATAAATCACTACTCCAGAGCGAGTTACAAGACCATATTCTGTTCCTGTACCACCAATATCAACCCCCAATGCAAGTTCCTTTGTCATCTTTTTCAATCGTTTTTCCCATTCCATTCACGGTAAAACTGGTTTAGGAACTGTTCCATGTAAGCATGGCGTTCCTCTCCAATGTGAATAGCGGTCGGTGTGTGAAGCCGAGATTTTAAAAGTAGTAATTTTTCGTAAAAATGATTGATGGTATGGCTTTTTGCGTTGGCATAGGTTTCAAAATCGCTGTGCAGTTCGTGCCCAACTTCGGGTTGGTACATCGGTCGGTTTTTGCTTCCGCCATAGGCAAATGCGCGGGCAATACCAATAGCACCTATGGAATCAAGACGATCGGCATCCTGTACAATTTTTCCTTCTAAGCTTTCCATTGTGTCGGTAACCTTCGCTCCCTTGAACGATACACGGTCAATAATGTCACACACCTTTTGCACCAAGTCTAAAGGACAATCGAAGTTTTTCAATACGATTTCAGCCACACGCGCGCCGTCATTCAATTTTCCGCCATTCAACTTGTGATCGGAAATGTCGTGGAGCAAGGCTGCCAATTCCACCACTTCACGGTCTCCACCTTCATGTTCTTGAAGGTAACAGGCCATGGTGTAAACGCGCTCGATGTGGTGCCAGTCGTGCCCTGTGGTGTCCGCAGCGAACACCTCTCGGACATGCTGCTTTACGTGGTCAATCAATTCGCTCATCTTATTTTTTTGAGGCTAGTCCCATCACTTTATATTGTCCTGATTTCATGGTCGCATACAAGGAGTTTCCGTCTGAGGCCAATGCGAAATATTCACCATTGGCAAAGGGAATCCAAGTTACTCCATTGTCGATGGAATAATCGATGCCGTTGGTTCCGCAGGCATAGAAAATTCCCTTTACATGGATCACACACGACCTATAACCTCTGGTTTGAAGTTCCGCATTCAGCCAAAATTCACCTCCATCGTTGGTGTAAAAGCAGGTGTTCATTGACAAATCTGGGTTGGCATAATCTCCGCCTACAATAACTCCGACTTTCTTAGAAATCATGCAAATGGAAAATGCTCCTGTACTTTCATTTCCCATGTAAGGCAGTGAGGTGATTTCCCATGTTTTTCCTTTGTCCGTCGTTTTGAAAAAGCGGCTTTTTAATCCGCCTGAAACGAAATAGAAGGTAGAGTCGTTGAGTACCTGAACATTTGTTCCACTAGCTGCAAAACCAGCTTCTTTTTCAAAGGCTTCAAGCTTTCCTTCGCAAGGTTTCCACGTTTTTCCACCATCTTCAGAATGAAATAGAGAGAAAAATCCATCTTTCGGATCACCCATCATGAATCCTGTCTGACCTAGAATATCCATACCGTCTAAAAAGGTTCCAACCCACAAACTCCCTGGCGCTATGTACCCAAGGAATTTCTGACCATCTGTACGTGCCAAAACCCCATACGTGCCACTTTGCATCCCAATGATTTCTCCGTTTGTTAAGGCCAAATCACGCATTTCCTCAAACTTCTTATTCTTCAATAGATTGAGGTGTGTTTTGTTCTTTTTATGCGAGGCATATAGCGTACCATTCGAATTTGCCGTGTACACGACACTGTCAGTGACTAAAATGCTGCGCGAGTAACAACGATCTGTGGTGTATTGAACAACAGGTGCGTTTTCATTTTTTCGGGTGTATTTATTGTCCTGACCAAAGGAAACCGAGGTTAGGACGAGTAATAAACTATTGGCTGCGAAAGCGGCGATTGAATTTCTCATGTTGTTCTTGTTTAAGTTGGTCCAAATCGGCAGGTACTTCTCGTTTCCAACGTTTGTGTGACCAAATCCATTGTTGGGGATGTTGTCGAATTTCTTGTTCCAGAAGTTTGGCGTGCCCTTCGGTGATTTCTCCCCAATTCAGTAATCTTGGCTCGTCAGCAATCAATTTTAGTTCAACGGAATAGTTGCCTCGTTTGACTTTTCGTACCACAAAAAACACCACAGCGAAATCGTACTCGTTCGCGAGTTGTTCGGCACCAAAAAGCACGGCGGTAGGTCGGTTCAGAAAATTCATCCAATAACTCTTTCTAGAGTCACCTGGAGATTGATCTGACAGTGTTAAGATGGCCATCTTTTCCTCCTTGCATGCTTCGATTTCTGTGCGGTAGTTGGCGGAGTGTATAACTTTCATTCCAAAGCGTTCACGCTGTGTATTCACCTTTTGATCCCAAAATTTGGACGACATAGGCATTCCAATTCCCATCGCCTTGTACGGGAAAAGTAGTGACTGCGCAGTGATCATCCATTCCCAGTTGTTGTAATGACCAGATACAAGCAGTACACTTTTATGTTGGGCAAATAAACGGTCCATGAGCTCTGGATTAACGACTGAAATGCGCGACAAGAGTTCTTTCTTTGAAATGCTCAGGTTCTTAACACCTTCAATAACGATATCCGAAAAATGGCGGTAGAATTTTCGTCTCAATTGCTTGATTTCTCGTTCTGACTTCTCTGGAAATGAAGCGCTTAAATTGGAATCAATGACATGCTTTCTGTACGGAAAAATACTGATCAACAGCACGTAAAGGAGGTCGCTGAAGCGGTAAAGGATCCAAAGTGGCAAATGCGACAAGGGCCATACGAAGAGGTAATACGCGACGGCTGCCATGTCTTACTTACGGTATTTTGTTCCCCACAATTTGTGGATGGTCTCGTCAATTTCAAGTTCACGCGGACTGCTTCCGGGTTGGAAAAATGCTGTCCCTGTGATTTCTTCAGGAAGAAATTCCTGCTCGGCAAAGTTGCCGGGATGATCGTGCGAATAGAGATATCCTTGTCCATAGCCCAATTCCTTCATCAATTTGGTAGGTGCATTTCGCAAGGGGAGAGGTACGCCCAGATTTCCAGATTTTTTCACTTCCTCTTGAGCGCGATTGATGGCCATGTATGCGCCATTTCCCTTTGGAGAAGATGCCAAATAAATGGTACACTGCGCGAGAATGATTCGCGCTTCAGGCCATCCCACCGTTTCCACAGCTTGAAAACAATTGTTCGCCATCAACAAGGCATTGGTGTTTGCCAAGCCGATGTCCTCACTAGCAGATATGATCAATCGTCGCGCAATAAATTTAGGGTCTTCGCCGCCTTCAACCATGCGAGCTAACCAATAGATGGCTGCATTTGGATCACTCCCGCGAATGGATTTGATAAAGGCAGATATAATGTCGTAGTGCTGTTCGCCGTCCTTGTCGTACATCGCCAACGATTGCTGAGCCGTGGAAAGCACCACATCATCCGTGATCTCAATAGTTTCTTGTGCACCGAAGGTACCAACGATGATTTCAAAGATATTCAGCAGTTTACGTGCATCACCACCAGAAATTGCCATCAGGGCATTCGTTTCGGTTAGGGCAATGTGCTTCGTCTTTAAATGCGTATCTTCAGCAATGGCGCGCGCCAAAAGTTGTTGTAAATCTTCTTTCGTGTGCGGCTGAAGTGTGTATACTTGACAGCGCGACAAGAGTGCGGAGATCACCTCAAAGGATGGGTTTTCCGTTGTAGCGCCAATCAGTGTCACCGTTCCTTTTTCGACTGCGCCAAGCAAAGAGTCTTGCTGTGCTTTCGAGAAACGGTGGATTTCATCGATAAATAGAATTGTCCCTTGTGCTTGGAACATGCCGCCTTGTTCAACGCGCGTGATGATGTCGCGCACATCCTTCACACCAGAAGAAATTGCCGACAGGGTATGAATGGGACGGTTGAGGTGCGTGGCGATCAATTGAGCAAGGGTGGTTTTTCCCACTCCTGGCGGTCCCCAAAAAATCATGGATGGAATCATCCCTGCATCTAAAGCACGTCGCAATGAACCACCTTGTTTCAACAGATGCTCCTGTCCAACATACTCATCTAGGGTACGCGGACGCATTCGTTCAGCCAAAGGAGCGGTGATTGCCATTCAATTTTTTTTCAAAGATACGGCACGCAGCGATTTGATTTTAAAGGGGGCTGGAAGAGTTTTACACGAAGAAATGGACAAAGGAGATATCAAGATTTTAAGAGGTCAAGACATCAAGAAATCAAGATAATGGACCGTGGGACAAAAGACAATAGACAATGGACCGCTGCGCTGATTGAACATAGACCGCTTCGCAGATGGAGGATGGATCGTTAGTTTAATGTGGAAAATCTAAATCCATGCTCCATGTTCCAAAAAGAGAGACCGACTCGCTGATGGACGAATTCTATTTTCTAATGGCCCAAGGCATTCCACGCGGACAACGTAGACATCAAACCCTTAATTCTTCCTTCTTAACTCTTAATTTCCTTTCAGTTTTTTTCCGGATTGATAGGGAAATTTGCAATGATCTTAAAGCGTTCACCTTGTTTTTCCATGCAATGCTTCCAAAAGTCATC
>JBDKGB010000017.1:0-8287 GCA_039798485.1 Bacteroidota bacterium
TCCCATTCAAGACTTTCATCGTACCTTAGTTCTTCCGAACTATGAAAATTTGCATTTATACCGATGGCTCATCAAAAGGTAACCCTGGACCTGGTGGTTATGGCATTGTGATGAAGTTCAATGGCAAAGAAAAGGAGTTCTCACAGGGCTTTCGTCTTACCACGAACAACCGCATGGAACTCATGGCTGTTATTGTTGCTCTGGAGCAATTGAAAACGAACCAGTATCCGGTAGAGGTATACTCCGACTCAAAGTATGTGATTGATTCCATCACGAAAGGGTGGGTGTTCGGTTGGCAAAAGAAAGGGTTTAAAGGCAAAAAAAATCCAGACCTTTGGCAGCGTTTTCTTCAAGTTTACTCTAAGTTTTCCATTACCTACCATTGGGTGAAAGGTCACAACGGACACCCGGAAAATGAACGCTGCGATGTGCTGGCCGTGGCAGGAGCAGAAGCTAGAAATCAATTGATTGATGGCTATTTTGAAGCGCATCAGTTCGATGGAGACTAAGCGTTAAGCTGGTCGAGCGTAGTCGCCAGGAATCTTGGTTAAGGCCGCTTTGATGAACGTATAAATCAAAGGATGCGGAATTTCACGGGTCGATGAAACTTGCGGACAATAGGCGCAAGCGACGAAGAAATCATGGTTCTTTAAGCTCAATACTTCAGGTTCTTCAAACTGATTGTAGGCTTCAACATCAACGAATTCATCGACCATAGAATGAATGAGTTGCGGGTATAGGCTGTAGCGCGAAGATGTGAGCTCCATGGTGGAGTGATTTTCGTACAATTGAATGAATGCCTTTGAGGCTGGAACAACCTGGATGCGTTCAAAGGTGTTCCCATCGACAAGGTTGTCAGAAATCAATTTTTCGCCATTTGGATTGAGTTGATAGGTATTGATGAGCACTTCAATCAAGGAGCGCATACTTTCCCCAGTGAGCAATACAGGAATGCTTAAAGCACTCAATGTGCGAATGATTCCGTTCAGAAAAAAAACGTTGGCGTGCGGTCCAGGACCAATCAGGATGCCGTCAAACTGCTCAAAGCCTTGTGTTTTGTAATTGATCGCTTCACTGACCTTGATCCAATAGTAATTGATGTCGATGTCCAGAAAACGCGCCGAATGATCTATCGCCAAATTCGTCGCCTGGTGCGAATTGTAGGTGAAGTTGTAATCTCCGATGATCGCTATTTTCAGGGATTGGCTCATCACTATGGTGAATGAAAAAGCCGTCTCAAAGGAAACGGCTTTAAATTTTTTTATCGTTTGAAGAAACCCTTCAGCTCAGCATTCTGGAATCGAATTGAATCCCATGCCAGTGTTGTCGGATTTTGATGATACACATAACAATTGAATGTGCACACATAACGTGAATAATCTCCCGTAGCATCAGTTCCTTGTTTGATCGCAGACAAAGTGACGTCTTGAAAGTTAGGGCTGTTTTGTTTTGATGTCCACAACAATCCCGCTCCATCTTTATAGGTAACTTCGAAACCACTTGCACCACCGTTGGAATAGGCAGGTGTAGTATTGTTCATGTGGAAATCGTTGAATGTTGCTAAACTTGGCTCATTCGAAAGAGCTGCGTCCCACTGCAAACTTCCCAAACCAATTTTAATGGAAACTGGGTATGTTGGAGACAACATCTCGGAATAATATACCGCACTAGAAAATGCAGGTGCAGGTAAAATGTATTTCGCTTTTGTGCCACTGCAGTAGTATCCGCTCACATTTTCCGTAAACTCTGTACTGATACCGTTGATCAACCCTTGGAAATGGCAATACTTGTCAACCGTTGGCACGGGTGCAGGAATAACTTCGTGCTCAATACATGAACTCACGCCTAGTGTTAACGCGATTGCACCGAATAAAATAAATCTCATGTTTTTCATATTTGCAGCTTTGTCTTGCCTCCTCAAACAAGGAAATGCGTCCGAAAGTTACAATGAATTTATGAAAAAACAAATATCACAGTGCTTGAAACCGATTAAAACTTAAGCACGAAGCTCGCGATATGGCTTTGCTGCCGATAAAAATGCAGTTTCAATTTGTGTGTTTTCCAATGAAGCGGTGCTCATTTCGTAGAATTGCGTCGCGCCATTGTGCAAGCTTTCGAGCAAACTGTACACATCCATTTCTGGATTAAGCTGTTGCAAATGATTCATCACCAGATTCAAGCCACTGTGGTCAGTCACAATTTCGGATGGGTAAGAAAAAAGACCCTGCTGAATCGTTCCAACAATGCTCACCTCCTGCGAGCTTGAAAGAAAATAAATACCTTTGATGTTGATTTGTGTTGCCATATCCATGTCGTTTATGGTGCAAAGATTGGACGAGAAGTTCGTAAACATTTTACGATGTTCTAAAAAAGAATGCCTTTTTGCCCATAAAAAGGCGAAAAATTGATAATTTCAACCGAAAATAAACGCACATGAAGTACCATAAAATTGATCGAACACTATTTATCCGCAACCGTGAAAAATTCAACGCCCACATGACCAATGGCGCATTGGCAGTGTTCAACTCAAACGATATCTATCCTGTTTCGGCGGATGCCACCATGCCTTTTCAACAGCACCGTGACATCTTTTACCTTTCTGGGGTAGATCAAGAAGAGAGTATCTTGGTGCTTTTTCCAACGTGTAAAAATGAAGCACACCGAGAAGTATTGTTTCTCAAAGAAACAAGCGACCTCATTGCCGTTTGGGAAGGCGAAAAACTGAATAAAGAGCAGGCCTTCGAAACCTCTGGCGTGAAAACCGTTTACTGGCTCAATCAATTCGACACCATCTTCAAACAAATGATGGCCGAAGCAGAAACCATTTATTTCAATACAAACGAACACCTTCGTGCCTCAACGGAAGTGGAAACACGTGAAGACCGCTTCATCAAACGCATAAAGTCAGATTATCCTGCGCACCAAGTACGGAAGAGCGCTCCAATCATGCACCGCATTCGTTCAATCAAAGAGGATGTTGAATTGGCCTTGATGCAGGAGGCGTGTAACATCACCGAGGCTGGATTCAAACGGATTCTTGGTTTTGTGAAGCCGGATGTGTGGGAGTACGAAATCGAAGCTGAATTTGCCCATGAATTTTTGCGTAAACGTTCAAAAGGTTTCGCCTATACGCCAATCATCGCATCAGGTAAAAATGCGTGTGTGCTGCATTACATCGAAAACAATCAACGTTGTGCTTCGGGAGATGTCATCCTGCTTGATGTGGGTGCTGAATATGCCAATTATTCGTCCGACATGACGCGCTGCATCCCTGTGAATGGTCGGTTTACGGACCGTCAACGTGCCGTTTACAATGCGGTATTGCACGTGAAACGCGAGGCTGAGAAATTACTCGTTCCAGGAACCATCATGGCTGAGTACCACAAAGAGGTGGGACATTTAATGGAAGCGCAGTTGCTGCAGTTGGGGCTTATTGATAAAACCGACATTCAAAACCAGCGCCCTGAATGGCCTGCATACAAAAAGTATTTCATGCATGGAACCTCACACTTCCTAGGTCTTGATACGCACGATGTAGGACTGTGGAATGAACCTATCAAAGCAGGCATGGTGTTTACGTGTGAACCTGGAATCTATATCCCAGAGGAAGGACTCGGGATCCGCATCGAAGACGATCTTGTGGTGCAAGATGCAGGAGCGCCGTTCAATTTAATGCGCAACATTCCGATTGAAGCCGACGAGATTGAAGCCCTGATGAATGCCTAATCAAAGGCTTTGGTACCGAACGAGTGGTGCTGGTCCTGCGTTGGTGTTTCTTCATGGCTTCCTGGAAAGCAGCACGATGTGGGACGATCTGTCTCTTGAATCACTAGGCCTCCAGTTGATTTTTATTGACCTTCCCGGGCACGGTCAATCTGACTTGTTGACGGGTGAGGGTGATCCATCTATGGCACAAATGGCTGGACATGTCGCCGAAGTTCTTTCGGACTTAGGGATCGAACAATTTGATGTTGTAGGTCATTCCATGGGGGGCTATGTTGCCTTGGAGTTGAAACAAATACTGCAGGGTTGCGGACGAGTTGTGTTGCTGAATTCAAATTTCTGGACCGATTCAGAGGAGAAAAAGCGCGATCGAATTCGCATTGCCGACTTGGCGTTCAAAGCCAAAGATTTACTCGTTCAACAGGCTATACCGGGATTGTTTTTCCGTAAAGAAAAGGATCATGATGCATGTCAAGCTTTGATTCAAGAGGCAAAACAGTTATTGCCCGAATCCATTGCATATGCCGCTTTGGCCATGCGCAATCGCAACGACCACACAGGAACAGTTACTTCTTTTCCAACGGATTTTCTGTTGATGCACGGTGAGTATGACCCTTTAGTGAGCATGAGTGTCCTTCGGGAAAGAACCGCTACTGTTCCTATACAAATAGTGATACTGCCCAATGCTGGTCACATGGCTCACATTGAACAAGCCATCGAAATTCCAGAAGTGTTGTTGACTTTTCTGAACGAATAATTCCAATCCCTTATTCACCCTCAAAATGCTTCCAACCTTGAGCGCGTAACGTCAAGGCCGAGCCATTTTTATCGATGTAATAGATGCCATCCTGGGCGTTGGTGATGTGTCCAATTACCGTCATGTGGGGATTGCCCTTGATTTTGTCGAAATCGTCTTGTTTGATGGTGAACAGCAATTCATAGTCTTCACCACCATTCAATGCGCAGGTATTTGGGTCGAGGTTGAAATCAATCGCTGTCATCGCAGTTTTCGCATCCACTGGAATTTTCTCGTCGTATACGTGACATCCCACATTGCTTGATTTACAAATGTGCATGATTTCTGAAGCCAAACCGTCAGAGATATCAATCATGGATGTCGGAACAACATCAAGTTCGGCTAAAAATCCCACGATGTCTTTGCGCGCCTCAGGTTTAAGTTGACGTTCAATGATGTAGTCATGTCCATCCAAATCGGGCTGCACATCTGGGTTCGCGCGAAACACTTCTTTTTCACGTTCGAGTACCTGTAGCCCCATGTACGCTGCGCCAAGGTCACCTGTTACCACCAATAAATCGTATTCTTTTGCACCACTGCGGTAGGTAATTTTGTCCTTTTTTACGGTACCAATGGCCGTGATGGAGATGCTCAAACCAGAATAGGAAGAGGAGGTGTCGCCACCAACAAGATCCACTTTATACTGGTCGCAGGCCAAACGGATACCTTCATACAATTCTTCCAAGGCCTCCAATGGAAAACGATTTGAAACAGAAAGCGACACAGTGATCTGCGTGGGAGTGGCGTTCATGGCGCAGATGTCGGAAACATTTACAGCGACACTTTTGTAGCCCAAATGTTTCAGAGGCATGTACATCAGGTTGAAATGGATGCCTTCAGTCAGAAGATCGGTACTCACCACCAAGGCTTCATCACCACCAATGTCAATTACGGCGGCATCATCACCCACACCCAACAAGGAACTGCTATTGTGCAAGGTAAATGGTTTTGTCAAATGTTCAATCAAACCAAATTCTCCCAGGTCGCTGATCTCCGTTCGTTTGTCGCTCATCTTCTTCTTTTTAGCAAAAGTACGATAAAGGGAGCAATGACGTTGGTGGCAAAGAAAACTATCCTTCGAAAATTCCTTGTGTTCCAAATAAGTATCCTCGCTCTCACTTTCACGCTCACTCTTGCATCACTTTTGACAAATTCTTTTGTTTCCATGTCCATTATGAGATGCTAGACCCCATCGACATAAGGAAATTTGTGCTTACATCCCTAAACCCGGAGTGTTCGCCTTGTGTTGTTTTTCTAAAATATCCAAGTTTTGGTATCCTTTAATCTTTTCTTGGTTAGTGAATAGTTGAAAAGCAAGCATTTGAATTCCTATCTTTAGCGTACATTTTCCAAAGTGTACTGGTCCCCGTCATTTTCTGGGTCAATTGTACATTTAGGAGTAGATGCTGGTCGCACTTCCATGGATTAAAAAACAGGTAGAATGAATTTTGAACAGGTATTCCAAAACATGTCATTGGGTGTCGTTTTTTTCGATGCGACGGGAAAAGCAATTCGCATGAACGCGTCTGCTCAAAAGATGATGGGGATTACCTTTGAACAGTTTTCGGGCCTTGAAAAACGTCCAGATCGCTGGCAAATTGTTGGGAAAAATGGAGAAGAGTTCAATGCTGAAAATAGTCCGGTTACCAAAGTCCTTCAAACTGGAATTGCCATTGAAAATCAAGAATTAGGCGTTTATCAACCCGACAAGAATGCCTTCGTCTGGTTCATGGTCGGTGTTCACCCAATTTTTCCTGAAGGGGAACAAAATGCCCATGAAGTGTTTGTTACGCTCGTGGACATTACCGATAAGAAACTGATTGAAGCACAATTGGATCAATCCAATTACAAGCTTCAGGCACGTGAGCAAATGCTCATGAGCTTGGTAAATACTCAAACAAGTTATGTTACACGAACAGACATGTTGGGTAGAATTACGTATTGGAACAATAAGTTTGAACAAGATTACGGATGGGTTTACAGGCGAACTGGAATCCGCGGTTCATCGGCCTTGGATTCGATCTGTGAATACCACCATGCGCGATTGAAGGAAACAGTTGTAATATGTGCAACTGAACTTGGAAAGGTGATTCGAGTGGAATTGGACAAACCAAGGGAAGACGGTCAAATTCATACGACACTTTGGGAGTTTCTATGTTTGACGGATGAACAAGGAGTACCTGTGGAGATTCAATGCATGGGAATTGACATCACTGAGCAGCGTCGGGCAGATGAGCGGATCAAAGAAAGTGAACGCAAGTACCGCTCTTTGTTTTTCGATTCTCCGGAAGCCTATTTGATCATTCAGCAGGGCGTTTTTATTGAATGCAACTCATCTGCGGCAGCACTTCTCGGTGGCGAACGGAGCGATTTAATTGGGAAATCGCCAGACATGATTTCACCCACCTTTCAATCGGAAAATCAACCTTCCCGTGACTTGGCGATGCATTATCTTGGTCAAGCCGATTTTCAAAAAGTTGTTGAATTCGAATGGATTCATACGCGCATGGACGGCTCTGAATTTTTATCACTTGTGCGCCTTTCGAACATGCAATACGACGGTGAAAAGGCTGTATTTGTGGTGTTGCGTGATATATCATCAGAGAAAGAATCCGCCGAGCAACTTCGCAAATTATCGTACGTGATCAATCAAAGTCCGACAAGTATTTTCATTACGGATTTGCACGGAGACATCGAATACGCCAATCCCGCAACATCGATCAATAAGGGCTATTCGCACGAGGAAATCATTGGGCAGAACCCAAAAATCTGGAAGTCGGAAGATGCCTCGGAGAGTTTCTACACAAAAATGTGGGGAAATATTCTTGCCGGTGATAAATGGCAAGGCTACCTTAAAAACAAACGGAAAGATGGGTCCACGGTATGGGAATATGCAACGATCTTCCCGATTCAAAATAGCCAAGGTGAAACGACAAATTTTGCCGCCATTCAGGAAAATGTAACGGAATTAAAAGAGATTGAAGAGTCCTTGATCGTGAGCGAAAAACGCTTGGCACAAATTGCAGAACAAGGCAAATCAGTCATCTGGGAAATTGATCTGGATGGCTTGTACACCTACATAAGTCCACTGTGTGAATCTGTTTTTGGGTACACCGTAGCAGAAACCGTTGGGAAAAAGCACTATTACGATTTATTCCCAGAGGATGTAAGAGAACAATATGTTGCTGCGGCTTCAGAAATTTTGCAACGCGATCAGAGCTTGATTGATTTTGAGAATCCAATCCTAACTAAGAAAGGTGAGCAAATTTGGGTTTCAACAAATTGTGCGGCCATTAAAAATGACCAAGGAGAAGTCATGGGTTTCATTGGTGCAGATACAGAAATCACAGAGCGGAAAAAGTACCAGCAAGAAATTGTTGAACTGAACGAAAGTCTCGAGAAAAAAGTTGAACTGCGTACCGAGGAAATGGCGAAGATGAACAAGGACCTCGTTGAAGAGATTTCCTACAGAAGTCGTGTCGAAGAAGAGCTGAAGTCGAAGTCGGAAGAATTGGAAACCTTCTTCTCAGCAGCACAAGATTTAATGTGCATCTCTGACCTAAGTGCAAATTTGGTGAAAGTCAACGCTGCATGGAGGTCTATTTTGGGCTATGAAACCTATGAGCTGGAGGGATTCAACTTTATGGATTTCGTGCACCCCGATGACATTGCACCAACCGTGCATGCCCTGGAACAATTGAATTCAAACAAGTCTGTTTCCAATTTCGTCATTCGCTTGATCGCAAAAAATGGAAATTTCAGGTCCAT
>JBDKGB010000018.1:0-21554 GCA_039798485.1 Bacteroidota bacterium
TTTGAGGTGCCGACCACGTTCCTCGATCGGTCATTCGACAAACATAGAGATCAGACCCCCCCATACCAATGTGACCTCGAGAAGCAAAGTACAAGGTTTTTCCATCTGGGTGAATGAGAACAGATTCTTCTTCAAACGGTGTGTTGATGTAATTGGGTAGGCGCTCAGGTGTCGACCATTGCCCATTGTCCATCAAGCGTGACACAAAGATGTCCATGTCCTTCGGCTCTCCTTTGCGACTTACTCGTCGAATGAAATAGAGTGTTTTGCCATCGGCAGAAAGCGAAGGCTGACTTTCCCAAGATCCTGAATTCACATTTCCAGGGAGGTTTGTAGGGTCGGTCCAGCGCTGTCCAATACGTTTGGTGATGAACAAATCGCAACTTCCACGTCCTGTTCTATTTTCGCCGTAATCATTGTCACCAGAGAGGTCTGAACAGGCCACAAATACCAAGGAACGACCGTCAGGACCAATCGTTGGAGCACCCTCATTCATCAGTGTGTTGATGTTGTTGGGCATGGGTTGAGCGCTGGTCCAAATGCCTTGGTCATTCAGCAAGGAGTAGTAGAAGTCTTCTTGGGCCTTGTAGACTGGGACGCGTTCATCTGGAATTCTTCGAGTGAACAGAAGTACCTTTCCATCCACTGTAATGGTAGGGTAATATTCAGGTGCACTGGTATTGACTCCAGCACCTAAATTCAGCGGTTTAAATTGCAAAGGGTGCTTGATGGCTTCGATGGAAAATTCACAGTTTTCTCTAATTCGAGCACTTTCTCTCAATAAGTCAGGGTTTGCATTTCTGTATTTCTCAAAAATCTCAATGTTCTTTAAACAGGCGTTGTAATCACCTTCGAGAAACAACAAATTTGCTAAAAAGAAATAGGTGCTTCCAGAACTACTATGATTTGGATTGAGGTGCAAGGCCGCCTCATAATAGAAAATAGCTTGGGGACGATTGCCCAAATATTCGCAGAATTCGCCAGCAAAAACATAAGCTTCCCAAAATTTCGGATCGCGTTCAATGGCTTTTTTCATGAATACTAAACCAGTGGCATAATCTGGACGACCTGTACGTTGATCGAGCGCTAAGTTTGGTGCCTTTTGCCCTTCTTCAAAATACTTGATGGCTTTTTTATCCTTCGTAGAATAGGCCATTTGGGCAGTACTGCATGCTGTCGAGAAGAGCATGAACAGCAAAACGAATGTGTTGAATATCTTTGACATGGCTTAAGGTATGTTCATGTATTTGTGTGTTTGCAAGGAGATTTTCCATTTCGGATTTTCCTTTACAAAATCGATCGCCATTGGCAAAAAGCGTTCCTGTTTTGACCATTCAGGTTGAAGATACATCACACATGCTTTATTCACTCGTGCCGCATGTTCTTCAGCCCAACTAAAATCAGATGGATGAGCAATCACCACTTTCAATTCGTTCGCCAATGCATAGGCTTCATCGACAGGAGCCTTGAATTTCTTTGGGGAAAAGCAATACCAATCGATGCTGCCAACAAGTGGATATGTGCCTGAAGTTTCTATGGCGACTTCGATCCGCTGTTCGTTCAAGGCTTGAGTTAAGGCGCTTAAATCATACATTGCAGGTTCACCGCCAGTAATCACCACAAATCCACATTTTGACGCAACCGCTTCTTGCACTAGTTGTTCTATGGCTACAATGGGATGTTTTCCAGCTTCCCAACTTTCCTTGACATCGCACCACACGCAACCTACATCGCAACCGGCAAGACGAATAAAATAGGCTGCACGTCCAGAATGTTTCCCTTCACCTTGAATGGTGTAGAATTGCTCCATGACTGGGAGTTCGTGGCTGGGATTGAAATTTCTTTCCGACATACTACAAAGGTAATCAATGTAATTAAAGTGATGACGCGAGCATTGCTTAGGGTAGGTTCACGCATTGCTAAATCGTTTCTTATGACAATAATGCAATGACAATGAAAATGTTATCAACGGTTTGGATATACCGTGTGGAAAAATGAATGTTGGCTATTTCTCAGTGTTTTCTATATTTGAACTCTAAAAACTGAACTATGACTAGAAAATTACTTTCGTTTTCAATGCTTCTTCTTGCGCTTAACGGTCTCTCTCAGACGCAAATAGGCAATTCAGGAATGGAAACATGGACCAATCTAGGAGCATCAACAGAAGAGCCTACCAACTGGAATAGTTTTATGTCGGGTACAGGCGGGTTGTCTGGATTTGCTTCTCAACAAGTACAACGTTCAACGATTGTTCGCGCAGGAGCTACAGGTACCTATTCAGCACGCGTTTGGGCGAAATCAACACTTGGAATCGTTGCGAATGGTAACATGACGCTAGGTCAAATCAACATGGGAAGCTCAACGCCTTCTAGCTCAAGCAACTATAATTTCTCAAAACAAGCCGATGCCAACTTCAATGAGGCCATTACGGATCGTCCAGATTCAATTGTTTTCTGGGTAAGGTATACACAAGCAGGTGGTGGAGTTCAAAATGCACGTATGCATGCCATTTTGCATGATGCCTATGACTTGCGCGATCCAATTGATGCGAATTCAGTGCCGCACGTGGTGGCCGAAGCGACAATCAATTACCCGGCGACTGCGGGTGCTTGGGTGCGTAAATCAGTGCCATTCGTGTACAGCGGAGCAGCGAGCACCGTAAATTACCTTTTGGTGACCTTTACCACAAACCAAACACCAGGTGGTGGAGCAGCCAATGATGAAGTATTGATCGATGATGTGGAGTTGATCTATGTACCAAAGCCTTCATTTACACCAGCAACGGCAACAGTGTGTCAAGGTGGAACAGTGAACTTCACCAACACAACTACAAATTATCCAACGTCTTATTCTTGGTCTTTCCCTGGAGGATCCCCAGCAACAAGTACGGCAACCAACCCGTCTGTTACTTACAACACACCTGGAAATTACAGCGTTACGTTGACGGCAACGAACCAGTGGGGGAGTAAAACCATCACACAAACCAATATCATCACCGTTGGCGCTACACCAGCAACACCAACCATTGCAGCTAGCGGACCAACAACATTTTGTTCAGGTGGTTCTGTGGTATTGACTTCAAGCCAAGCTTCGGGTAATGTTTGGACCAATACAGGCACGACGTCGGCAATTACAGTTTCGACATCAGGAACATATGCTGTAACCTACACAGATGCAAACGGATGTTCTGCGACATCTGCGCCAACAGTGGTTACAGTGAATACAACTCCAGCAACCCCAACAGTAACAGCGAGTGGATCTACCACATTCTGTACTGGAGGTTCAGTGGTATTGACATCAAGTCAAGCAACTGGAAATGTTTGGTCAACGACAGAAACTTCATCTGCAATTACAGTGACTACTTCTGGATCATATACGGTAACCTTCACGGACGTGAATGGTTGTTCAGCAACGTCTTCAGCGACTGCTGTAAGTGTGAGCAATGCACCAATTCCGACGGTTAGTTCATCTGCCCTGGAGGTGTGTAGTGGTGATACCATTATCTTGACATCCTCGCCAGCGCAGTCTTATTTGTGGAGTAATAATGAAACAACACAGTCTATTGCGGTAACAACAAGTGGCACTTATACTGTAACCGTAACCAACGCAAACGCGTGTGACGGAGCAGGGGCGTCAACGCCAATCACGTTGAATATCATTCCAACGCCAGTGCCATCTGCCACGTATACAATCAATAATGGTGTTGTCACGTTCACAAATACCACGACAAACGGAGTGAACTACACGTGGGATTTTGGTGATTTGTCTACATCAGTGGATGCAAATCCTGTGCATACGTACACTCAGAATGGAACCTACACGGTTGTTTTGACAGCTACGAATGGAAATGCGATTACACTTTGTACAGCTGAAACGGCAATCACGATTACCATCTCAGGTTTAGGAGTAGAAGAAAACGATGCCATTAATGGCTTGGTGGTGTCTCCAAATCCATTCACATCAACGGTTAATTTCAATGGGCTAACAGAACCCGTTCAATTCCAATTGTTCGATATGGCAGGGAAACTGATTGCTGAGTCTACCATTTCTCCAGAAGCTTCAACGGTTGAAATGACGAACCTTACTTCGGGCGTTTACTTTGCACATGTAACTACTGAAGCAGGCATTAGCCAAATCGTGAAGTTGATCCGTAAATAATTAACAATACATGGATAGGAATACGACTCGAATAGGGTCGTATTCTTTTTAGATACATACGATGAAAAGGTACATTCTATTTTTTGTGATTTGCTTTTTGACAGGGTCTACCTTTGCTCAAAATGGGAAAATTTCAGGGACAGTGCGTGACGATAAAGGAGAACCATTGACTGGCGCTTCTGTCATCTATAAAAAGGATGTAACGATTGGTGCTGTCACCGACGGAAAAGGAAATTATACCTTGGAGGTCCCATCGGGAGACGCATTGTTGATTTGTCGTTTCACAGGAATGATTACGGACACCCTGACTGTAACTGTGATCGCCAGTAAAACCGTTTTGCGCGATATTGTATTGACCAATTATGTGCAAGAAATTGAAGGGGTAGAAGTGAAAGTGGGAAAATTCGATAAACCCATTGAGGAACAAACTGTTTCGATGCAGATTATCAAACCACAAATCATTGAGAACAAAAATACCCGAAGCATTGAAACAGCCTTGGACCAGACGCCAGGCTTGAACATTTTGGATGGAGAACCGCAAATACGCGGAGGTAGTGGATTTACCTTTGGTGTGGGTTCAAAAGTGGCTGTAATCGTGGATGACATGCCTATGCTTTCAGGTGATGCAGGTCGACCAGAATGGGGCTTCATTCCAGTAGAAAACATCAATCAAATTGAAGTCATTAAGGGTGCAGCGTCCGTACTTTCAGGTAGTTCAGCACTTTCCGGTTCTGTGCACATTCGCACAGCCTATCCGGGTACCAAACCATTGACCAAAGTGAATGTCTATTCCGGGATGTATTCCACTCCAAACGCAGATGGAGCGAAGTGGGCAGAAAATTATCCTGGCATTCATGGGGTAAATTTCTTGCACTCACAAATGTTTGGCAATTTGGACCTTGTCGTTGGGGGAAACTTCAACTATGATCATGGCTACATCGGTCCACCAATTACAGATTCTGTTGTGGCGTTGACTTATCCAGATACGATCACGAATTTCACAGAAAAAGACCTTGTTTCCGTCCGTGGGCGATTGAACTTTAATTTGCGCTATCGATCAAAAAAAATCAATGGATTGAGTTATGGGGTGAACGGAAATTTCATGAAAATGCACACCAACATGCCTTTGGCGTGGTTGAACGATTCAACAGGGTTGTACCGTGCCTATCCAGGAGCCATCTTTTTGCAAGACCAGTTCATTTTTAACCTTGATCCTTTCGTAAACATATTCTCCCAAACAAACGGTAAACATAGCCTTCGTGGACGCCTGTTGCATGTGGAGAATAACATGAGTGCCAACCAATCCAATCGAGCAACTACAGCCTATGGGGACTACATGTTCCAAAAGACTTATCCGCAATTGAACAATCTCGATTTCATTGGCGGAGTAACAGGAACGTTTACCGATTCGTACGCAAACATTTATGTTGGTTCAGGTTCGCCCAACAACCAAATGCTCAATATTTCGGCGTATACGCAGTTGGAAAGCAAGATCAAAAAGACCTTGAATCTCTCTGCGGGTGGACGTTTGGAGTATTTTCAGTTGAACGATACGATTACCGCGTTGAAGCCAATCTTCAGAGCGGGCGCAAGCATTAAGTTATACCAAGAAACGTATTTGCGCGCGTCGTACGGACAAGGTTACCGTTTTCCGACGATTACCGAACGTTTCATCAAGACGGGTGTGGGTAACTTTGGGGTGTTCCCGAATCCAGGGTTAAAGCCTGAGAGTAGTTGGAATGCCGAAATTGGCATCAAACAAGGCTTGAAATTCGGAAAGTTGTTCGGGTACATTGATGTTGCAGGATTTTGGCAAGAGTACCAAAACACCATTGAATACATGTTCGGTGTATGGCATGAGTTGACATCTGCCCAAGCTTTGGCATCGAGTGCAGGTTTTAAATTTTTAAATACCGGAAATTCACGTGTTTTAGGAATTGATGCGTCATTCACAGGGATGGCGAAAATTGGTAAAAAATCGGATTTGACATTTATGGCAGGATACAACTATATTGTTCCTACCACCTTGACACCGGATTATGTGTATGCTACCGACTCGTTGAACCGAGTGTTCAGCTACAATTCGACATCGCTTGATCCTTCAAGAGGCATTTTGAAATACCGCTTCTTGCACAATGTGAAGTTTGATGCAGAATGGGTTTACAACAAAAAGTTCTCGGTTGGGGTAAGTGCCAAATATTTCAGTAAAATCATTAATATGGATGCCATCATTAAAGATTTTGAAGATTTCACGAAAGACATCCCAAGTCTTCAAGATTTGCGGTACATGGATTATTTCAATTCCCACCGATTTGGAAATTGGATTTTTGATGCGCGCATTTCGTATAACTTGACTTCGATGCATAAAATTGCCCTCATTGGAAGCAATATCTTGAACCGCAGCTATTCCCTTCGCCCACTTAAAATTGAGCCGCCACGTACAATCATGGTGCAATATACGTGGAAGCTTGACCGCAACGAGAAGAAGAATGAAATGAAAAAGCGGACTGTTCTGTAATAATTCCGTAATTTCGTCCCGTCTTTGGTTCCACGTTGTGGATTAATAAGGAATCTGGTGAGAATCCAGAACTGTTTCTGCAGCTGTAATTGCCGCGAAATCTTCTTCAAAACAACCACTGTCTGTCAAAGATGGGAAGGTGAAGAAGAGTTGGCAAGAGTCAGAATACTTGCCTAAGACATGTAGAGAAGACTTCAGAATAAAGTCGGACTCTTGACCGAATCGTTGTATTCGGCTTGTCCTTCTTTTTTCATGCTTCTTGTTTTTAGTTTTATTAACCGTTTAAAAACAGAACGAATGAAAAAGGCAATCCTTGTCGTTGGACTTTGTGTGAGTGGGTTTACCTTCGCACAAAATTATGTGAATCAAGTAATCATCCTCAATGAAGGGTATTACGATTATGCTGCGTCCGCTATTGTAACACCTGTGACGATTGGTGTGTACACCCCTCAAAATCAAAATTACGTTGTGGTGGACACACTTGAAAACATGCGCTTTGCTTCAGATGTAATCGTTGCGGGTGATTTCTACTATGTGGCTGCAGACACGAAAATCTTTAAAATGGACATGAATACACATCAAGAAGTCGCTTCAGTCGCTTGTTCAGGTGTGCGCAACTTGGCCATTTGGCAAGACAAACTTGTGGCTACACGCGGTGAATACCTCACAAGTTTTGATGCTTACTTGCACGTTTATGATGCGACAACCTTGCAGTTGATTGCTGCCATAGATACAGTGCAAGGTCCGAAGTGGGCTTCTCAGAACATCGTAATTGATGGAAGTTCGGCATACATCGCGGTGAACAATGGGTATGAGTGGGGTAACGAAAAAGGAATCATCGGAAAACTTGATTTAACGACATTGACGTATGGAAATGAAGTAGATCTTGGTACCAATGGAACGAATCCAGACAATTTGGTGCGCTCTGGAAACTACCTTTATTCAGTAAACAATAAAGATTGGAGCGGTGCTTCTGTTTCGCGCATTCCATTGGATGGATCAGCGGTTACCACAGTTTCTTTATCAGCAGTATCTACTGGTTGCGGTACTTCGGCGCTTCGTGATAACAAGTTGGTGTATCAAGTATCCATGGAAACTGTATTGAATGAGTTTGATGTCACACTAATGAACACAGCAGGACCATTGAATGGTTTTGCGCACGAATACTATGAGTTGGCGCAGGAACCTGTAAGTGGAAACATGTATGCTTCTTCAACCGATTTCTTCTCATTCGGAACAGTGCGTATTTACGATGCGACAAATACACTTGTGCATTCATTTGAGGCAGGTGTTTCTCCAGGGACAATTGCCTTCGATGTACGCTCAACTTCAGGAGTTCAAGAAGTAAATCAATCATTGAGCATTTATCCGAACCCAACAACAGGGAAACTTGTTGTCAAAGGAGCAAACGCAAGTACTGTAGCCCTTACAACTGTAAATGGGGTAACGGTATACACGGCTCAATTGACAGGAAATGGTGAAGAGACAATCGATTTGTCGGACCTAGCGAAGGGCACCTATTTCATCTCATTTGAGAATGAAACGCAAAAGACTGTAGAAAAGGTTGTGCTAGATTAAGTACTTCTTACTAACTTGGATCCCGAGCACACCACTCGGGATTTTTTTATGTCAGAACATTCATTTTTAAGCGCAGCTTATTGGCAAGATCGCTACCATTCAGCAGATACAGGATGGGATCTAGGCGCTGTTTCTCCGCCATTAAAGGCTTATATTGACCACCTAGAAGATAAAGATCTGCGTATTCTTATTCCCGGTGCTGGACATGCCTACGAGGCAGAATATCTCCTTCGATTGGGTTTTACAAACGTCCATGTGATTGATTTGGCACCCGAGCCACTCGTTACCTTGAAAAATAGATGCCCTGAATTTCCTGAAAATCACTTGCATGTGGGCGACTTTTTTGCATTCGAGGGAGAGTACGACCTTATTCTAGAGCAAACGTTATTCTGCGCGATTGATCCGAGTTTGCGTGACGACTATGCACGAAAAAGCGCAGAATTGCTCGCGGATGGTGGGAAATTGTGTGGCTTGCTGTTCAATCGTTCGTTTGAAGCGGGACCTCCATTTGGTGGAAAAAAAGAAGAGTATGAAGTACTTTTCGCACCTTATTTTTCAACGATTCAATTAGAGGTATGTACGAATTCAATTGCCGCTAGAGCTGGAACCGAACTTTTTATTCAAATGACAAAGTAAGCTAATCACTTAGCGTTATATTTGTATATGCGCGCTTTACGGATAGCTCAACTACTTCTTTTTCAAGCAACTTTACTTTGCTCCTTTATTGGATATGGTCAAGAATTCCAAAATGAGAAGGTCGTTTTTAGCGTGGATCAAGAGAATGCAAGCTGTTTTGATCCAATAGGCGGTAACAAAGTAATGGCCTCTTCGGATAATTGCCCTGTATATTCTGTTTTGCCAAATAAGGAAGCGCTTGTATATGCTGAATTGTCCGACGATAATCTCAAGTCTAAACTCCTGGAATTTCGGATTTCAGGAAGTAATGAATCTGACATTAAAAAATTAACATCTGTTTTTTCGAATGGCAATCGTTTCAAAATAACCTTACCCCCAAGAGAGGAGAATTATACTGTTTTTGTTTTTTACAAGGGCAAGGAGATTGCCAAAATGGAGGTACGTGTATATCCGGAAAGAACTGAAGAAGTCATTGTTGTTCCTATTGCATCGGGAAAAATTGATAAAGCGCAACTCGAATCCTATCTCGGTTCAGTGTTCAAGGCCACAAATGTCCGGTTCAATGTAACCATTGATTCAATGTTTGACCCTAGTTTTTACAAAACACTTTCCAAGTTCAATTCACCTACCCTGGAATACAAACAGTACACACATCAAATGCAAGAAATACGGGATTTCTATTTTGAGCAATTTCCGAATCATGCCCAAAATGCCCGTTACATTTTCGTTATTCCAGAGTTCAATACCCCACAAATTAAGGAATATGCCGTGAAAGGTAAATCCATTGGATTTGTCGCGTATCAGGGTGATTCTGCTTTGTTTTTTCGATCTTTTGCACGAACAATGGCCATTGGATTTGGACATTTGAATGTCCAAATGAATGTGGGTTCTATTCACAATGCTTCGAGTAATTTAATGGATGCAAGCGATGGTGTGTCCCTTCATGCGTGGCAATGGGATATGATAGTCAGCCAGGTTTCTAGCTTTTCTTACTTCGATGATTATGAGCATGTGTCTACGGATAATGGTAGAGTAGCGTATTGTTTTTGGGAAGAAGATGAGAGCGGGAACATTCGGATTTGGGACAACGACGCTATTTCCTCCTTAAGAAGACCATACAAACAGAATTTTCAATCGTATCACCTCAATATCAATGATTTTCTGTTCCGGCCATTGTGGACAATTTGGAATCGAAGGATTTGTTGGTGGCATTTGATTTTCATTTTTACGAGTATCTCCTTGGCTGCCCTATTGAAAAGAATGTTGGATGCACAAATCGAAAAGCGCTTCGCACGACATGCCTTTTATAAATTGATTGCCCGTTTGATAGGACTTGGATTGGGGTTCGGTATTGTTTATCTCGGGTTCAATTATATCGAGTCGAAATACAAAACGTTTCAGGTGAAGGAAGGAGAAATTAAGGAGCTTCGGGGTATGACTGAATTTCAAGCGGTCAGAGAAATAAATAGAAATATTCACTTGCAACGAAAAAATGAAAATGAACTTTGTGCTGAATTGTTCATCCATAGAAAAAACAAGTGGTTAAAATCAAAACACAAGCGTGTACTTTATTTTGAGGCCATTAAAGAGAAAAACACGCTGCAAAGTTTGAGATTTACGCATTCCAGTGATACGCTATCGATTTTCCAGCAAAAGATTAAGGAATTGGCGAAGTCACATTACCTTGTTTTTACGTTTCGCTCTCCAAATGGACAAACGATAAGTCAAAAGGTGTATACCTTCAAAGGAAAGGACATTACCCATCAATTGAAGTTGACTGATCCAGCGAAACGCATCGTACTTTTCGTTAATGGATACAGGTCAGTGGCGAATGATGATGATTTCAATACCTTATTGAATAATGTGCAAAGTAAAGGATTTGAGTTACCAAGTTCAACCAATTTAATCTATTCATTTGATCGCTTTGAATATTGGCATGAGTTTGATAAAGAAATGATTGAACGCATTAATCCTGCAGAAAGTTATTATGCAGATGGTAACTTTTCAATTGAAACATCCGACTACCGAAGCATAGAGAAGTTTGCCTGGGTAGCGAAATGGTATCCAAAAAGATGCAAAGATCCCAATCACCACATTTGTTACAATTTGAAGAAAACAGCAAAATGGGCAAATTTTATTTTTGCAGATCAATCTGAGTCTCTTCTTTACTTGCCGTCCAACAAAATGGGTTTCCAGAAACGCTACCGAAATGGACAAATAGCTGGGAGAAATATGTTCCAAATGTTGAATGAAATTCCGAACAATTCGAAAAACGATACACTTTACATTGCTTGTCATAGCATGGGCTATGCGTATGCTTTGGGAATGATCAAAGAACTAAGGGGGAAGATTAATTTCGGAGGATTTTACATCATTGCGCCAGAAAATGCGGAAGCAGGCAAAGTCTTCGTGAAGGAATGGCCAGAGGTTTGGCAATATGGCGCAAATTTCAATAAGGGAGAAGCTGACGCGCCATGTCTACAGGATGGGATTGCACCCCAAATGGCTGCCAAAGGCTTGGACGAAAACCACCGCGTGTATATTCCAAAAGAGTTTTACAAACGCAGAGGTTTCAAGGATAGCCATTACATCGGATTGTATAAATTTCTCTTTACAATTTCACCAGGTAAAAAGGGAGCTATTCAGCAACACTAATTATTTGAATCCCTCCATTTTGTCGAATGGAATCTCAATTTCAATTTCATAGTCTTTGTGAACACTATGTAAGTAGGCGATGAGGTTGTGGATTTTGTTATTGTTCGATCCATCTATCAATTCGAATGTCATCTCCTTTACAAACTTGTTGTCGTCTAGGGCAAATTCAATTCCGGCAAGTTTGGCCATCGCAACACCCTTGTAATACACAACATTGTTTTCATTCGTGAAGCCTTCGGTAGAGTAGTTTTTTAGTACGTTACACGAAGTAAGTGCAAGAAATGCTACAAATGCAGAGAGATAAATGACTTTTTTCATAATTGAGATTTTTCAAGTACTTAAAGCTAATGAAAAAAAGTTGAGTTGTAACGCATTGAACAAATATTAAGTAAACCTTGAACCTATAACGCAACGGACATTTGTCTTTTGTCTATTTGTCTCTTGTCTCTTGTCTCTTGTCCTTTGTCTCTTGTCCTTTGTCTCTTGTCCCTTATCCTTAATGTCTAAACCGTTCACCACAAGACTTGCAGGTATTGACCATTTTTCCTGTAATGGGATAGGTTATGGTCAACAAGCTAAATAAAGATGCAATCCAATGTGGGAGTGCTTTTTTTGAGGTGTAATCGAGGTGTATATCACTTGATCCACAAGAAGGACACACGAGAATCTTTTCGCTTTCAATCGCTTTCAAATAGGTCAAGGTACGTTCCAAGTCTTCTTCTCGAACTTTTGCTTTTATACCACCAACGGCATTTGAATAGAGCGGATTGATCGTGACGATCTCTTCATCAACCAAGAAGCATTGGATGCCTTCGTTTTCGAGTGAAATACGAAATAAGTGTGCATCGATCGAATTGTCGAATCGTTTTACGAGGACGAATCCCATGCTTACAATAAGCTCTCGATGATTTTATCCATGGAATAACCTTCTGCTTCAGCGCGGTAATTGCGTACCAAACGGTGACGTAAAATCGGCTTTGCAACAGCTTTGACATCATCAATGTCTGGTGAATAACGGCCATTTAATGCTGCATGACATTTTGCCCCAACGATCAAGTTTTGTGATGCACGTGGACCTGCACCCCAAGAAATGAAGTCTTTGGTTATTTGAGGGGCTAAATCTGAACTGAAACGCGTTTTTCCCACAAGCTTGACGGCATATTCAAGCACATTGTCAGCAACAGGAATTCGACGAATCAATTCTTGGTATTCCAAAATTTGATCACCGGTCAACACGTGATTCAATTGAATGCGGTTGTCGGATGTCGTCGCTTTCACAATCGCCAATTCTTCCGTATAGCTCGGGTAATCCACCCAAATATTGAACATGAAACGGTCCAATTGTGCTTCTGGTAGGGGATAGGTTCCTTCTTGTTCGATGGGATTTTGCGTCGCCAAAACGAAGAATGGAGACGGAAGTTGATAGTTTGTACCCGCCGCTGTTACAGATCGCTCTTGCATGGCTTCAAGCAATGCCGATTGTGTTTTGGGTGGGGTTCTATTGATCTCATCCGCAAGGATAATGTTTGAAAACAAGGGGCCTTTGATGAATTTGAAATTGCGAGATTCATCGAGTATTTCCGAACCAATGATATCCGAGGGCATCAGGTCAGGTGTAAACTGAATGCGGTTGAAACTCAAACCTAAAGTTTGTGCAATCGTATTGACCAATAAGGTTTTTGCAAGGCCTGGAACTCCCACAAGCAAACAATGTCCTCGTGAAAAGATGGAAATAAGTACCTGGTCCACAACATCATCTTGTCCAACGATAACTTTGTGGATTTCATTTTTTAATTCTGCGTAATGCGCTACCAGTTGATCTATTGCCGCTTTGTCTGACATTGTGTTTGTATTATTGGACTGCTAAATGTTGTACTACTTGTTTAACCAGTTGTTTCTGAAGACGCAATTTACAAAGGATTCATCAATACGGATGTATGCATTTCCAATCTTTTGTTTCACCCAGTTGTTTACAGTTCGTTGTTTTTTGTCGTTTTCTGTGGCGCGCTTGATCAATGCATAATCTTCTGTTAGGTTTGCACGGTGCGGCTGAGTGCGTTCCATGAGGCGTACGATGCGAATTCCTTGTTTGCGGTCAAAGATGTCATAGTAGAGGTTAGGCTGCGAGAGATCTCCTTTTTCCATGGCATCAGTAATGAGGAAAATCTGCTGATCCACTTGACTTAAATCTTCCATATCCCACGTCTGTTCACCTGTGATTGGATTCGTGATGATTCCTTGGTTTTGTTTGGTACGTTCGTCGTTCGAAAAACGCACAACGGCTTGTTCCCAAGTAATTTCATTGCGCTTCAACAATTGGTAGCACGAGTCCATTTTCAAAGAAGCCAATTCCAATTCTCTTCCACTGAATTCCGCTATGATGAGAATGTGTTGACAAATGTAGTCGTCACCCTTACGGCTGTTGAGTTTTACGATGTGGTAACCGTATTCAGATTCGAATATTTCAGAAATTTCACCCGGTTCAAGAGAGAAAACGGCGGACTCAAATTGAGGAACCATCATTCCGCGGGACGCTTCAATTTTACCGCCTTGCGGTGCACTTCCAGGATCCATGGAGTGAATGCGGGCTTGTGTGTCGAAACTCTTTCCTCCCAATACCGCTTTTCGAATATCTGCCAATTTCTCATAGGCCAAACGCTTGTCTTCCTTTGTGATTTCCGGGAAAATAACAATCTGCTGGAAACTCAATTGGGAGTTGATGAGGGGAATGGAGTCGGCTGGAATCGTTGCGTAAAAGTCCTGTACTTCTTTGGGCGTAACGGAAATTGCAGAGGTAATCTGTCGTTCCATTTCATCAGCAAGCAAACGGTCTTTGATGACTTCACGGAACTCCTCTTTGATTTGAGAAGATGTTTTTCCGTAAAATTCTTCCATCTTTTCTCTGCTGCCGAATTTTTCTTCAATGATGCGTAAACGGTTTTCCATCTCTGCATCAACCTGCTGGTCAGAGATTTCTATACTGTCAAGTTTTGCTTGGTTGATAAGCAATTCTTGGTACATCAGTTCTTCCAAAATCACACAATCCGTTTCTTTCGTGATTTCAACCCCACCTTGAAGCATTTGAATTTTCTGCGATTGAAGGTCGGAGAGGAGTATGATGTTGTCGCCAACTTGTGCTGCAATTTTATCCACCACTTCAGGTTGTGCTGAAGCATTGAAGGTAGAACAAAAAAGCAATAAAAGACTAAGGATGTATGTTAATTTCATGATTTTTCTTGACCTGTTGAATAAGTTGATTTTCTCTCTTTTCCCGCAATTGGTTCATTCTACTCGATACGATGAGTTCTCTGATTTGTGCCTCGACGAAATCCAATGGGGGTGGGGTATCCTTAAGTGTGTAATCGATAATGTTGATGTAATACGTGTATTGATCATCCGAAAAATAAGTCTTTGTGCGGTTCAGTACCAAGTTATCACGATTTAATTTGCCCAGGGGGATGTTCTTTGTCAATTCAGTAAAATAAATCCATTCCACATCATCGAAATAAAAATCCTCCGCGTAAAGTTTGATATAAGAATTCACTTTAGCGAGGTCTTTATCATTTTTTAACAAGAAGTGTTCTTTGAGCGGAACTTCTGGCTTTGCGCCCTTAGGAATCTTGATGTATAATGCTTTTACGAGGTAATCTTGGAGTTTGAATTCTTGGCTATGGCTAGTGTAATAGTCTTGAATTTCCTTTGAAGAAATGCTCGTGTCCGTTTGATTTCTGAGCAAACGATCAATCAAATAATACCGTGAAAGATCTCCCATGTACATGTCTGCCTTCAAACGCACTGTTTCTGATAGTTCTGGCGCTTTTTGCTCCAATTCAATCCGCATGGCCTCCAATTCGCACCAGTTGTTCAGAAATTGAGTCCGGTCGGCCTTGTTCTCGTAGTCATAGCCAAGGTGTTCCATGATGATGCGCGCTTCCGATTCAGTCAGTTGATGGTCATCAACACGAGCCACGACTTTTTCATCGGTGCCACAAGATGCAAGCAACGATAAAAAAAACAGGCCGACGATTGCGCCAGCCCGTTTCAACAAATATGTAAGCTTATTGTCCAACAGAATAGAGAACCTGTTGATTGATTTCAATCTTGTGCTTTTTCATCAATTCTTGAATCCATTGCTGCTCAAGGAAAGTTTGATAATCTGATGTTACAGAACCCTTCGCTTCAGTGAATTCTTTGTTGCCTGCAGGAAGATTCTTTGTGACTTTAATGACATAGAATTTACCGTCAAATTCATACACCTTGTTTGCACCATTCACCAACGCCTGACCTTTCAAGAAATTTGTTTGATTGATGTCGAATTTGTTTGTGCGAACACGCAGGTTCAATTCGCTGTCTTTGTTGATTACTTCCAATACATGTTTAGAATTGACCGTGTCATTCAAAATCATTTTATACACTTGTTCAGCAATTTTGCGGTCGGCGCATTCATAGACGACAGCATCTACACGGTCACCCCACATGTATTTTGAACGGTTGTTGTCGAAATAAGCACGCAAACCAACGGTATCTTTCATGGCCTTGTTCCAAACCTTATCGGTCATGATTTCATACAACAAGATACCATCGTGGTATTCTGTGATCAGCGCTTTGTACGCTGGGTATTTATTCGCCAATTTAGATTCTTCATAACCAATGATGGCTTCTTTCTCCCATGCTTTGTACTGCATGGCAATGACCACCTCATTGGCATCTTTACGGATTCCTCTGTAGTTTGACTCTAGGTATTTTGCAAATTGCTGTTGTGTAAATGCTTGACCGTCAATTGTAAATAAGGTTTTGTTTGACTTCAAGGCATTCGCATTCCATTTTCCGATGTAATACGTTGTGTCCAGATTGGCAACGAACCACTTCAATCCTTTGGCGCTTTTGTTCGCATACCCGTATGAAGCTTTCAATTTAAGGACAAATGAATCTTGTGTACGTTTTGAGCGTTCGTCTTTGTTTACCTTTGACTGAAGCTCTTTTTTCATGGCGTCAAATGTCTTTACATCGGTCCAGTCCAAACGCTTAATGATGTGGAATCCATAATCGGTGCGCACAGGCATTGAATAATCTCCATTGTTTTTCAAGGCAAAAGCAGCATCTTCAAACGAAGTCACCATGCGCGTAGTGGTTCCTGTTCCAAAAGGAGGCAGTTCACCGTTCTTTTCAGCAGAACTTGGATCGTCAGAATAGCTTTTTACAAGATCCTCAAATTTTTCTCCTTTTTGAAGCTTCGCATAGATTTCATTGATTTTCTTCTCCGCGTTTGCAACATCTTCTTCAGCAGCAGATTTTCCAACAGCCACCATGATGTGCGCAGTTTTCAATGTTCCTCGTGCAGGACGCTTGTCTGTAACGTTTACAATGTGATAGCCATAACGTGTGCGGAAAGGTTCTGAAATTGTTCCAACAGGGGTGTTGTAAGCCATGTCCTCGAACGGATAGACCATTTGGAATGCCGTGAAATAACCAAGATCCCCACCGTTGTTCACCGCTGATGGATCCTCTGAACCATTTTTTCCACGAGCAACAGCCGCAAAACTTTCACCCTTTTCAATGCGCTTTTTCAAGCCCATGATGCGGTTGTAGGCCGCCAATGTATCCGCTGGAGATGCATTACTAGCGCACGTAATAAGTATGTGTGAAGCACGAATTTCAGTGCGTGTTCGATCGTAAGCTTCGCGAACAAGTGCTTCGTTCTTTGCGGAATCAATCAGATAGGGAAGTGAGAGTTGTTTCTTGTAGCCATCCAATTCCTTTTTCAACTTTGGAATGGTATCGTAACCCAATTCCTCTGCTTCTGCAACCTTCAATTTGAATTTCTTGAACAACTCCATGTATTCATCGATGGATGCTTTGTCAAATTTCGGACTTGGATTGTTTTTCAAATAAATCTGCAAGAATTCTGACTTCGTCACCGGATGTCCGTCAATTTTCATCAGGATTGGATCTTCCTGCGCGAAAGTCGAAATGCTCATAAACAGAGCGGCGATGATCAAAAGGTGTTTTTTCATAGTTTGGTTTATTTTTCAGCAAATTCGAAATTACTCGTCTGCACGATACACTTATTTTTTTTAACCTTTATTTAATACTATAGTTTGGTGCTTCACGAGAAATCGTGACATCGTGTGGGTGAGATTCACGCACTCCAGCAGATGTGATACGAACAAATTTAGCACCTTTCAAATGATTGATATCTGGCGCGCCACAATAGCCCATTCCAGCGCGAAGTCCACCAATAATCTGGTACATGACTTCGATCAATTTTCCTTTAAACGGCACACGACCAGAGATTCCTTCAGGCACCAATTTCTTGATGTCATCTTCAGCATCTTGGAAATAGCGGTCCTTGGAACCTTTTTGCATGGCCTCCAAAGAACCCATTCCTCGGTATGCTTTGAATTTTCGGCCTTCGTAGATGATTGTTTCACCTGGAGACTCTTCAACTCCGGCAAACATTGAGCCTACCATGACCGTGTCTGCTCCTGCAGCTATCGCCTTCACGATATCTCCAGTGTAGCGAATTCCACCATCCGCAATGACCGGAACTCCTGTTCCTTCCAACGCTTGCGCCACATCGTTCACGGCGGTCAATTGAGGAACACCAACACCAGCGATGACGCGTGTTGTGCAAATTGAACCAGGTCCAATTCCTACCTTCACGGCATCCGCTCCAGCTTCAACGAGGTAAAGTGCTGCTTCCGCTGTAGCGATGTTCCCAACAATGATTTCTAAATTAGGGAATGTGTTTTTTACTTCTTTCAATTTCTCTACTACACCACGGGAATGTCCGTGCGCAGTGTCAATCACAACCGCATCTACGCCAGCATCCACCAACGCTGTTACGCGTTCCATGGTATCGTGTGTAACTCCAACGGCTGCCGCAACACGCAAACGTCCATAAGAATCTTTGCAAGAGTTGGGGTGCGTCTTTACTTTGATGATATCTCGGTAGGTAATTAATCCAATGAGTTTGTTGGAAGCATCCACAACGGGAAGCTTTTCAATTTTCTTTTCCTGCAAAATCTCTTCAGCCTTCGACAAGTCCGTTCCATCGTGCGTTGTAATGATTTCGTGCGAGGTCATTACTTCGCGGATCGGACGATTCAAGTCTTTCTCGAAACGCAAATCACGGTTGGTGACAATTCCTTTCAATGTCTTGTTGGCATCAACTACGGGAATACCACCAATGCCATTTTCCTTCATCAATTGAAGCGCATCCTTCACAAAGGCATCTTCCAAAAGGGTTACAGGGTCCAGGATCATTCCACTTTCTGAACGCTTTACTTTGCGCACTTCCAAGGCTTGCTCAGCGATGGTCATGTTTTTATGAATGACACCCATGCCGCCTTGCTGCGCCATCGCGATGGCCAATCCAGACTCGGTTACGGTATCCATCGCAGCGGATACAATCGGTGTATTTACTTCAATGTTTCGGGTAAGTTTGCTGCGCAATTTTACATCTCTCGGCAAAACCTCCGAATACGCAGGGACTAGCAATACGTCGTCGTAGGTAAGTCCTTCTTTGATTTGATTGATGTTGGTCAGTGACATCTGGAATCTATTTTCTTAATAAATTCCTGCAAAAGTAACACTTTTTTTCGTGTTATGCTTGACTTTGAACAGAACAAAAGTGGGATTGTTTTTCGGTCGATTGAATGTGTTAATTTTTTGAAAAAATCTTGGCTTCCTCACGCGAATTGAGTACTCTTGCACAAAGTCATAACATGGTTCGAATCGTTTTCTTTTTGTTTTTTGGTGTTCTCTTTTTTTCGAATGCATTCGGACAGCGAGATACGTCTCGGTTAATTCAGCTTTCAGGTGTTGTTATTTCTGAAGAAAATTTGGAACCAATGCCGTACACCACAGTGTTTGATAGATCAGAACGTCGGGGAGTTATTTCAGATTATTACGGTTTTTTCTCCATGGTTACTTTTCCTGGTGATACATTGCTTTTCTCCTACTACGGCTATAAAACATCAACGTACATTGTTCCTGACACCCTTTCAGACAATCGGTATTCGATCATTCACATGTTGCAACGCGATACCTTGAATCTACCTGCAGTAACCGTTTATCCATGGCCTTCTCGCGAGGATTTTGCGCGTGCATTTGTAGAAATGGAACCGTATGATGATGCGATTCGTCGTGCTCAGCGTGAATTGTCTGGCGAGAGTCTGGCCTTTGTCGCTGCTCGACTTGAAAACGATGCGTCATTGGCGTATGGTTATGCGATGAATCAGCGAAATACAAAGTTGTATACCAATGGTCAATTGCCCGTTAACAATTTATTGAATCCGTATTCATGGGCTAAACTCATTCAGGATTGGAAGGCAGGGAAGCTCTCGAGGCAATAGGTGTGAGTTAAGAGTTATTAGTTAAGAATTACAAATTACAAAAATTTTAGATAGGCCTTAACTTTTCGATGACAAAACTATTCTATCATGTGAAGCGGTTTTTTGTCATTTTAAATCAAGATTTTCTCTTTTGAAAGTTGAAATTGGTGCTCCACATCACTTGAGCTAAATTTAAGAACCGTAGGTCTTTCGCTGAATTTCGCACATAGGTTTGAAACAAATACCCAAGTTCGATCCTCCCAATTTTGCCTAAATGGTATCCTAAGCCGACATACGTCCAATTTTCGCTGTACAAGGCATTGCGTTGGCTTTTAGTCAAGCTGAAGTAAAATTCATTGTAGGCATTCACATAAAACTCTTTTGGGTCAAGTGTTTTGCCTTGAAGTGGTTGATTGAAACCAATCTGATAACGCGCGCGGAAAGAAAGTGGGTATTCACCAGTTGTTCGATTTTGAATGAATCGTTCCTCGAATCTGAATCGATTGGTCATCCGCGCTTTTCCCGCTTCAAATGAGAATATGGCTTGTTGCCACAATCGGTGCTCATTGGAAAAGGCTGGATTGAATGGGTTATTGCGTTGGTAGGTATAACTTCCTGCAAAGTTTAAATTTGCCGAATGCGCATAAATCAAGCTTGGTTGAATATACAACTGAAAGTCAGTCGCAGGATAAGTCTTTCCATTTTCAATGAGTTTCACAGCATCTATCGTAGTCGATGCAAAGAAATTGTAATTGAATTTATCGCTCAGCCTTCCTGTTTGATTGATGGCAGGAAGAAGGCCGAAAAAATGGATGTTTTGTGCCTGAACGAATGCATTTATCGCGATGAATCCACTTAGTATAAAAAGCTTTTTCATTGCTTAAAATTGTGTAGGAATAGGATCGATCACTTCTTCAAAACGACGAACAAATTGTCCTTTTTTATCAAAGAAATATTCGTAGTAATGGTCGCCAGACATCTTTACATTGATTTCGTAGATGGCAGCTTCACCGGGATTCACTTCTTGACACTCCAAGATTTTAAAGTCTGTGTTTTGTTGTTTTAATTGGTTCATAATGGACGTTTGAATTTCAGATGGCAGCTCCTCAAACTCTATTTCTAGTTCCGTTTCAACCAATTTTTCATTCAAAAACTTTAAGGAGTATTCTTCCTTGTTCAGATGAAAATTACATTCAATGTATGTTTGACCTTCTTCCAGTTCAACGAAATAGCGGATGTGCTTTGCCTTCGGATAGAGATCGGCCACATATTTTTGAATAGTCGGGGATACTTTTTTCCAGTTTATACCTTTTTCTTGTGCTAAACAGCTCACTGAAATCGAGAGAAAAAAAAGGAAATAAAGATTTTTTGCAACCATAAGCACTTAAATTTTTGAGGTCACTCTTTGACTGTGAATGTACACTTATTCCTAACCGTCATGAGAATCAATTTCACAATTATGCTTAAATATTTTTCTGGTTGATTTTAAGGGTTTAATTATCAATTAGTTACGGTTTTGGATTTATGAATTAGGTGGCTGAGGTTCTCTAAGCCATGAATTACTAGGTACACATTACCATATTTTTGGTCATTTTGAACCTATCCGTTCGAATTAATTACTAGTAATTGGTAATTCATTATTCATAATTCTTAATTAAACCGGGTAGCACAAA
>JBDKGB010000019.1:0-5325 GCA_039798485.1 Bacteroidota bacterium
GTGATGTCAATGTTGATGACTCCATCATTGCTGCCAAAGCAAGTTGGATTTGAATGAACCATTTGCAAAGACATTGGGATTTTTTCCTCGGTGATCTGAGCAGATGATGAAAAGGCCGTAAACAGAAATGTTACTGTAAAAAGACCTGCAGCGAAAATAAACTGTTTTGTTTTCATAATTGTGTGTTTTATTGTGTGTGTTTTGTGTTTCGTTTTTTAATGTTTTATGTCCTTCGACGAAACAAAGGTTCACACATTCCAACAGCCATGAAAGCAATTAAAGGTAGAGGCACATCAATTTCAGCGCATCCGCTGAGTAGGGACTAAGTAGTTTTACGCAACGAGGGGGTGGTTTGAATGATAAATTGAAAATGAAGGATGAAAAATGGGGTGTATGGAAAGCCGCAAAAAGCCACTGAACGAATGCCCATCAGCAGAAAAATGAAAGGAATCAGAACCAACAGTGAGAAATGTTTACAACGGATTTGTACTTACACGTTGTCATACGAACAAAACACAAAGTTTTGATACGCTCCACTTGGCGTTTTATGATTTACGCGTTGACATTTTGCATTCGTGAATCCAACAGACTCAAACAACATGCTCAGAGATTGTTCATCATACTGTGTTATCTCAAGCCCACTGCATTTGACAGGTCCTTCCGGTGAAAAAGTGCCAATGGCAATTTTCTTAGCAAATGCTTTACACACCGTTACATACTTTTCGATGTCTTTTTGTTCGGTTAAAAAATGGAACGCTGCACGGTCATGCCAGAAGTCGTATTTTACAGTAGGGGAAAAGTCCTTGATGTCGGAAACAATCCAATTGACCAAAGTGGCCTTTTTTCCAAGACGTTCTTGTGCTCGAATTAGGGCTTTTTCAGAGACATCAAGCACACTGACATTGGTAAAACCGTTTTCAATCAAGTAGTCAACAAAGCGGCTGTCACCACCGCCAATGTCTATAATTTGAGCTTCTTTCGGTAAAAGCGCCGCCTCAAAAAGTTGAATTGACGTGTACGGGGTTTCTTGCGTCCACGATACTTCATGCGCTTGCTTGGTGTGATAGATGTTCTCCCAATGTGATTTTGTACTGATGCTCATGGCGCAAATTTGAGCCTATTTTTGAAAGTTGAAAGTAACTTAGGTTACGCCGATCAAGTTTATCTCTTGGTCTTACCCAAAAACAACCCCATTGAGGTAGCGCCCTTCACCCAATACGGCAAAGGCTCCCGCAATCAGAATCCCGCCGACATACAAGATCCACATTGCGCGACGATGGCGTTTGATGTCACCATTCCTTGCTGCATAAATAGCAACAGGCACGGTATAGATGGTCAAGAAACTCAAAAGATGCAGCACACCAAAGTGATTCCATACCACTGGTCCAACTTGTGCCGGAATGAAAAGTGTGAGGATGGCTGTGCTGAACATAAGTGCCATATAGATGCTTCCAAGGAACTTATGAATGGTATTCCCTTTCGTCGTGAGCAACAGGAATGCACCGAGGACAGTGCAGGGTAAAATCATCGCGAGATGAATGTGGGAGAGAACTGACGAAACCGGACTCATTGACATGAGGCAATTTAGGATCTAATAGTCCTTTCCTTTTTCCTTGAGCAAGACCATCGCTTCAGTCCATGTTGGCAATTGATCGCTTTCAAATCCGTAGGTTCTACCAGTCGCAATTTTATGAAATGCCTTCATTGCTTTAAGGTGAGCGCCACTGCGCATAAACGCCAACATGACTTCACGACTTTCCCAGGACGTGATGGTGCATTGACTACCATTGACGCGTTTGGCCGAAACACTTAAACTGCCATTTGCTGTTTGCGCTTGGCGAAAAGTAGGAATGGCGAGAAACCAAAATCTGAAGTAACTGAAAACGCCCTTGGGCTTCAATTGCGTTAGCGAAATGTACATGCGTTATTTCTTTTTATCCTGAATTTCACCACTCATCATGGCTTGAATTTGACGCATGGTATTGTCCATTCCTGCAGGACTACCATCCAAAAAGATGGTGTTTCCTTTGCCATACTCTGCAAAGTTTTTAATTGCTTCTGTCCACATCGAAAACAAAATGACGTTGGTGTCTAAGTTGGCTTGCTTCATTTCTTCCGCTGCCTCACTCATCCCTTTGGCTACTTCTTGACGGAATAATGCAACCCCTTGACCACGCAACATTGCCGCTTCTTTTTCAGCGAGTGCTGCAATCTTAATCGCGTTACCTTCCGCTTCGGCAGCTTTTGTTTTGGTAATCAACAAGGCTTGACCTTCATTTTCCGCAGCCGCTTTCAGGTTGTTCGACGCAACGACTTTGCTCATACTTTCAATGATTGCCGCATCAAACGTGATGTCATTGATTTGAAGGTCAAGCAAATGGAATCCCCAAGACTCTAGAGTATGGTCAATTTGTTCCTTTACATTGTCCACCAATTCGTGGCGAAGCCCTAAAATTTCGGATTGCTTCTGACTGGCGACATACGAGCGAATCGACCCCTCAATGGTGCGAATCAAAGCCTGCATAAAGTCTTTGTTGCTGATGAATTTGAAGGCCACCTTTTTGATCGTTTCCTCCTGCTCATCCATGACGCTATACAACAACATGCTTTTAAAGTACACATTGGCTTGATCTACAGTTACCGCTTGAAACTCCATCTCGATACTTTGATTCTGAATGGAAATGCGTTTGAATACCTTTTCAATAAATGGAATCTTGAGCCGCAATCCAGGATGTAAAATACGTCTGTACTTTCCAAACATGGTGATGACCGCAATTGAACCTTGAGAAACGGTTAATAAACCACTAAGGACAATAATCACGACTAGACCGAGTGCAATAAGGGGGAATTCCATGTGCTATTTATTTTTGAGTATGTGTAAATGTAACAATAAAGCGTTGATTGTCTCTATGAAAACAAACTAGAAATTTAGACTTAATTTTGCGCCAACAATCAGTTCAAACAACACATAATTCGCCACTACATGAATCTAGAAATAAGTGCTTACATCAGCAAATTTGATCCTGAATACCAACAGATTTGTTCGGTACTAGAGGCCGAAATAAACAAGGAACTTACAGAGGCGGAACATAAAATCTGGCATGCGCACCCCGTTTGGTTTCTTGATGGAAACCCAATTGTTGGATACAGCAAACAAAAGCCAGGCATCCGTTTGATGTTCTGGAGTGGGGCAGATTTTGAGGAAAATGGATTGATTGTCCGCGAAGGAAAGTTCAAAGACGCTTCTATTTTTTACAACAGCATTTCTGAAATAGATGTCGAAGCGTTGAACCGTTGGTTGAAAAAATCCCGGGACATTCAGTGGGATTACAAAAATATTGTAAAGAACAGGGGTAAACTTAATCGCATTCAGTAACATGAATACTACGCCCGAACACAATGAACGCATTGCAAAAATCACCCTTGCGACCTTGTATCCGCTTTATGTGGCGAAGGTAGAGCGCAAAGGCCGAACAAAGGATGAATTGCTTCAAGTGATTGAATGGTTGACGGGATTTAATGCGCAAAAACTAGAAGAATTGATCTCCGAAGATGTGGACATGAGCACGTTTTTCAGTGAGGCGACCATTCACCCCAATGCGGATATGGTGACAGGAATGATTTGCGGGTACCGCATCGAAGAACTCTTGAATCCCTTGACTAAGAACATCCGCATCATGGATAAGCTGGTCGATGAATTGGCGAAAGGGAAGAAGATGGAGGTAATCTTGCGTGCGGCTAAAGTTGAATGAGTCTTGAAGGGCCAAGTTTCTGATGTAGTTTAGTCAAATGTTCTATATTTAGGCAACCGATTGTAAAAATGGCAGTCTTCACACTATCCAAATCAACGACTATGAAAAGAATCCTAACACTACTATGTCTTTCAGCATCAATTGTTTACGGACAAAACGAAACGGCTGTTACCCGCGCTGAATACCAACAACTGAAGCAACAAGGATTGCTAGAACCAAATGTGAGCTATCAGATTTCAGATGCCTCGTATCCATTGAACATCAAATACCAAGGAAGCAACGAAAAAAATGCTGTGTGTGACTGCATGGTGCCTTTGGACTCAACATTCACGTTGGCGATGTTGCCGAACGATGACGGATCTTCAGCGATCATCAATTTGCCGTTTACATTTGATTTTTATGGGACCCCAATGGATTCCCTTTACATCAACAACAACGGGAACATCTCCTTTGATTTTCCGTATATGTCTTTTATCCCGAATGCTTTCCCTGACTCATCTACGCTCATGATTGCACCTTTTTGGGCAGACGTGGACACGCGAGGAACACTAGATAGCTTGGGAAATGTATCAGGAAATGGCGGAAATGTTTGGTATAAGTTAACCCCTACAGCACTCATTGTGCGTTGGGATCAAGTGGGTTATTTTAACTACCATACGGACTTGTTATCTACCTTTCAGTTGATCATTTCGAACGGTTCGGATTCTTTGGTGTCAGCAGGAGGAAATGTGTCCTTTTGTTACAGTGACATGCAATGGACCACTGGTGATGCATCTGGTGGATTTGGTGGATTCGGTGGCTCGCCGGCAACAGTTGGCCTGAATACAGGAAATGGTGTGAATTATTTTCAGGTAGGTCAATTCATCCAATCAGGTATGAATTTCGACGGACCAACAGGTCTTGCAGATGGGGTAGATTTCTTGGATGGACAGGAGATTTATTTCAATGTGTCAGGAGCCAATGCGACAAATACACCACCTCTTTTGGTGAGCAGTTCAATCTGTGACACCATCGATGTGTATACAGGAGATACCTTAGTGAAGGCATTTAACTCAACCGACTTCAATTTTGGTGTCATGACACCAGAAATCGATCAAACGATAGAAATCACCGCTTCTTCAGACATTCCTTTGGGAGCATTTACCTACACACTCAATCCGTTGAGCGCACAATATTACGAAGTTGCTGCAACATTCAATGCGACAGGAATTGCACCAGGATTTTATCACCTTGAGTTAATGATTACGGACAACGGTTTCCCTGTGGGAGTGACGACAAAGCAATTTGTCTTTGAAGTGATGTATGATGCTACGGCACAAGTCGATGAGGTTATTGCAAACGCATTTAAATTGTATCCAAATCCGACACAAAACGAGTTGACAATCGACTTGAACGAAAAAATTGAAAGTGCTCAGGTTGTGGTGTATGACTTGTATGGAAAAGCAGTCGTTGCGAAGAACATTCAACAGAACGGACAACTGGATCTGTCATCATTCTCAGCGGGTATTTATTTGGTAAACATTCTGGTTGACAACGAAGTGATTGGCGTACAACGCATCGTCAAGGAATAGGA
>JBDKGB010000020.1:0-4839 GCA_039798485.1 Bacteroidota bacterium
TCATACTCCTTTACAACTTGTCGTTTGAAGTCTTCTGTAAACTTCCTTGGGGTTCTTATTACCCGATTTGTTATGCTCATATAAATTGACTTTTGTGGTCAACCTATATCAGGGACGTACATTCACCGCTGCGAACACGTGAGGCATGCGAATTCACAAATAAAAGCCATAAACTCTTAACAGCTTGCTGTCTTTTTCAGAACATACAACCTTGGTCTAGTTCTTTTTCCAACTAAAGGAAAAATCTCCACCAGTTCGAAGAATAATCAAGTCCTAAAATCTTAATATCTTAAAATCTTGACATCCTTTTCCCTTCACTTTTTGTAATTTCAAAGCGCTAAAACGTACACGATGACAAAATTATACGCTCTACTTCTTGCCGCGACCATCTCAATCACTGGATTGCATGCGCAAAAAATCAAGTCCATCGACTTGCCATTCGAAGAGGTGACCAACGCAAATGCACTCCCAATTGGGTTCGTTCAAATTCAAGCAAGCTCCTACCGATTGGTAAAAATTGATGTCACGGGATTGTTGAGTCAGTTGCAGGGGATTACCTACAGAGAAGGGGAAATGAATGGATCAGTAGGTCAGTTGACATTGCCGTATCCTGATGGTACAAATCATGATTTTTCAGTGAAGAGGAATCAGACCTTACACCCTGAGTTGAACGCGAAGTTCCCTGAAATCATGACCTTGGATGGGTATGCGATGGACGGTACTGGCGCTTTTGCCAAGTGGGACATTACACCACAAGGGCTGCATGCCATGATCATGATCCCAGGAAAAAGTACCGTGTTTATTGACCCTTATTTGAAGGGAAATACCTCGTATTATATCGTTTATGAAAAAGATGCTTTTATCACGGATAAACAAAAAGATTGTGGCGTTATCTCAGCGAGTAAAAATCCGCCAAGTCCTTCGGTGAAATTGGCCTTTGGGACTTGTGAATTGCGGACGTATCGTTTGGCACTTTCTGCAACTGGCGAATACACCACATTTCAAGGAGGCACGGTTGCCTTGGCACAGGCGGCACAAGCGACATCGATGAACCGTGTAAATGGCGTGTATGAAAAAGACATTGCCATCACGATGGTGATTGTACCGAACAACAATTTAATTGTGTACACGAGTACCACTGCGGACCCATTTACCAATGGAACTCCAGGTACCATGATCAATCAAAACCAAACGACGTGTGATGGTCAAATCGGAAGTGCCAACTACGACATTGGCCACGTTTTCGGAACAAACAGTGGTGGATTGGCAGGTCTTGGTGTCGTATGTACTGGAGGACAAAAGGCTAGGGGCGTTACCGGAAGCGCAGCGCCTGTTGGTGACCCGTTCGATATCGACTATGTGGCGCACGAGATGGGTCATCAATTTGGTGGAAACCACACACAAAACAACAACTGCAACAGTGTTGCTGCAGCTCGTCGCGAACCTGGAAGTGCAAGCACCATTATGGGGTATGCAGGAATTTGTGCACCCAATGTGCAAAGCAACAGTGACGACTATTTTCATGGATACAATTTGGGAGAAATCAGTGCAGAAATTCTTAGTGCAGGTCATACCTGTGAAGTGATTACAGCACTCAATAATTCAGCCCCTACCATTACATCTACAGGTGGGAACATTTCCGTGCCGATCAATACACCGTTCATTCTTACAGGTGCAGCTACCGATCCAGATGGCGATGTATTGACCTATTTGTGGGAGCAAATGGACAATGAAGCAACAACACAGCCGCCAGTGGCAACAGCGACGGGTGGGCCTAATTTTAGAAGCTTTGATCCAACAACGAATCCATCACGTTATTTCCCAAATCTTGTTGACTTGGCAGCCAATGGTCCATTCACTTGGGAGGTTCTGCCTTCTGTGGCGCGTGTCATGGATTTTCGTCTAACGGTGAAAGACAACCACGCCGTTGGTGCCTGCAATGCCTATGCTGACATTACGGTGACTACAGTCGCAGGTGCTGGGCCATTTGTGGTAACATACCCAACAAATACGGGCATCACTTGGGGGTCTGGTTCTACACAAACGGTGACGTGGAATGTAGCCAACACGACGGCTTCACCAATCTCTTGTGCCAATGTAAAGATTTTACTTTCACTCGATGGAGGTCTTACCTATCCGATTGTGCTCGCAGCGAATACCCCGAATGATGGTTCTCAAGCGATTACAGTTCCCAATGCCTCAACGACAACAGCGCGCGTGATGGTGATGTCGATTGCAGGAACGTTCTTTGACATCTCGAACAACAACTTTGCGATAACGTGTCTTACGCCACAAACACCTGCCTTTACAGCGGTCGGACCTTTGTGTCAAAACACAACTGCACCAATCTTAGCGACCACATCCGACAACGGAATAACAGGAACGTGGTCCGCGCCAATTAGCACGGCTACTGTTGGAACCACAACCTATACATTCACACCAACAGTTGGTTTGTGTGCCTCAACTACAACGATGAGTGTGGTGGTGAATGGATCAACAACACCAAGTTTCACTCAGATCAATGCATTGTGCCAAGGAGAATCTGCGCCGACCTTGCCGCTAACTTCCAACAATGGAGTTTCGGGAACATGGTCGTCTCCAATCAATACGGCAAGTGCTGGTACAACGACCTATACGTTCACACCAACATCAGGACTTTGTGCGTCAAATGCCACAATGGACATCACGGTAAATGCCGCAAGCGCACCGACCTTTACTCAGGTTGCGCCACTTTGTCAAAACAGTACCCCTCCAACATTGCCTCCAACATCCAACAATGGAATTTCGGGTACATGGTCAGCACCAATTGCAACATCAACGTTGGGATCTACGGTATATACATTTACGCCAACTGCAGGACAGTGCGCATCGAATGCGACGATGACAGTTCAAGTTACTGCACCAGATGTGCCCGTATTGAGTGCCTCACAGCCTCTTTGTTACGGGGATGCAGCGGTGCTCTCTATTGCTTCAGGGAATTTAAATGGAGCCCAGCAATGGGAGTGGTTTAGTGGCTCGTGCAATGGCACTTCGATCGGTGTTGGTACCTCAATTACCGTGAACACTTTAGTGAATACAACCTACTATGCCATCGCCAATGGAAATGGGTGTGTGAGCGCAAACTGTGCGCAGATCGATGTGCTCGTTCCTGGGCAAATCAATACCAATGTAAACCAGAATGGTGCGACACTAACTGCTGCAGCGACAGGCGTTTCCTACCAATGGATTGATTGTGGGAATGGAAATGCAGCCATTGCCGGTGCGACGAGTCAAACATTCACTCCAACAGCGGCAACGGGATTGTATGCGGTAATTGTTTCGATCGGTTCGTGTTCAGATACAAGTTCTTGTGTTGCAGTAGATCAAAGTGGGGTGGAAGAGTTTAATTCCACGACCTTTACCATTGTTCCAAATCCATTCAACGAGCAGATTGTAGTCTCTTGGAGTGGAGGAGAAATGAATGCACTGGAACTGACAGATGCAGCAGGTCGCTTGGTGTTTTGCAGTGATGTGAATGGTCAACATTCAATCGAATGGCCTGTGTCTCATTTACAATCCGGCGTATATTATCTTCGCCTAATTGGCACTGCTGGAACATGGGTAAAACAGGTTGTGAAAGACTAAATGTAGCCAATGATGAGGTTGCTTCTTTCGGTTTTTACACTCGTATTTTTCACGCAGCTGAATGCGCAGCGTCCCTTGTATTATTTCACAGGACGTCCAGCGGATTATACCTACGGGAATGCCTTGCGTACCATTGCCAATCAATGGAAAATTGAGGTCAAGTATGCGGGCTACGATGTGATCGAACAGTACGGGTATGAACAATTGGAAAAGTACAACGATTCCGTATCATCTCGCATTGCCGTACAAACCGGTATAGGGGAGTCGTGGCGTGATTCCTTTTTCTTATTGGTGCGTTTGGAAGACGAGCGCCAAGATGTATTGCGAACGCAACTAGTGAAAATTCTTTCTGAGGAAATTAAATTATTGAGTGCAGAATTTGTAGAGCCATTTTTCCTTTTCGAACGACATCCGCGCACACTTAGATATACCTGCTATTTGGTAGGACAAAAGCGAGAAGGGGAGGACAAAGCATTTCAAGTGAAAGCGGCTTGGAAGGTGAACAAAAAGCGAGATAGATTTCACCGCATCCGAAAGCCGTCACCTGCGTTGCCCTTCACGATTCCTGAAAATGGGATTTTTTAATTTATGCCTGCGGCAATTTAGAATTTGATCCTAACGGAATTTGATTGCTACGCAAATTGTAGATTTGATGCCTGCGGCAATTTAGAATTTGATCCTAACGGAATTTGATGCTCGCAATTAGTAACTCGTAACTAACAAGACATAAGACCCGCTGCGCTAATGCGGAATCAAAGACATAAGACCGCTGCGCTTAAAGACATAATCGTTCTTCGTAACTTATAACTCTTAACTAACTCATAACTAGTAACTCGTAACTCAACATTCGTAACTCGCAACTCGTCACTCGTCACTTCTTTCAAGGATCTTATCCGCCAGCACATTACTCAACTTGAAGTAGCTTTCATGCGTCCAACCCCCCACGTGCGGTGTGATCAGTACATTGTCGGAATGGAGTAAATATTGCAGATCTTCTGGGATTTCTTTCCCGAAAAAAGATTCAAAACTGCTGCTTTCGTATTCCAACACGTCGAGTCCAGCGCCGAGTACTTTGCCACTTTTCAGGGCTGCGCCGAGCGCGGAAGTTTGCACAATTTTTCCTCTGGAAAGATTCAAAAGAAAGACAGGTTTCTGCAAGCGATTGAAAAAGGCCTCATTTGCCATCCACATCGTTTCATTGTTTTGCGGAACATG
>JBDKGB010000021.1:0-3382 GCA_039798485.1 Bacteroidota bacterium
TGACCATCAATGGTCCTGCACCGATGCTTCTTGGGTTCTTCATGAACGCAGCCATCGACCAGAATTGTGAGAAATACATCAAAGCAAATCACCTCGAAGCAGAAGTTGAGGCGAAAATTGCACAAATCTATCAGTCGAAAGGAACAGAACGACCAAGATATCAAGGTGAATTACCTGAAGGAAATGACGGCTTGGGCTTAATGCTTCTCGGGGTAACGGGAGACCAAGTTTTACCTGCAGATGTTTACCAAAAAATTAAAGCTGAAACACTAACACAAGTGCGTGGAACGGTGCAAGCGGATATTCTCAAGGAAGATCAAGCGCAAAACACGTGCATTTTCTCGACAGAATTTGCCTTGCGTTTAATGGGGGATGTTCAACAGTACTTCATCGACAAAGGGGTACGCAATTTTTACTCTGTTTCCATTTCCGGTTACCACATCGCAGAAGCAGGAGCAAATCCTATTACTCAGCTGGCGTTCACCCTGGCAAATGGCTTCACGTATGTGGAGTATTACTTGAGCCGAGGGATGAGCATCAACGATTTTGGTCCAAACCTTTCGTTCTTCTTCTCCAATGGAATCGATCCTGAATATGCGGTAATTGGCCGCGTTGCAAGACGCATCTGGTCGAAAGCATTGGCAAGAAAATACAGCGCCAATGCACGTGCTCAAATGTTGAAATACCACATTCAAACTTCAGGACGTTCGCTGCACGCACAAGAGATTGATTTCAACGATATTCGAACAACCCTACAAGCGCTTTACGCGATCTATGACAACTGCAATTCGTTACATACCAATGCGTATGATGAAGCCATTACAACGCCAACTGAAGAGTCAGTGCGTCGCGCGATGGCCATTCAGTTGATCATTAACCGTGAACTTGGCTTGGCGAAAAATGAAAATCCGTTGCAAGGTTCGTTCATCATTGAAGAATTGACGGATCTCGTTGAGGAAGCTGTTTTGTCCGAATTTGATCGAATTACAGAAAGAGGTGGTGTTCTCGGTGCCATGGAAACGATGTACCAACGCTCAAAGATTCAAGAGGAATCACTGCATTATGAAATGTTGAAACATACGGGTGAATTCCCAATCATTGGCGTGAACACCTTCTTAAGTTCGAAAGGATCTCCGACGGTTTTGCCGAAGGAGGTTATTCGTGCAACCGAAGAGGAGAAAGAATACCAAATTACAATGCTATCCAATTTGCACCAAGCCCACGCAGACAAAGCTGTGAATGGTATTGCTAAAATTCAAGATGCTGCCATCAACAACCGAAATATGTTTGAAGAATTGATGGAAACCTGCAAGTTCGCTTCACTCGGTCAGATAACGAACGCTTTGTTTGAGGTTGGTGGACAGTACCGCCGCAATATGTAAAAGAAAAAGTATGAAAGGGACTAAAATGCGTTTTTACGCACTCGCAATCAGTGTTTTATTCTCTTTAACCTATGGGTACGCGCAGTGTCCGATCATTCCTGCTCCAGTTACTTATGTAAGCGCTGATGGACAGTTTTCATTGGGGGATGAACTTGCGATCTGTTCAGACAACGTGCCATCTGGAATCCTTGATTATGCGGCAAATCGACTTACGAACACCTTCGGGATTCGGGTGGTCATTTCCCCAACTGCGCAGCAACTGGTTTTTAAAAAGGTATCTAATGTTCCCAATGATTATTATTCCATCAATGTCAACGAGAACATCATCATTACCTACAGTTCGGATGCCAGCTGTTTTTACGCGATCAATTCACTTTTTCAGTTGATTCAAGGCACAGCTGATCAATATACCATCGTGAAGTGTTTTTTGAAGGATTACCCAAAGTTTTCTTGGAGAGGTTTGCACTTGGATGTGTCGCGACATTTTTTTACTGTTGAGGAGGTCAAGCGCTACATCGATTTGATGGCCATGTATAAATTCAACCGCTTTCATTGGCACTTGACGGATGATCAAGGTTGGCGCATTGAAATCAAGAAATATCCGAAACTCACCGAAGTGGGTGCTTGGAGAGATAGTACGGTAAATGCACATTATTCGACAACGCCACGAACGTATGAGGTCACACGAACAGGAGGGTTCTACACACAAGAGCAAGTCAAAGAAATTGTACAATATGCCGCGAATCGCTACATTACTGTAGTTCCTGAAATTGAAATGCCAGGTCATGCCCGTGCGGCTTTGGCTGCATATCCCGAATTGTCGTGCACAGGACAACAGCATGGGGTCGAGGGACTTTGGGGTGTTTTTGACGATATCTTTTGTGCACACGAATCGAGCATTCAGTTTTTAAAGGATGTGTTGGATGAGGTGATGGTGCTTTTTCCTTCAGAATACATTCACATTGGCGGAGATGAAGCCCCTAAAACAAGGTGGAAAAAATGTCCGAAATGTCAAGCTGTGATTCGTGAAAATGGATTGAAGGATGAACACGAATTGCAAAGCTGGTTTGTTACCCAGATGGACAATTACCTCACTTCAAAAGGAAGGAAATTAATCGGTTGGGATGAAATTTTGGAGGGCGGTTTAAGTCCAAATGCAACTGTTATGTCTTGGCGTGGTTTTGAAGGTGGTGTCGAAGCGGCAAAACAAGGTCATGACGTAATTATGTCTCCCGGTTCCCATTGTTATTTTGACCACTATCAAAGCAAAAACGCAACAGAACCATTGGCCATTGGTGGATTTACACCGATTGAAAAAGTTTACCAATTCAACCCCATTCCTCCAAGTCTTTCTGCTGCCGAAGCAACGCACGTCTTGGGTGGTCAAGCCAATTTGTGGACGGAGTACATCCCAGACATGAAGCAATTGGAATACATGGTCTATCCACGTGCTTTGGCTCTGTCACAAGTATTGTGGTGTGTTGAAGCGCCTGCCTATGACGTATTCCGTTCTGTATTGATCAAACATCAATTGAAGTATTTAGATCGATTTAAGGTGAATTATTCGCGCGCGATGTTTTATCCTGAGATGAAAGTTTCACGTAAAGCGGATGGATTGGGCGTAGTTTTTACGGCTGCCGATACAAGTGATCAACTGTCACTGATTGTGCGCGTGGCTGACACGAATGTTGCTCCAAAATACCCTTATTTTTTAGTCGGCAACAACCAATTGCAATTCAAACAAGAAGCGGATTCAGTAACCAGATACAGATTTAAAGTGAAGTCGAAATACCTGACCGAACCATCTGATTTCAACATGACGATTCATCCAGCAATTGGCTTGAATGTGGACTATGTGACGCAACCTGATGAACGTTACAATACAGGTGGTAACCTCACTCTGGTGGATGGAATTATCGGTGCAAAACCATGGAAAGGGAATGAGTGGGTAGGATTTGATGATCAAGAAATTGAATTCATTGTTGATTTGGGTAAGAAAG
>JBDKGB010000022.1:0-5716 GCA_039798485.1 Bacteroidota bacterium
CGGTGGAACAGAAGAAAAAACTGAAAAAGTAACATTTAACCTTGATGCAAAAGCATCTACATTGGGTTGGAAAGGAAGCAAATCTGCTGAATATTTTCACACAGGGACTCTAAAAATCACAAAAGGTACCATTGATATGGAAGGTGAAGAGATCGTTGGTGGATCGTTTACATTGGACATGAACACGATTGAGTGTATCGATGAAATGTTGCCAGATGATAAAAAAGCAATGTTGAATGGTCACTTGAAGGATACAGCATTTTTCTTCATCGCGGAGAATCCAGAAATTAAGGTAACTGTTGCTGATTACAAAGAAGGAAAATTGAATGTTGTCATCAACGTTTTGGGTCTTGACATCAAGCAAGCGATTCCTGTGAAAGTTACGGCTACTGAAAAAGACGTGCGCATTAAAGGAGAATTTGGTGTAGACGTTTCTGCATTGAAAATGGCAGGTATGCAACCAGATCCAACAACTGGAGAAAAGATCAATTCTGTGATTGACTTCCAATTGGATGTTCTTTTGAAAAAATAGTACAGACCACACGATAAAGGGAGGATGGGCTAGGCTCATCCTTTTTTTTTCTACTTTCGGGCCATGGAATACAAGGCAGTCATTTTCGATTTGGGAGGGGTCATCATCAACCTTGATTATACAGCAACCATTGAAGCCTTTGGAGCACTTGGACATGAAGATTTTCAAGGCATGTACTCACAGGCCCAACAAATTGGGTTATTCAACGATTTAGAAACCGGAAAAATATCTGGCCAACGCTTTGTGAATGAGTTGCTACCTTATTTAAAGGTAGGTACTTCGCCAAATAAAGTGATTGCTGCTTGGAACGCAATGATTGGAAGTGTTCCCCCCGAACGCATTTCACTGCTTCAAAAAGTTCGTCAGCAATGTCCGATATATTTGTTGAGCAATACGAACGACATTCACATGCAAGCGATACTTCGTTCTTGGAAAGCATCTAGTTCGCTACCCATGGGTGATTTTTTCGATGGCATCTACCTTTCCCACGAGATCGGTATGCGCAAGCCAGATGTTGAAATCTTTGAATTTATTTGTCGTGAAAATAGGTTAAACCCTTCTGAAACACTGTTCATTGACGATTCCATCCAACACTTTGAAGGGGCTCGATTGGCTGGACTACAAGCCGTTCATTTGGCCGACTTCGATTCCCTAGATCAGCTCTTTTCCTGACAAAGTTCGATGAGAACGCCTTCCGTTGCACTTGGGTGTAAAAATGCGATGCGCTTGTTGTCTGCACCGTCTTTAGGTGTTTGATGAATCAACTGAAATCCTTCTGCTGTCAAACGCGTTAACTCAGCATCGATATCGTCCACTTCGAAGGCAATGTGATGGATTCCTCTACCCTTCTTCTCCAAAAACTTTGCAATCGGTGAATCCGAATTTGTCGCTTCGAGCAATTCGATTTTCGATTCCCCAATCATTAAAAAAGCTGTCTTCACCCCTTCTGACTGCACTTCCTCTGTCTTATAGCACGGTGAACCCAATAAGGTTTCAAAGGTTTTAACGGTTTCAGAAATGCTAGAAACGGCGATTCCGAGGTGTTCAATTTTCTTTAGCATCGTGAATCAGTTCTTGATAAATTTCTCGTTGACATTGTCAAAATTGATGTAATAGGCGCCAGGAATCAGGTTCTGACAATTCACGGCTGCACCGACACCTTTTTTCACGATGTTTCCATAGGCATCAAAAATCTCAAAGCGAGTTTCCGATGGTTTTCCGTTTGATGAAAAGTAAATCATGTCCTTCACTTTCGCAGGACTTTTTACAACAACAGGTACATTCGATTGAAACGTTACTTGTTTTGACTCACGCTTGGAACCGGAGTGATCAACTTGGACAACACGGATGGTGTTTTGACCAGAATGCGGGGAAACAGCAAACTCATAGGCATTTGCACCACTTGAACCTTTGCCATCTACCTCACCTATGGTTACCCATTTGTCCCAGCGGTACTGTTCAATTTGAAACGGTAACTTCCCCTGTTCGCCCGTTGTCTTCCATGTTAATTTTCCAGCAGAGGTTACATTGATCGAAGTAACGACAAATGTACTACGCGGCAGAAGCACCTCTGGATTCAAGATTTTAGGTGTGCACCCATCGTTGTGTTCAATCACGATAAAAACAGGTTCGCCGATGGCCAAATTGAAGTTCGCGAAGTCAATTTCGAAAGCCCCCATGTTTGTCCCGCCAGGCATAACATCACCATTTACTGTCACCTTTGTTGCACAATACCCAAAACCATCATCGGCCATTGGATTTTGAATGTACAGATTCTTCCCTTGATAGGTGCCCTCCACAGAAAGCGTTGCCCCAAAAAGGACATTTACAGCAAAAAGAAAAAAGAAAGCAAGTGACTGTTTCATGTACGAAAATGCAAAGTGAACATCTGTTCCAATGAGTGCGAATGTAAGCCCATTTTTCCATTTTCCCAAATCGGGTTTTGAAGTACTATTTGGTGATTATAGGGAAATTAAATACGGTTATCAAAAGAACCTTTTTAAAAAGTTATCGTAACAATCGTTCAATTTGCATCAAATTAAATGTACTATTGTTGTACTGAATACGATTAAAATGAGAGCGATACACAATATAAAAAGTTGAGCTTTCGAAAAAACTGAACTAAACAAACGCTACATGAAAACAATCTGTACCTTGCTTTTTTTGCTCGGAATTTCTGCGGGTGCTTTTGCACAACCAACACAAACAGTCCGCGGTAAAGTCTTGGATAGTGAGACGAATTTTCCCTTAGTTGGAGCTAAAGTAGAAGTGCTTTCGGTGGATTCGGTGATGCTAAGTCGAGGATTGACAAACATCGATGGTGAATTTACCTTATTGAAAGTTCCTGTTGGAAAACATCAGGTGCGCATCTCCTTGATGACCTATGACACAAAAACACAAACCGTTGAGGTGAACTCTGGAAAAGAGGTGGTATTGAACATTCTTCTTTCGGAGAGTTTTCAGGAGCAGGCCGAAGTAACCGTCGTTGGACGTAAAAAAGGTGAAGTAATCAATGAACTGGCCGTTATTTCAGCGCAGCAATTCAGCGTTGAGGAAACCAATCGTTATCCAGGTTCGCGCATGGATCCAGCCCGAATGGCATCAAACTTTGCTGGGGTTCAAGGGGCAGATGACAGTAGAAATGATATCGTTGTTCGCGGAAACTCACCACTCGGTGTCATTTACCGTGTCGAAGGTATCGACATTCCAAACCCGTCACACTTCGCGATTTCAGGAAGTACAGGAGGTCCAGTGTCCATTTTGAACAACAAAATTTTGGGCAACTCTGATTTCTTCATGAGTGCCTTTCCAGCAGAATATGGAAACAGTACATCGGGCGTATTTGACTTGAAACTCCGCAATGGTAATGATTCGCGCACAGAGTTTACAGGCCAGTTTGGTTTCCTCGGTACAGAACTTGTCGCAGAAGGGCCTTTGAGCAAAAAGAGCCGCGCCAGTTTCTTGGTGATGGGCCGCTACTCTACACTTTCGTTGTTTCAAAAGCTGGGAATCCAGATTGGTACAGATGCCATTCCGGTTTATGGTGATGGCGCCTTCAAATTCAACTTCCCATTGAAATCTGGAGGGCACCTTTCCTTGTGGGGAATGGGCGGAAAAAGCAATATTTCCATCAAAATCTCTGAGCAAACGGCCTATTCATCTGAGTTTTATGGCGAAGGCGACCGCGATCAATATTTTGGTACAAGCATGTATGTTTCAGGTGTTACGTACAAAAAGCCCATCAGCGAAAAGACCTTCCTTCAATCTACGATTGCAGTTTCTCTTGAAGAGCAGCATACCAATCACAACTACTTGCAGCGCAGCTTGAACATTGCGAATGGCGATACTACCATTCAAGTTGATACCCTGTATCCGCTTGTAGGGTACAAATTCAAGATTGGTAAACTATCTGGTTATACATCGATTACACACAAATTCAGCAAAAAGCACCTCATCAAGGCAGGGATTAACTTTGACCTTCTTTCGATGAATCAAATTGATTCAGTGCTTACTAACATCAATGTACCTGATGTTTTTACACAACGTTGGAATTATCAAGGAAAATCTGTTTTAGTTCAACCTTTCGTGCAATGGAAATGGCGCATCAATGAAAACATGGACTTCACAGCAGGACTTCACTCACAGTATTTCAGCCTGAGCAATAGCATCAGTCCTTTGGAACCGCGTATGGGGTGGAAATACCGCATGAATGGCGGTCAGTCAATCTTTGCCGGAGCCGGTATGCACAGTCAAACTCAACCGTACTACATGTACACAATGTTCGATCCGCAAAATCCAGGCACAATCCACAACAAATCGATGGATTTTACGCGAAGTCTGCACACAGGAATCGGGTATGAAAAAGTCTTCAACAAAGGTTTTAGCGTGCGCACCGAAGCCTATTACCAGTCGTTGTACAATATCCCTGTAACAGTAATGGCATCTTCCTTCTCGATGATTAATGTGGGTAGCGGCTTTGCACGTTTCTTCCCAGAAAAATTGGAAAACACAGGTACTGGGTACAACTATGGGATTGAGTTGACGGTTCAGAAGTACTTCGACAAATCGTTCTTCTTCCTTTTCTCTGGAACGTTGTACGATTCGCGCTATAAAGGCAGCGACGGAATCTTGAGAAACACATCGTACAACGGGAACTATGTAGCGAACTTGTTGATTGGTAAAGAGTTTAAAATTGGCACAAAAAACACCATCGGTATCGGCACGAAGATTACACGTGCAGGAGGCAAGCGTTATGGTATCGTTGATATTGCTAAAACAGATGCTTTGAAAGAAATCATCTTCAAAGATTCAGCATTCAACGACCTTCAATTTGCCGACTACTTCCGCATCGACTTCAAAATCAGCTGGCGCTTAAACACGGCCAAGATGACACATGAAATTGGTCTTGACTTGGTGAACATCTTGAACACCAAAAACTTGTTGAGCTTGGCCTATGCGCCATCGCTTGATCCAAACGTCATCAACTCACCGAATTACCAGCCGATAGCGCAGAAAGCGCAGCTTGGGTTCTTGCCAATCTTCTATTACAAGATTGACTTCAGACTTGGGAAGAAGGAGTAATTAAAAGTGTGGGCAGGTATGGCATTTCTTTTCCTTAGGCTTCACATAAAACATGAAACCTAGGGCTGTATCGAACTGCAAATACCCATATTGTTGATGTGCGTATGCTGATGGATCGTCCGGTCGGGTTTTCACGTGTTTCTGATTCATGTATCCACCGCTAACGCCTGTGCGCAAGAAAAGGTGGTCCCAGAACTCAAAGCGAAGTGAGGCATGACCAGATAACGCATAGCCCGACAAGGAAATGGTTACCATATCTTTTTGCCCGGCAAAAGTGAAATCATTGTAGGAAAGAATGGCTCCTGCTCCAATTCCCACATTCGTACTTAAGGCAAAAATACCAGCTTTGAAAAGCCTATCTGTGCGGGTCAACTCAGCCCGGATGTAATTTAAGCCATTGGAATTTTCATAATGGAAGGTATTTCGGTCGGTAACAACTGGTGTATTGTTGTAGGTGCCAGCGCCAAAAGTGACATTATCGACTCCAGGATCAATGGTTCCACTCAACAACACATTGTTCTGATCTTGAAAGATGTACTTCATGTGATCGTAACCCAACGAAATGGCATAATGGTCTTTGAAGTAGTAGCCGAAACGCGCGTT
>JBDKGB010000023.1:0-20279 GCA_039798485.1 Bacteroidota bacterium
GAGCGTAAATCAGACGCAAAAGATGTCCTCAACTGGCGGCGTGTGGATGTGTACTACAGTCGAGTTTATTTTGTTGTAGAAGAAATCGTTGAAGAAGTACCATCAGAATCCCTCGATGAGCTTTTCAAAATAGAAAAGGAGGAAGATGTGTCGAATTCATCAAACAGCGAACATGCGCAGATCCACGATGAAATGAAAAAGTTCATTGACCGCAATGAACCCTATATTCTGAACATAAACTTCATTCCTGGCACCTACCAAATGGAGCCTGGAAGTTCGGCGGTATTGAATGTCTTGGCCACCTATTTATTTCAACATAGTGAATTAAACGTCGTTATTCGCGGTCATGTTTGCTGTGAAAACAATAAACGAGCGTCTAAAAAACGTGCTCAAGCAGTCGTAAAACGCTTGGTAGAAATGGGTGTTGACAAAAGTCGTTTGAAGGCCATTGGCATGTCCAACTCAGAACCATTGGTTTCTCCCGAGCGAACGGAAAGCGACCGCCAAAAGAATCGACGTGTGGATGCGCAATTTGTTTCGCCAAATAAGCCTTAGTTCCTACATCTTTTTTGATTTCACGTCAAACAGCAAATCACAATTGGGATCCAAAAGCACCGATTGCACGGGACTGGGTATTTCCATTGTAAGTTGTGTAGTTTTTTCCGTCACCTCCAATACTTTCTCAATGGATTTCCCATTTTTAAGTACCAATTTCACCAAGATTGGAAACTGAAAAGCACTTCCTTTTTGCACTTGACGAAGCGTAATCGTATAGTTTGAACCATTCTGTTTTCCTTCGACATCAAGTGCTGGAAGTCCTGCCGTATATACCCATTGCTGAAAGAATGCATCTAAATTTTGGCCACTAGAAGCTGCCATCACCTTTCTAAAATCATCACTTGATGCATTCGCAAATTGATAGCTCGCATAGTATTGCTTAATCCCCAAAAAGAAAGCATCATCGCCGATTTTCCGGCGCAACATGTGGAGTACCCAACCACCTTTTTGATAGGCATTGGCATTCAGCAATTCCATTAAAAGTGTGGTGTTTTGATCGACCAAAGGTTCATTGAAATACGTATTGAAATTCACCACACGGTTACGGTCACTTTTCAGCTGCATTCTAAACGCTTCCTCCCCCATTTTCCGTTCGATGTACACATTCGTAAAGTACGTGGCGAATCCTTCACTCAGCCACAAATGCGACCAATCTGTTTCTGATGCTGAATTCCCAAACCACTGGTGCACAATCTCATGTGCAAGCAATGTTTCGCTCGTTCTTTTGCCATCCAAGGATCCTTCGTCGTAAAAGATACAACCCGCATTTTCCATTCCGCCAAACATCGTTGTCGATTGCACACCCATCAATTTCTCAAAGGGATACTCTCCGAATAAATCAATATAAAACTTTAGGATATCGGGACTTAATTTTAAATCGTACAAAGCCTTGGTTTGGTTTTGCGGGTACACAGCACCACTCACAGGAATGCCATTTACAGCAGTGAAATTTTGAATAACGAGATCCGCAATTCCCACCACCATAACTTTTACTGGCAGCGGAATGTCGGATTCAAATTGGTGGACCTTGGTTCCGCCCTTTTCAACTGCTTGGCGAACCAAAACACCGTTTGCCACCACTTCATATTTTTCTGGTGCATGAACGGTGACATTAAATTCAGCCTTATCCGAAACGTGGTCATTACAGGCAAACCAATTGTGCGCGCGATTTGGCCAATTGTCCGCAAAGAAAGTTCGATCACCAAACATGTTATTTCCAATGATGAGCCCATTTGTAGGAATACCTGAGAACGATAATTCAAGGTGGAGTTCCTGTTTTTCGTTGAATGAAATCGAGGTACTTTGTGGCAACTTCAAGAAAATTTTATCTTGATCTTGGATGAAAGGTACAGCCTCACCTTGCAGTTTGCAGGTGTGCACTGTCATTCCTTTCACCAATTCTTTTCCATCTCCGACTCTGGGTCCAACTAAATCAAAGGAAATCGCAGCGGTTGATGTTCTGCGAAAAAAATAAATGTCTTCGTGCACCCGTATAATATTTGAGGAATCACTTACGCTCAAGTCCAGGTTGTACTCGCGCACATCGATACCTTCATAACCTTGCGAAATGGCACAAAATGAAACGAAAAAGACTGCACCATAACGCACAGCCTTTTGAAAATATGTTTGATTGATCATAAGGAAATCAAGGATATTGTGTCAGCATTAATGGTAAATATCGCAATTAATTCGTTTTATTGCTGAATCCTCCTGATTTGCGCTTCAATGTTGCCAACTCTTTGTTCATTCGTGCCACATAAAAGGAATAATCCGCTTGAAACGAAGTCCCGAATTCGGATTCTAGGAATTTAATCATGGTTTGAAATTCTTGAAAATTCTGTTGGATTTTCTCCTCCGTGAGCGGGTCATGAGGAGCCCTTTTCATGTCATAAAACAACATGAAATCGCCCATACGGTAATAATACCCCGTTCGTTTCGCATAGAGCATTTCTGAATTGTAAAAGTCGCGAGACATCTGCTCATTTGTATTTTCAGCAATGCAATCCAACACTTGAGCATAAGGATAATCTTGAACTTCAACCTTTCGTTTTTCTTGTTTTCGCAGCGCTGTTTTGAAGGAAAAAATCGTTGAACTCAGGTAATAAGCTGGATGCACTGCGTTTCGTTCTTGATAAAAGAATGTGCTTGAAGCATCGTAATAGTCTCGCACAGGCGTCTTGATGGTACACCTGAAAATTGTTTTTCCTTTTGCATCCTTGCCATAGATTTTTTCAATTGAGCGAACACTAGACCACGTTGGGTCCATTAAATGCCATTCCTCATTGAACTTCACTATGTTCCATGCATGATTTGGCTGCTTTCGTCTGCGGTGAATGATCTCACCAGGAACCTCGTACCACTTTTTCTTCGTACTGCCCAAAGCCACAACACAAGGTATTTCACTCCGTTTGCACAATTCCATAAACAAATCAGCGAAATCACGGCAAACGCCGCGTCTTTTGGACAAGGTATAGGCAGGTGTATATTCACGCGTGTATTTCGCTTTAAAGCGTGCCTGATCGTACTTGAAATGAATGCCGAAAAGTCCGTAATACATGAATACACGTTCCTCATCTGTGGAGGCCGAATCGTGCAAATACCTATGTAAAGAATCTAAATTTTTTAATGTGTTTGCCGGTACGTTGGTCACTACGCTGTCTAGGAAACGTTGACGTAAGGGAGCAATGGCTGCGTGAACGGATGAAATTGTGGTCACGAAAACTATAAGGATCAATTTTTTCATGTTCCTTAAACCCACTAAAACTGAAAAAGTAACAACCGTTACAGGATTTTAACGGTATTTAACACAATGATATGCTTAAGATTAGGAATGAGTTGCGATTTACTAAACTAATGAAGAATTAAGAATTAAGAATTAAAAATGATACATTGCCCATGGAGTATTGGCTTTAAGCATGGTCAATTCTTCATTTTTCAGTTTTAATTTTTCATTCCAAACTCTGTTCATTCAATTTCAAGATCATCCCATCTGAAAGTCCAACTTTGGGTACGAAGAGTTCTGCGCAACCAAGTTGATTGAGAATAAACAAATAAATCTCCATGGCTGGAACGATAACATCCGCACGATCGGGTTTGAGTTGAAACAATTCAACACGTTTTTTCATGGAAAGCGGTTCCAATTGGTCGTGTAAGGCTTGAATGTCAATGACACTTACGGATTCATTCTGTTTGGCGCCCAATATTTTATGGATTTTATTGATGTTCCCACCAGTACCAAAAATTTGATGTGGCCTTGAGGTATCGACATTTTCATCAATCCAATCGTGCAAAACATCCCAAACTTTTTTGTCTACCTTACCCTTCAAGGACCGTAATGTTCCAAGTTCAAATGAACGCGATGAAATCAAATGACCGTTTTCGAAGATGCTTACCTCCGTGCTTCCTCCCCCGACATCAATCACAACAAAAGGTATTTCACGATCGATGTCCAACACTTCAAAATTCCCAAAGATTAAATCCGCTTCTTCTTGACCACTGATGATCTCAATGGTTACGCCAGTTTCTTTGTATATTTTCTCAATGATTTTTTCGGCATTTTTTGCTTCTCGCATCGCAGAAGTTGCAACAGCCCGTAGCGTGTGTACATCAAAAATTTCACTGATTAACCGAAAAGCTTGGATTGTTTTGACAAAATCATTTGCTTTCTTTTTCGAGATGGTTCCTTTATCAAAAACATCTTCTCCAAGGCGCAAGGGGATTCGCGTGTACGACACCTTCTTGACATACAAACGCTGCTTATTTTTGTCCACTTCTCCAACCAGAAGTCGTGCTGCATTCGTTCCTATGTCAATCGCTCCAAATTTCATTTTCTACAGTCAATAGATCGCAAAAATACAGAACTGAACAAATGAAAAAACACTTCGTTGAAAACTCTGTAAAGAAAATTCTAATTAAAAAATGGTGTGCATATTTTAATTTTCAAACCCTTCCGACAACCATTTAAAATGCTGATAAATCTCTTGTTGCGCATGAAAAGGAGGCAAATCTCTTTTATGGTAACTGTTCATAAAATCCGCGCTGATAAGTCTCGCTTTAACGCTACCCCGCCATTGGTAATCAAAGAGTAATTCAAGTTGTTGCTGTACAAAAACATCCAAAACTTGCACGCCAACTTCGATTCGGTTATCCAGATTGCGTTCCATAAAGTCCGCGCTGGTAATGTAATACACTGGATTTCCGTCATTTTCAAAAATCATAAACCGTCCATGCTCCAAATAGCGATCAACGATACTGATTACTGTTATGTTCTCACTCAACCCTTTTTGCCCGGGAATGAGGCAGCAAATTCCGCGAATGATCATTTCAATTTTCACCCCCGCTTTACTTGCTTGGTATAATTTTTCGATGATCTCAATGTCTGTGAGGTTGTTCAGCTTAATGCGCATACCTGCACGCTTTCCTTTTTTTGCATGTTCAATTTCACGCTGAATGAGCGCTAATATCTTGCGTCGTGTGTTAAAAGGAGACACCAACAAGGTTCGGAAAGTTGGTCGTTCCAGGTTGTTCTCCATTAACTTAAACACCTTATGCACCTCTTGCGACACTTGATTGTTGCTGGTCAACAGGCACACATCCGTATAAATTCGAGACGTTTTTTCGTTAAAATTCCCAGTACCGATGTAGGTAATCAGCTGTTCTTTCGTTCGGTTCACTCGCGTTATTTGCAACAACTTCGAATGAACTTTCAGATTGGGTACACCAAAAATCACTTTAACGCCAAATTCTTTCAATCGATTGGCCCAATATAAATTGTTTTCTTCATCAAATCGTGCTTGCAACTCCATGACAACAACCACTTCTTTTCCATTGAAAGCAGCAGATAGAATGGCATTCATGATATCCGAATTTCGCGCGATGCGATAGATATTGATTTTAACGGACTTCACCTTTGGATCTAAGGCAGCCTCCCTCAATAAATCGATGACATAATCGAAGCGTTGATATGGAAAATGGAGCAAAACATCCTTTTTCAAAATCGTATGGATCATGCCATTTGGAGTCTCCAAATCTGGATGAGTGACAGGAGCTTGAGGAGCATATAAAAAATCAGGATTGTTGAATTTCGGGAAAGAAATGAAATCTTTGAAATTGTGGTATCTACCGCCCGGAATTGTATTCACTCCCTTTTTCAAATTGAGCGACTTGAGTAAAAATCCAAGTAAATCTTCGGGCATGTGACTGTCGTACACAAAACGCACTGGAATTCCTTTTTTACGTTCCTTAAGGCTATGTTCAATTTTCTGAATAAAATTGGTTGACAAGTCATCATCAATATCCAACTCCGCATCACGGGTAAACTTAAACGTATACGCGCTAATTTCTCTTGGTTCGAAAATGCTGAAAATCTCTTTTAAATGCGTCCGAATGATGTCATCGATGAGAATGATGTACGATTTTTCACCTTTAGTTAAAACCACAAAGCGCGAAAGATCTCCTGGGATTTGAATGAGTGCATACCGAACTTTGCCTTGACTACATATCATTTTCACTGCGAGATAAATGGCATAGTCCCTCAATTTCGGGAAGTCTCTTCGTTTATCTAAAATGATCGGAAAGATTTCATGCTTCAATTCCGAATGAAAAAAATCAGACAGCTGTTGCTCATGCGATTTTTCAACCTGCTTTTCATTGATCAAATGAATATTGTTTTGACCCAATTCATCTACAAGTTGAGCAAAAGTCTCTTCAAACTTTACTTGCTGTTGAAGGACGACCTCTCGGATTGTTTTGTATAAATCCTCTGCACTTCCTGCGAAACCTTGAATTTTTTGTTTTTTCAACACCATCATTCTACGCACGTTGGCGACTCGAACGCGGTAAAACTCATCCATGTTGTTGGAGTAAATGCCTAGAAATCGGACACGTTCGATGAGTGGAACATTCGGGTCCATGGCCTCCTGCAGCACTCTATTGTTGAAAGAGAGCCAGCTCAATTCTCTATTGATTGTATTCACCATTCAAAATTGGTCATTTGTATTGAAGTGCAGGGTAAAATTGAGATTAAAAAAATGTGAAGAGTTTGTAGGGACTAGAAATATGAGACAAAGGACAAGAGACAAAGAACAAAGGACTTCAAGATATCAAGATATTAAGATTTTAGGACTTTGAGCATACTTCGGAGTATCAGCCTCGGCAGACACGTGAGGTGCGATAGTCGTCTCGAAACCACGAGTTACAAATTTGGCTTTTCGAAGAACGAACAAGTCTTTGTGCGCAGCGGCACTTTTGTTTAAATAATGTGATCTAAGATATTTTGTGAAAAAAACATAAATATAGTACTATGCATTGCATAGTTCATTCTTTTACATATATCTTTGTGAAATAAATATCAAAGCGAATGAGTTTAGAGAACACACAGGCACAAATGCGAAAAGGAATATTAGAGTATTGCATTTTATCCATCCTCGCCAAGAAAGAAGCGTATCCTTCTGAAATCTTAGAGACCTTGAAGGAGGCAAAATTAATTGTTGTCGAAGGGACGCTCTATCCACTTTTAACGCGCTTGAAAAATATGGAGTTGCTTTCATACCGATGGGAGGAATCACAATCTGGGCCACCACGAAAGTACTTTACGCTAACAAAAATGGGGAAAACATTTCTTGAAGAATTGGACAGTACTTGGTCTGAACTGAGTGAAGCCGTGAACAAAATTTCCAAACCAACAAACGTCTAATACCACCTAAACTATTTTTCAGATGAAAAAAACTGTTTCAGTAAACATAAAAGGCATGAACTTCTTAATTGAAGAGGATGCATACGAATTATTGCACGACTACATGAATCGTCTAAGCCATGGATTGCGAAACGAAAAAGACAATAAAGACATCATAGAGGACATCGAAATGCGTATTGCCGAACTCTGCACTACGCGATTGAACGACAAAAAACAGGTCATTGAAATTGAGGATATTCAGCTGATATTAGACACTTTAGGTGATCCATCGCAATACCTTGACGAAGGTGCAGAGAATGATCAAGATGCTCATGAATCAGCTCATCACACGTCAACGAAACATGATCGAGACCGTCGTTTGTTTCGAGATTTGGACAATGCAACGATTGCTGGTGTTTGTTCAGGAATTTCAAATTACTTTGGCATCGATGTAGTGCTTGTGCGTGCAATCTTTTTGATCGTTTTCTTTTTTGGAGGGTTTGGTATCCCATTGTACATCATTTTATGGATTGTTGTTCCCAAAGCGAAATCTACGATAGAAAAACTTAGAATGCGTGGAAAACCAATTACTGTTGATTCGGTCAAGGAAGAAGTCGAAAATGCTTCCAAAAGATTTCAATCTGAAACAAAGGCATTTACCAATAGAATCCGCCGAGAGGAACATTGGTCCAAACGATTCGTAGCATTGGCGAATTTTATAGCTACTTTGTTTGGCGTACTATTGATTATCAAAGGATTATTATTTCTCGTTCTTCTCCTCATTTTTGGAATTTTTTGGGTTCCTGTTCAGAGCGACTTTGGCTATTTGTCATTGCCTGAATTGGCAAAAATGACTGTGGAAACCCACTCCGATTACTTTTGGGGATTTACTGGGGTAATGATCTTATCGCTTTCAGTCATTTTCTTTTTGATCTTATTGGGCATTAAATTGGTCTTTAAAATCAGAAACCGCTGGTCTCGTATTGGTCTAATTTCGCTCTTTTTTACGGGATTTATTGGGCTATTCTTAGTACTTACAATCGGTCTAAAATCCGGTCGTGAGTTATCAATAACAGGGGAAATTGAGCAAGAAATCGGAACATATTATGGTGAAGAACTGATGCTTAAACCTCATCTTTCGACATACGGAAGCACTAAAGGGTATACAGTTAAGTCAGAAGGCAGATGGGGAATGTTAGGAATTAAAGGTGACAAAATTAGAGAAGGTGGAATTCTCATCCATTTCAAACCTTCAAGTGATTCATTGTTTCACATATCCCAATCCTTGAGCGCCAAAAGTCATTCTCATGAAACCGCACTTAAAAAAGCGAGAAACATCATTCACGCTATGGCGATGGAAGGAAACGTAGTTGATTTAAACAATTATTTCTCCTATCCCATTGCTGATAAATTGCGATTACAAAAGGTTGATATCTATGTTAAAATTCCATCTGGTAAAGCCGTTAAAATCAACAACCAAATCATTCGTCTTGGAGCCAACAGATTTAAACGTCAAAAATTGGATGTCAATTATGAAGAAAAAGGCCAGTTATATTCAGACGGATCTTATGCGCATTGGGAATGATGACTTCACAGGATATTCAATCCATCGATTCGATGGGATTCTGGTATTATGGGACTTGTGAGATGCTTATGGATAGAACAGAATCCGAAAAAAATCCTGGCTAAGTGTGAGTTTTGAGTCCCGAAGAGTCAGGACAAGCAGTGAAATTCAAAAAAAACAAAATGGAGTGAACCGCTCTCGCTTTTCACTCGCACTCTGTTTTGTGTGTGAAAGGTCTGAAATATCGAGCTTTTTGAAGGAGGATTTTAATAGAATTATTGAATGTGAGTTTACATTAAGTAATCCCAGATTAGAGCGAGAAGGAGTCCCGAAGTATCGGGACAAGATGTGAGAATGAAGAAAAACAGAGTGGAGTTTTCGCGCTCTCGCACTTCACTCTCACTCTGTTTTGTGGGTAATACTGGATTCGAACCAGTGACCCCTGCCCTGTCAAGGCAGTACTCTAAACCAACTGAGCTAATTACCCGAGATTGTAAAGTTAGAAAAGTTCCTTTGGTTTTGTTGCTTTCCATTGAAAATAAAGGACCATCCATTGGACAGAAGCAATTTGAACCTAAGCATCAAAAAAAACACGTATTTTCATTGAAAATTTACCTCAATGATGCGTGTTATCCTTTTGTTTTGCGTCCTTACCATTTCTCTCTTTTCAGTCGCTGGAAAATCCTTTACGGTAAAAGTAACCGTGCTTTCTTACGACGGTATGCCACTAAAAAACATTGCCGTAAAGACCCAAATGGGAGGAAAAATCGTTGGCAACGTTACCGACCTCAATGGTGTTTGTTTACTTGTGACGGATCAAAAATCCTTTAGTGTGAACGCTAGCGATGAATCAGAGAACTACCACTCAACTTCTGTCTATATAACGCTTAAGAAAGCCCAAAACACAATCGTCAGAATTGTCATGTATCCTGGAGAAAAGTTGAATGTGGAGCGTGTCAAATTGGACGATCTGAACTACGGAATTGTGGATTCAACTGTTGCCCATCCTTGCGATGATTCAGTATTTGTAGAAGCTCAGTTTCCAGGAGGTCGAGCCGGTTTGATGAAATTCCTAATGGAAAATATCCGCTATCCGCAAGTGAGTTTAGAGAATGGAGATATGGGTAAAGTTTATCTTTCATTCATAGTTGAACTTGATGGAAATCTTTCGCACATTATGGTCGTACGCGGTGTGACACAAGAACTTGACCAAGAGGCCAAACGCGTCTTTTTAGACACCCCAAAGTGGATTCCCGCAACCTGCAACGGAACTTCGGTGCGAAGTAAATACACCCTTCCCATTAATTTCAATCTTCAGTAGTTTCCAAGATGACCTATAAGCTTCAATTTTCGTTTTTCATGTTCATCTTTGCGATGAACCTATGTTATTCCCAAGATTACCTCAATCCCTACAACGGCTTCGCCAAAGGCGACACGATTTACGCGTTTTCGGACAATATCCCTATGTTTTCAGGTCCTAACACCATGTCAAAATTGGTGTCGGAGGTCGGATTAAATCAACTTATGACCATTGCATCAGAGCGTGAACAAGATTTTTCCGTTGAATACAATCCCAATGAATTTTTGCACGTGTCATACAAAGGAAAAAAGGGCTTTATTCAACGTAAGCACTTGGCTGCAAAACAGTTGATTCACTCTCCAAGCAATACTGTAATGCTCTTTCAGTTTGCCTTAAATGCTGAACATCGCTATGACATGCAGTACCGCGAATACAACAAAAGCGATCTTGTTCAAAGCGCGGTGTTACCACTTTACGGTTTTTCGTGTGATGTATATTTAGAGGGCACACATGGTTTGGACAGCGTTACAGCCTTTTTGGTGGTGGATCATTTAGCTGAAGCATGTGGAGAAAATGGCGGGAACGACTATTATGTTTGGAATCCACGTGAGTTGGCATTGATGGCTGAACTTTGGGAAGTTGGTGATGGGGGTGTCTATGCGTTAACAGAGCGTTTGATTTTCCCGAATGATCCAGGAGGCATTCAGGACAAGGTGATTTTTGAATCAGAGGAAGAAAACGTGTATGATGAGGATACAGAATGGATTTCAACATTGCATACCCGCCGCGTGTATCAATGGGTTTATGGGAATGTGTACCCAGAATTTAAAAAGGCGTTTGACGAAGAGTAAATAAGCAATTCTCATGATGAAAAGAATCATTTCAATCACAAGCATTCTAAGCCTGTTTATTTTTTCCAGCGCTACCGGACCTGCACACAAAGGCATGTGCAACATCAGCATCTACAAGGCTTACACACAAAATGTCTTTGGTAAGAACATCGGATATTACGTGGAGTTTAAAAACAATTCGGGCCGCACAGTGGATGCCTTAAAATGGAAAGCGACATTCTACGACAATTTCAATGAACAAAAAGGAGTCCGTGAAGGTTCATGGAGCTCAGGCAATTTCATATCGCCAATGAAACCAAAAGCTACGACAATGGATTTGGAGAACAACTGGGTAAATGATGCCACAAAAGTGAGAATTACCATTACCAAGGTGCATTTCACCGATGGAATAACGTGTGACTAATTTTTCTTTTTTGATCCTGATTTCTGTCTCATTTTGGGTGTTGCCGTAGGTTGATTTCTCAACTCTTCCAAAATGGGGGAACTATTGAATTTCAAAAATTGCTTCATGATGTGGTTGGTCAATTCTTCTTTGTTCTTCAACAAATCATTCAGCTCAAATTCCTGATCATCCCGATTCAAAATCAACAGATTTACAAAATCCTCCGCCACAGCCAAACGCATAGAAATCAATAAGATATCATTGTATTTACGGATCAACTCTGTAATTTTTTCCTCTTGATTGGGTGTCATTGATTTGTATTCGTTGTATATAAATTCAAAGATACATTTCATTGAAGTAGGAATCTCATTAAAATATCAACACTTCAAAATCACTATTATTCGACGGTTTGGTATGAATAAAAAAAAGTCCGACATTGCCGGACTTTCATTTTGAGTATAGTTTGGTTATCGAATCACCACTCGTTGTCGTTCAACAGTTCCATCATTCTTTTCAAAAATGGCGTTGTAGTTTCCATGTTCCAAATTCAAAGAAGGGATATTTCCATTTTCAATGGTTGTATCGGCCTCATGAACGAGCATTCCAAGTGAATTATATATCGCTACTTTTGTTATCTCTCCTGTTGTTTTAAAGTGAACAATCCCGTTTGAAGGATTTGGATAAATCATGACTGCAGCCACACCAGGATCAACAGAAACTAATGAATCGGACAAAGGGGTTTCAATGAAAGATGGATCATGTACAACAAATACTTTCGAAATCGTACATCCCGCATCACTCGTTACTTCAAACTTATAGGACCCCACGGTAATGTTTGTTTGATCAAATGACCACATGTCATAACCAGCACCATCAGTACTTGTCCAGAATGCATTGAAATTTCCTTCAAGTCCCATCACTTCGACATCTATAGCGCCGTCTGATGCTCCAACCGCTGAAACGTTAGTAACTATTCCTTTCAATGTCAATTCTTTCGGATCTTGAAGTTCAATTGAAAGTGTTACTTGATTATCGTTGGCATCAAATACCGTCACATCATATACTCCAGCCTCAAGACCTGAAACTTCAGAAGTGTTTCCTGGAACAGACCATACATACGTATATGGTGCCAATCCACCATCAACGTTCACAGAAATCGAACCTGTTGCCTCATTTAAACATTTTGGATTAGATTTCACTGCAATAGCAGTCATGGTCCTTGTAGGTTGCTGTGCGATCACAGTTGTTGATGCTACAAAAAAGAAAAGTGCTGTTTTAATAAAATTTGTTTTCATGGTTGTTTGTTTTTTGTGTTTCATGAGACAAAGGTTAGCTCTTTCCTACTCGTTGACAAGAAATCAATCAAGATACAGTCTCAATTTCAGCACAATACACTAAAAGTACTACGTAGTATTACGCAATCAAACCATGAAATCAATTACATTGGTGATTCATTCGAATAATAAAATGTTTTCTCTGAAATATGTCTTAGGCGATATGTGTCAAAAAAAAGCCCTCGGGCCGGAAACCGAGGGCAAAACCATTATACTTCAAAAGCTAATACAAACCGTATCGTGCGGAGATCACTCGTTCTCAGTTTTAACATCAACCAGTTAAAGCGATCGTATTCAACTCCATCAACTTCTTTTTTTGAAGTCCGAAAATCTTCTCTCATGTTGTAATCTGAAGTCAAAATTCCAACCAGTTTAAAGTCTGAGTCTGTGCCCGAAATCAACATCAATTTCCCAGGTGTTGAAGGGATTTTTTGAAGTATCTTTTTGTACAATTCAAGTTGACCTTCCTCATCATCCTTATACGCATACTTCTTTTTCTTTTTCGGAGTAGCTTCCTCTTCTAGGATTAGGACTTCTTCGTTCGACGTTTGAAGCTCATAACGCTTCTTTTTCAATTCAAAATTAGGGATACCACAATCAACCATTCTTACAGCCATAGACATACATCGTTTAAGTGAAAAAAATACAATACACAAAGAACTTAGGGCCAGATTCCGGTTTCTGACCAAGCGACTACTTAACGCAATCTCGTTAAATATATAACAAATAATCGAATAATTATTAAAATATCGTTAGAAATACGCTACTAATCCGTTTACCTCGGACCTAAATCAACCTCAATGATTGCAATTTACCTATTGATTCTCGGGCTTATAGTTACTCGTTTTTTGGAATGGAGATCGTTTATGAAGAACATCTCCAAACTTTGTGAACGCTATGACAAGAAGTATATCTTTGAAAAGAATCGTATGCCGGAGCTGATTGCCAAGTTAAGAGAACCAGATTCTTATTTTATACACAACGAATGGTCGGCCTATCATTTTCTGTTTCTAAAAGGTCCAAGCCCTTATGACATTTTATTTTCCTTGAAGTCCTATAGGCTTGAAAATTTTTATCACCCATCAGCCCTTGACCGGCTTCGTGCAGCAGGAATCATCTAATCGAACTGTACACCACTATTGCACTGTGACTCGGTATACATCCGTCTTATTGCGATGAATGTCTGGAACAACAAACCCTCCCGGTTCTGGGATTTCTTCTTTTAAGGAAAACGTTTTACAACCTTTGGGTAAGCCTTTAAAAACGAGGGTAAAGTTGTAAAAACCATTGTGAAATATTCGGGTCCATTGGGGAGCGAGTGTTATACCATCCCAATGAACGAGTTGAATTTTATGACCTGTATCACAAATGAGAAAGGTCGTTTTCCAAATACGAACGCCCATCCCTATTTCGCACGGCATCGAACAATGCACGATGACTTGACTTTCCTCTTCAATTTTTGGTTTGACAGAGATTTTAACCTTTGTTTTAGGTTTTGCGATCAGTGTGTCTGGTTGTGACATTTGGAAACTCATGACATGTATTTTATGCAAAATACATCGAAACATTCATTTTTCCTCATGCAATCAAAAATAATTCTTGCAAAAAATTAGCAAGAAAATTAAAGGAGAAGCCGTTTACTTCCAGGCAAAACAATTCAGATAAATGAGTCTTGAATTTGTGCTTTCTGATTCTTGACCTCTTGAATATTGATCTTTTGTAACGGGATCACTATGCAACATCTGAGATCATGAGATGGAAGATTGCACCTGCATTATTGTTGCACTTTCCGCAAACGACTTCATTAAAGTGGAGGTATGTTTAAATGTGGGTAGCGAAATTGAACTTATCCAATTCTTCTTGAATGGTTTCAATTTCTTGCTGTGCGGCTTCAACAAGTTTGTCTACCTGTTCAGCTTGAATAACAGCTTGTCGTCGGGTAACTGTGCCTTCATATTTATCACGAACTGGTCCTTCCGAAGTGTCAAGGTATTTCATTTTCAGCGTTTTATTTTTCAGTTCAGACATTCTAAATATCTGACTTCGAACAGGTGAAGAAGCATTGTGTATCCGCGTTTTTAAGTCAACCAGCGCATCTAGTTCGGCTTCTATTTGTTTCATGAGTTCAACGGGGTCATACGAACGTCTGTTTCCATCAAGTACTGAGTTGTTTTTATTCAGCCGGTCCCAAAGTACGTGTAGAGTTGCTACTTTCTTGTTTTTTTCCTTAAGCGCTTGCGCAATTGTCATAGGTGTTTGTTTTTAGTTTATAAATGAAAGAAAATTGAGATCGAGCGGAACGGCACTACATCCCAGCGCCATACCCCCAACCGACAAGAATTCGTTTCACTCGGTCTTTTGCACGCATGACGGTCATTCCAATATTCTTTTCAGGTATATCCATAAGCACCGCAATTTCTTTCCCACTGTACCCGAAGTAGTATTTCAAGGTCAACACAATGCGGTCACGTTCACCAGCACGCTCCAGGGCTTTACGCAATGTCTTACTCTCCACACCGTATTCATCCGAAAATGAAGGTGAAACGGCTAAGTTTATCAAATCATCAGTTCCAACACGAATGGACAAAGAATTTCCTTTACGCTCCATTAAATCATAGCAATGGTTTCGCGTCATGGTATACATCCAAGAAGCCAAAGTTCCCACATGTTCATCAAACTGACCAATTCGCGTCCAGGCCTTAAGAAGTATATCCTGTACAACATCATCTAACCAGTATTCATACCCCTTCGAAAGGTATTTTATTGCCGTTTTTCGCACCATAGCTTCGTTGCTCAACACCGCTTGCTCCATTGTTTCCATCATTCTTCTTTCCATATACCAGTTGTTTTAGTTGTTTGCAGTACCTAAGGTTCACCCCCTATATATAAGGTGTTCTTTTTTCGAGCATCTCTACCCCTGATTTTCGTCGTGCATTCACACCCACAGTATAAAGCATACACCATGTGATATGATCCACAACTGAAACCAGGGAAGGACACATCTTTTCCTATCACTCCGGAGAGGGATAAGTCGAAATTCTAAAATAAAGGGGGGCGGGATTTTACATTCCGTGCTGTTAACGCACTTGTATCAAATTAGTAACGATTTTTTTTCAATTTTTTCTGAAATAAATTTTAACTTGTTGATTTTTAAATGTTTAATCCCTAATGTTTTTAACTCTAAACGTTCAAGAATTGAACTTAAAGTTGCTCGTTAATCAATTTGGTGCAGTATTCCCATGCACGGGCATTCAATTGCTGAGCTGTGCCATTGGTATTCCCAAATCCAGCATTTGCTCTCCTCATACGGTTGGAAGTATGGTATGTAACGCCATTGAACATTCCCCAAGCATTTTTACCCAAATCGTTCATTTCTAAGCGTATTGACTCCATCATTTCTCGACGTCGATTTCTTGAACGTTCAAGTGATTCATTGTCTCGCGTCATTTTTTTATTGGTTATTGGTGGATCAGGATACATGAACCGTAAAAATTCATGGATCTCCTCCTCTCCTACTTGAAATTTGGATAGCTGGCTGGACAAATACAATTGCTTCTTCTTTCCTGTTTCATAGTTAAACAGCAAATCGGAAATATCACGATCCGTCATCTCCAATCGATGTGTATGCTTGATTCGCAAATCATACAGTTCACGTGAAAATTGATTCTCGCAACGGAACATAAAGTTGGACAAGCCAATGAAGATCTTAGAGGACTGATCATGTGAATTTCCAATAATCAAATAATGTTCTGACGCATTGTTTACCAAATCCGTTGACCTATTGTCTTTTAAAAATGCCAATATGCGTTTCCCCTTTTGAAATTGCTCAAAACCAATGCACTTGAAATGTGACTGGTTTTCAATGCGCTCTACTAAATGCAGTAGATCCTTGTTGTAAAACGGTTCATAGATCCCTGAACACACGCTCAAGATTTCTCCATTGTCTGTTCGCGTTAAGGCGTAGCGATTGGTTTTCTGACCACGAATGGTTAACTCTTCACGATTGACTTCCCAATCGATTTGCATTTTTAATGATTCTTTCATAGCTAAACATATTTTAATGTTCTGCAAATAAAAGTTGTCATTCGGTATTTTAAATACGCAATGAAAATTTAGTTTACTTTTTTATTGCACAATCAACAAAAAAGCATCTAAACGTTTTGTTTTGAATCAATTCTCCCTGATTTGCAAGGCATTTTTCATCTCAATTTGAATATTGAAAAAATCAAAATTCTCACCCGAAACTTGATTCGCAGCTTCGATTTCGTCTTTATCGTCCATAAATTCAGGTTCAATAATTTCATACGTTCCATCTTCGAGTGGTATTGGCTCGAAATACAAGGAATAGAATTGCCAATCACGAAGCGACTGAAAATAATGTTTCTTTGGCGACAAAGAAATGCCTTCAACATTGAGTAATTTGTAGTTACGCTTTTGATTCTTTGATGCCATGAATGTTTCCGGAGAGATTTGAATCCACCCACCATTGGTATAAATACTATTGAAAGTAGAATACCCAAAATCTACTTTTGTGTGCATCGGAGTAATGGTGATCCTCAATAATGTTGGATTGTCCGAAATGCCAGCATTGGGCACATTTGAGAATATGTATGATTTGGTTTGTTTTTTCATCGTTTTTATTGTTGAGTGACTTCAAGTTTCAACCATTCTGGTGAAACGATTCGAATCATATTTCCAAAGGACCGCAGCAAACGTACGAGTTCAAAAGATGGAATCAAATCCAACTTGATTTGCGCGCGTCCGTTGCTGTGTACATGTAAAAATTCTTGACTTTCGTGAACGGGATACGATCTGAAATAGGCCAATTCACGCGGAGAAATATCAATAACAATGCGCTGTAACCCTTGGTTTTCAATGGGATAAACCCCATAAATATCTTTAAAATACGCCAATGCATCAGGTTCTTGGGCACTACTGAACTGTCCATGAACCAATATGGGCGAATGGATTCGGTCAAAACCAAACGTGCGGATCTCATTGTGTTCATCTGAAAAAGCCACAACGTACCAACGGTTGTCAAATTCTTTAAGCATCATCGGGTGAATGATCCGCGATGTAAACTTGTGCTTACTGTAGGAGTAATGTACAATGGAAACCGGGATTCTATCCTTAATCGCACGAATGAACAAATCAAAATGTTCGAATCCTCGGAAATCTCTGGGCGAATCGGTTTGTATGTATTGGCGTTTAAAGTTGCCCTGGGGAAATTTTTCTTTATATGCGGAAAGCACTTTCTCCATGGCATGCTCAAATTGTTGACTTACACGAGAGCTACCAATACTCTGAATCAACTCAATGGCATTCTTTATCCCATCAATGTCTTGTTCCATCAACCCTACACCGTCAAAACGGTAGGTATCATCGGTATATTCATAGACAGCCTTCGAACGGCAATACTTAATAGGCGCATGAAATGAATATCGCATGTTCTTAATGTCTTTCACCACAGTATCTAGCGAAGGTTCGTGTTCTGTTTCCCGCCTACACGCATCAATTAAATCGTGAATGGTGGGAAAAGGCTTTTGCCTATTTCGAAGTCGGGCATCAATGGCCTTGTACCTGAGGTAAGGATTTTTTGTAACTGGCATAATTCAAAGTGTTAAGAATGGATCGAATTTGAACCATCGATGCGCAAAACTAATACATTTTTTTAATCGCGTATCATCAATACCGAATTTAACCACTTATTTTCAATAATTTACAAATATCAATTCATTGCGTACTTAAAATACCGAGTTCGAACTTTTCTTTGTGAAAAATTTCGACTGAAGATGTTATGTGCAAAAAAACAACGCGTACCTAGCTCCGAAACGGATGAAATTTTGATTCGTAACCAAAAACCAACATATACATGAACACAAAAACCGTTACCCCAAAAAAACAAGAAGACTTGGAGACGATCACTCCGAAAACAAAACCTCAAATCATCAAGCGACCAGTACTGGAAGAAGGTCCAGATTCAGACGTAGCCATTAGCGAAATTGAAGTCAATGATGAGTTAACGCGCATTGATTTCTTTTACATTTCATCCCGGCTTTACCATAAAGGCGGATGGATCCAAATGTACCCTACGTGTTACATCCGCCCGCATGGCACAGATTTGAAACTTCAACTCATTAAAGCAGAGGGAATTCCAATCGCACCGACAAAGTTCCACTTTCAATGTCAAGGACAAGCACACAGTTATTCACTCTATTTTCCCGCACTTCCTAAGGGAACAACAATGATTGATGTGATTGAACGCGACGGAAATTTTCCGAATGACTTCAATTTTTTCAGCGTAAGTGTACGAGAAAACTTACCCATTGAAATTCGATTTATCCACGAAAACTAAGACTTAATATCATGGATTTAGATCAACTGCACTACGATATTCTTCGCCTGAAACTCAGGAGGGCTGAGGTAGTTTTAGAAAAAAATGACGCCATAAAATGTGAACGCTATGAAAAGGCTGCCGATCTTCGAGAAACAGAGCGCAAAATCATTGATGACCTTGCACAAGTCCAAGCAAAATTGATGCATTACACTACTTCTCTTTTGCTCGATTCAACAAACTTCATGAAGAAGCAAAGGATACATGATCTCTTGATTGAGCTCAATCCAGTTGATCCTAATTTTCTTGGCAGCTGCCTCGATCGTATTGAGCTGAATATCTCTGAATTGAAACTTCAACGACAAGCCCATTTGTCAAACAAAGACGCGGAGAGCGCTGAATCTGTAATCCTTACCTTGAATGAGCAACTGAAACTTCAAGGTGCCATCAAGCATTTTTTGCATCGGAAACAATAAACGGTAAAACTCCTGTGGCATTCATGCTGAGTCACAGGAGTTTTTTTTCTAAGGAACAGCTGTGCTTGAACGTGAATGTCAACACTGACGTAAATTCCTGCTTTCCTAACTTTAATATTGTTGTTTTGATGGAATCACGCCCCTAAACCATCCTTTCGGAATGTCCAAATCTCCTTTGTATCTCGGAGTAATGTGGCAGAGAAAAATGAAAACTATTTAGGCTTTGATTTCGGTAATTTCATCCTTCAAACCTGCAACGAAACGATCGATTGGAATGCGACTATTGGCAACCATTTTTAACGTATACCGTTCAGAATTTGGTAGCTTGCTTAGGTACGGAGAGCACAAGGGATATTCTTCTTTTATAAGCAAATACGCTTTTAATGACATTTCGAAATGCAGGGTAAACGACTTTTCTGATGGTGCAAATCCAAAGGCATCTGGTTTTGAGACTGAGTGCTTGTCCTCATGCATCCAAACCACTCCGAGCAATTCAACATTTGTAATTCGCTCAATATTAAAGTATTTGTTTTGACCAGACGCTGGTTCAAAGGCCATTACTGAGCGGTAATTGTCTGTAAATGCAAATGGCTCAATATAGCGATCCGAAATTTTCTGACTATGCAAAGAATGATAGTTCTTCAATACAACTTGACTACGTGACTCAATGGCTTCACAGATTACCTCCACGATGCGACCAAGGTGCGCTTTTAACAAATGGCTCGAAACAATCGTCGTTTCTGAAGAAAGATAAATTTTCTTGAGGATTGAATCTTTTAGGGGATGGTTTTTGGCAAAGTTTAGAAC
>JBDKGB010000024.1:0-2577 GCA_039798485.1 Bacteroidota bacterium
TTGGCAAAAGAATTTGCAGAAATTACGGCATACGAAACGCGCGCTTCTGGTGTACGATGGAATTTTTCACCTGTTCTCGATCTTGGCCGTCAACCCTTGTGGTCACGCAACTTTGAAACGCTGGGTGAAGATCCCTATTTAGCATCTGTCATGGGTGAGGCCATTGTCAAGGGATATCAAGGGGAATCAATTGGCGCATACCATGTTGCGGCATGTATGAAACATTTTGTGGGCTACTCGGCAAGTTTGAGTGGGCGTGACCGCACACCAGCATGGATTCCTGAAAAATACATGAAGGAATTGTACCTGCCGTCATTTAAAAAAGCAGTCGATGCGGGTGCATTAACCGTAATGATCAATAGCGGTGTTGTGAATGGGGTGCCAGGACATGTGAATTACCATTTGCTGACGGAAACATTGAAAAATGAATGGGGCTTTAAAGGATTTGCCGTTTCGGACTGGGAAGATTTTATCATGCTGCATACGGTACATAGAACCTCTGCTTCTTTGGAAGAGGCTTATGTTGCTGCATTCAATGCTGGAGTTGACATGAGCATGGTACCAATGAGTCCTCAGTACAAAGAGTATTGTGACATAATGATCAAAGCGGTGAAGTCAGGAAAAATCTCGATGGAACGTTTGGATGATGCAGTACGTCGAATTCTTCGCGTAAAAATTGCTACGGGATTGTACGATGATCCATCGTTCAAGCCGGAAATGTATCCTGATTTTGGTAGTGAGAAATTCAAAACAGCAGCACTCAATTCAGCACTAGAATCCATCACCTTATTGAAAAATACAAACGATGTGCTTCCATTGAAAACTGGAGGTAAAATTTTAATCGCAGGTCCAACCGCGGATAACCTTGTCTTTTTAAATGGCGCTTGGACGCATACTTGGCAGGGGGTTGATTCCAGTTACAACACGCAGAATTGTTCGACGGTGCGTCAAGCGATTGAAAACAAATTCGGAAAAAACAATTGTTTGTATGCCAAAGGAGCAGAATTGGTGATTGAAGACAACTTCGAGAAAACCAATTATGTAGACTTGGATGATTATGCCAAAAAACTCGATCAAGCAGATGTAGTGGTCTTGTGCTTGGGCGAAATGCCTTCCACGGAAAAACCAGGCGACATACACTCCTTAAACTTAGATCCTGAGCAACGCGAATTGGCGAAAATGGCCTATAAGAAAAATAAAAAGGTCGTGCTTGTTTTGCTTGAAGGACGTCCGCGCATCATTCATGACATCGTTGAAGGTGCAGCGGCAATCATCCAGTGTTATCTTCCAGGAGATTTTGGTGCCGAAGCCTTGGTGAAATTGATGAGCGGTGAAGAGAATTTTAGCGGGAAATTGCCTTATACCTATCCGAAGTATGATGGTGTGATTGAATTTTATGATCACCCAAGAAGCGTTGACCGTTCGAAGTCAGGTGATTTCTCTGCCTACAATCCCGAATGGGATTTTGGCTTTGGACTTTCTTATTGTAAAGTAACGTATTCAGATTTGAGAATCAACAACACTCAGTTCAATGCGATGGACAAGATAAGTGTTTCGGTGAAGGTGAAAAACACAGGCGACCGGGCCGTCAAAGAAGTGGTGCAGTTATACATGAGTGATATATATGCAGCACTCATTCCAGAAGGAAAAAAGTTGAAGCGCTTCTCGAAAGTTGAGATTCCTGCAAATTCAGAAGTTACTGTTGATTTTGAAATCTCAGCCAATGACTTGATGTTTGTAAATCAGCAAGGTATCTTTGTTCTCGGTGATGGGGACTTTCAAGTCGGAGTCGGAGGATTGATAACACATTTTACGTTGGTGAATTGATGAGTAATTATAAAATAGAATTTGAGAAGTTTTTCTCGTATTCACTCTCATTGGATTGTTTAATTTTTGGCTACAAAGAAGGTCAAATTCATTTGCTCTTAATCAAGCGCAATCTCGATCCATTCAAAGGTGATTGGGCAATTCCCGGAGATCTTGTTTATCCCGATGAGGATCTGCCAGAAGCAGCGCGTAGAATCTTGTTTGACCTTACACAATTGGATAACCTGAAGCTGCACCAAGCACAAACCTTTGGAAACCCAACCCGTCACCCTCAAGGACGAGTAATCACATGTGCGTATTTTGCTCTTGTGAAAATAGACGAGGTAAATGCCGTCGCATCATCTTGGGCAAATGAGCTCACTTGGACACCTGTGCACGAGATCGGAAACTTGGCCTTTGATCATAAGGAAATTGTGGACTCTACAGTTGAAACGCTAAAAAACAAACTCAAAACCGAACCCATCTGCTTTGATTTGTTACCAGAGAAGTTTACGCTGCATGAACTGCAACAGATTTATGAATATGCGTTTAAAACCGATTTGAACAAGGCAAATTTTAGAAAGAAAATTAAGCCAATTCCATTTATTGCACACAACGAAAAGCAAAAAAATGTGAAGCACCGCCCGGCGAAATTGTTCTCATTTGATCACCACAAATACGATGAATTGGTAGCCAATGATCTGCTCACATTTAAAATGTAAACTCAGCTTCATTGTTCTTTTTTCGCCCAAGTTTGCATAATTTTTCGTG
>JBDKGB010000025.1:0-3687 GCA_039798485.1 Bacteroidota bacterium
CCATAGGACTTAATTCCTAGCCGCGGCGATAGTTCACTCCTTCCTTTGAATCGGAAATTATTAGAAATAATTCTACTGAGCAAATCTAAGAGCCTCGGCGGACTCAAAGACGATAGACCGCTGTGCTTAAAGACTTGATCATACGCGGAATTGCCATCGGCATCAAATTTCAAATTGCGCAGCAACAAATTCTTAAATAGACACATGACCGCCGCGCTTAAAGACTTAATCATACACGGAATTGCCATCGGCATCAAATGTCAAATTGCATAGCATCAAATTCTTAAATAGACACATGACCGCTGCGCTGAAAGACTTAATCGTACACGGAATTGCCTTCGGCATCAAATGACAAATTGCATAGCAACAAATCCGCAATTCATTCTTAATACTTAATTCTTACTTTTAAAAAATGGAAACAAAAGAAGCTTTAATCCAAGAATCCTTGGGGTACATCCTAGAAGAATCGTTGATCAAAGAAATCATCCATTCAAGTCAATTGAAAACATATGAGGGGGATTATGCCATCATTCAAATTGGGGATGAAATGCGCTACATGCCCATTGTTTTGAGTGGCTCGATTAAAGTACTGCGGGAAAATGCAGATGGGGACGACTTGCTCTTGTACTACATTGAAGGCGGAGATACGTGTGCGATGACCTTGCAATGTTGTGTGAAGAACGCAACGAGTGAAATTAAAGCAGTCACTATGGAGCCTTCAAGCCTGCTTATGATTCCCGTTGAAATGATGGAAACTTGGATGAACAAATATGCTTCCTGGCGGGCATATATTTTACAAAGCTATCATGTTCGCCTCACAGAACTGATGGAAACAGTAGATGCCATTGCCTTTATGAAATTGGATGAACGGCTCCTAAAATACCTCACCGACCAAGCAAAATTGTTGGGCAGTTTAGAAATTCATCACACACACCAACAAATTGCGGAAGACTTAAATTCCTCACGCGTGGTGATTTCTCGCTTGTTGAAGCAGCTGGAAACGAAGGGCTTGATTACCCTGCAGCGCAATAAAATAGTGCTAGGATCAATCTAGTCACTATAGCTTCAAACTCAATCGCACCATAAAGTTGGTTCCTGCCTGTGGGAAGTAGAAGTTCTCAATGATGCGTGTCCCTCCGGCAATATAACCCCACGTGTAGCCATTGTTGCTGTACCTTACATTGAAGATGTTGTTGACTTGAACACCCAATTTGATTTCACGCAATCCCCATTTCGCAAGGGTATAGCTCATCATGGCATTGGTGGTCGTGTACGCATCCATCTTTCTGTCATCTGAAGAAGTGTTGTCGAGGTATTGTTTGCCAACATGTTTTAACGCAAGTGTCATGTCCAAACCTTCGATGGGCTCGTAACTTAAACCGGCTGCCGCGATGATGTTTGGAGAAAAAGCAATGTCCGTGTTTTTGTGGGCAATCACATCCTGAATCATGTTTCCATTTGAATCGTAGTTGTCGTAATTGTCAACGTATTCATTGAAGGCAACAATCTTGTTTTGACTCAAGGTCAAGTTTCCAGTAATGCTCCATTTTTTATGCAGCATATAACCGCCGTCCAATTCGATGCCTAAGCGGTAACTTTTCGGAACATTTACACGGTTGTACGCGCCAACATCGTTGATTTCTCCCGTCATGATCAACTGGTTCTTGTAGTACATCAAGTAACCATTGGCATTGACGAACAACTTTTCACCTTTGAATCTGTACCCAAGTTCAACATTGTTTAATTCTTCTGGTTTTGGCCGTGAGTTGGCCGAACTTTGGGTAAAATCGTCACGCATTGGCTCGCGGTGTGCCATGGCAAAGGAGGTGTAAAACGTTGAACGATTAAAGACCTCAAGACTTACACCCACCTTTGGATTGAAGAAAAAGTAATTCACATTGACCTTCATTGGCACCAAATTGGAAAAATACTGATCGACACCGTTGTAGGTGTAGTTCACGCCACGAACTTGAAGGTCAGCAAACAAGTTGTATTTCAAGTCTCCATAGAACTTATTCCATTTTACAATCTGATAATACGCACGCGTGTAGGCACTGAACTCAGATTTTACGGCGTGGTTGTCATAATAACGCTGTCCAATTTCACTCTGTGATGCTTGTCGTGCCCAAATGACTTCGCCAAAATGCCCGCCTTGGTATTGGTTGATAGAACCACCAAAAGTCAATTTTAACTTATAGCTCTTTGCATAGTTCAGTGCGAACACAGTCCCGTAAAAATGGTTGTCCAACCAACGGCGACGAATGAGGTCGGTGGTGGAAATGGTATCGCTAGCTATAACAACAGGATTGAACCCGTAAAGTGCAAAATCCTGGTTTCGCTTGTATTGTTCGTAATACCCTTGGCCTCGCGTGTAATGACCTGAAACGCTCAGCTGTGTATATTGACCCAACATGCGTCTGAAATGCAATTGATAATGGTCCTGTTTGTAATTGTCTACTTCGTTTTTGTAGGTGTAGTAGTTGTACTTGCGCGGATCGGAAGAAAACAAGTTGATCGAATCCTGAGCCGTTTCGTACATCCCGCCGGGATAATGGTTGTTCTGATAATGTGCCAACAACGCATTCTGATCACCCGACAATTTTGCTTCCGGAATGCCCCACCACGATTGATACGTCACCTCCTTGCCGCTAAACACATTCGCCGTAATGTAGCTTTTTCTTATAGCCAATGTTCCGGACAAATAGTAAGATCTCAAGTTTGCAGCTGCACGATCAATGTACCCATCAGACGTAATGTTGGACAAGCGCGCGGTCATGGAAAAAAGGTTGTTTATAAGGCCTGTACCTGCTTTGATGTTGTTGCGCATGGTCATAAATGACCCGATGGAGTTATCTGTTTCGGCATACGCCTTATTGTTCCGGTCTTCGGTCTCAATGTTCAAACTTGCTCCGAAAGCAGCAGCGCCATTGGTAGACGTTCCTACCCCACGTTGAATTTGAATGTTGTCTGTTGACGAGGCAAAGTCGGGCATGTTCACCCAATACACGGCATGTGATTCTGGGTCGTTAATGGGAATTCCATTGATGGTCACATTGGTGCGCGTAGGATCAACACCACGAATGCGAATACCCGTGTACCCAACCCCTGTTCCTGCATCGGACGTCACCACCGCTGAAGGGGTTGACTCCAATAAATAGGGAAGATCTTGCCCATAATTCAATTTGGATAGCGTCTTCGTAGATACATTGGTAAAGGTGGTTGGTGTAATGCCAATGGCTCGTTTTGCAACAATCAACACGTCTTTAAATTCTTGAACTTTCAGTAAGGTAATGGACAACTTGACCACCTCAGCTGTCGGTACGATCACTTCTACATCTTGACTGGCGTAGCCAATACCAGAAACGGTTAAGGTGCAGCGCTTTTCAACAGGAACACGAAGGCCAAAGGCTCCAAACTCATTGGTTACCGCTGCCGTGTAGGAATCCTTGATCACCACATTCGCAAAAGGTAGAGGATTGCCCGACGGATCGTAAACGACACCTGTGACGTTGTTTTGAGCAAAAGAAAAGGAAGCAAGAACGACGTAAAAAAGTCCAATAATACCGATAAATCCTGTTTTCATCTTTTTAAACTAAAACAAGAACAAGGGGCGAATTCCTGATGGTAAAACCTTAAAATTCTTCACACGGAACATCCGTGGCTGTCATCTTCCCTACGCAGGCATTA
>JBDKGB010000026.1:0-4959 GCA_039798485.1 Bacteroidota bacterium
TTGAAAGGCAGAAATGGCATACTTCTTTTTAGTGGAATTGCAGTCGTTTTCGCAGTCAGAACGATTGTTCGAAACGTGGATTGGAAGGACAATCTTTCAATTTATACGGCTGGCGTAAAGAGCTGTCCGAACAGCGTAAAGACGCATTTTAATTTGGGCACAACGTATCTTCAAATGGGCAACGCTACAGCAGTCTTAAGTGAGAAAAAGGCGTATTATACTTCAGCTGTTTCAGAATTTTCTACAGCCAAAGAAATCTATTTGCCGTATGTGAATATCTATGAGAATTTAGGATTTGTCTATGCGGAATTGGCAAAGATTGGGAACAATCGAAACGATTCTATAGCCTATTATCAAAAAGGAAAAGAGACCTTGTCGTATGCCATTTTTGAGTTGAAGCTGAACAAGCCAAGTTTGTTTCAAAACCAATTTGCCATTTTGGATCAATTGATTCTTTTGACCAATGATTCTGAAGAAAAAAATGCACTCATCGACGAAATGTTACGCACTGTAAAACAACTAAAAAATCCATCTTCGGAAGACTTAAAGCGTGAAATTCATTATTTGATTCAGCGTGGAAGAACGAATGAACTCAAACAGCCTGCAGAGCGAATGGGTAAAAAATACCCTGAGGATGCAGGGTATTTACTGTTGATATCTGAGCAGTTTTTTAAAGAAGGAAAATTTGAGGTGTGTCTTGAGTTGATGCAAGCCTATTGCAAAGGAAATCCAAGCGACCTAAATGCACAATCAAACATGGGGATGGTGATGGAAATTCTTGGTCGCAACGACGAAGCATTGGCCTTGTACGAGAAAATTTTAAAGCAGAATCCAACCCAAGCGCATACACTCGATTTGTACACGAAATTGAAGGCGAAAAATAAATAAAGTGTCATTTTGACACTAAGTTGAGAATTCGCTGTATTTTAGCGAGGGTGATTGAAAGAGAATTTCTATATTTGCCCGATTATTTTTATCAAAAGCAAGATGGCGGTAAAAACTGTAGCTAAACCTTCAAAGACAACGAAGAAGTCTGCCTTGGCAGCAAATTCTAAATTTTCAAAAGAGACTTATATCAAATGGTACAAGGACATGCTCTTGATCCGCAAGTTTGAGGAGAAAACAGGTCAGTTGTACATTCAACAAAAATTTGGTGGATTTTGCCACTTGTACATTGGTCAAGAAGCCATTGTTGCAGGAACGGCAAGTGCCTGTCAAGCGGGTGATAAACACATGACAGCTTACCGTGATCACGCGCATCCAATTGCCTTGGGTACGGATCCACGTGTATTGATGGCTGAATTGTACGGTCGCTCAACGGGATGTTCAAAAGGAAAAGGGGGATCAATGCACTTTTTCGATAAGGAACGCAACTTCATGGGTGGACATGGAATTGTAGGTGCGCAAATCGCCATGGGTGCAGGTGTTGCCTTTGCGGAAAAATACAATGGAACAGACAACGTTGCTTTCGTGTCGATGGGGGATGGTGCTGTGCGTCAAGGTGCATTGCATGAAACGTTCAACATGGCCATGATGTGGAAACTCCCTGTGGTTTTCATTATTGAGAATAACAATTATGCGATGGGTACCTCGGTTGAGCGTACGACCAACGTTACCGATTTATCAAAAATTGGACTTTCCTATGAAATGCCATCGCGCATTGTCAATGGAATGCGTCCAGAAGATGTCCATGAGGCCATTGAAGAGGCTGCAGCACGCGGTCGTCGCGGTGATGGACCAACTTTGTTGGACATTCGTACATACCGTTACAAAGGACACTCGATGTCTGATCCACAGAAATACCGTTCGAAAGATGAGGTAGCTGAATGGATGGAGCAGGATCCGATTGAACATTGCTTAAACGTAATTCGTGAAAACAAGTGGATGACGGCAAAAGAAATCGAAGCAATCGAAGAATGGGTAAAGAATGAAGTAGCTGAATCAGTTGAATTCGCTGAAAACTCGCCGTATCCAGAGGCGCACGAATTGTACGAAGATGTGTATACACAAACAGATTATCCATACATCAAAGAATACTAAGAACTGCTTATCGTTCTATTTTTAAAGCGTTTAATCAATCATTCAATCCCGATTTAAGGGTGAAAAAATAAAATACTATGGCGGAAATCGTTTACATGCCGAAATTAAGTGATACCATGACTGAGGGCGTGGTAGCAGAATGGACAAAGAAAGTTGGTGACAAAGTTTCTTCAGGCGAAGTTCTTGCAGAGATTGAAACGGACAAGGCAACGATGGAATTTGAATCGTTCTTTGACGGTGTCTTGTTGCACATTGGTGTGGAGAAAGGCAAAGCAGCCCCAGTAAACTCTATTTTAGCCATCATTGGTCAGGCTGGCGAAGACATTTCATCGCTTTTGGCGGGTGCACCAGCACCAGCTGCGGCGAAAGAAGAGGCTCCGGCTCCAGCAGTGGCACCAGCGCCAACACCTGTAGCAGCTCCAGTAGCAGCAGCTCCGGTTGCATCCGCACCAGTAGCTGTGCCATCATCGAATTCATCAGGTCGTGTGTTAGCTTCACCTTTGGCCAAGAAAATGGCTCAAGAGAAAGGGATTGATATCGCAGCGGTTCCTGGTTCAGGTGAAGCAGGTCGTATTGTGAAACGCGATGTTGATCATTATGTACCATACACGGCACCAGCATCTGCACCTGTGTATAGTGCACCAGCTGGAGTTGAATCGTTTGAAGATGAAAACGTTTCTCAGATGCGTAAGGTCATTGCACGTCGTTTGGCAGAAAGCAAATTTACAGCACCACATTTCTACCTAACCTTAGACATTGACATGGACAATGCGATTGCAGCGCGCAAGACATTGAACAGCACAGAAGGGGTTAAAGTATCCTTCAACGACATGGTAGTCAAAGCTGTAGCGATGTCATTGCGCCAGCATCCTGCTGTGAATAGCGCATGGTTGGGCGATGTCATCCGTAGAAATCATCACGTACACATCGGTGTTGCCGTTGCGGTTGAAGATGGCCTATTGGTTCCTGTTGTTCGCTTTGCCGACACAAAAGGCTTCCAGCAAATTGGAAACGAAGTGCGTGAATTCGCGAAAAAAGCAAAAGATAAAAAATTACAACCATCAGATTGGGAGGGAAATACATTCACAATTTCCAATCTTGGAATGTTTGGTATAGAATCATTTACAGCCATCATTAATCCACCTGACAGCTGCATTCTTGCGGTAGGAGGAATTAAAGAAGTTCCTGTTGTGAAGAAAGGGCAAGTTGTACCTGGAAATGTGATGAAAGTAACCTTGTCGTGTGATCACCGTGTGGTTGATGGCGCTTCAGGTGCTGCATTCTTACAAACATTTAAAGGGTACATGGAAAATCCAGTTGCAATGTTATTGTAATCGGATTGTGAACAAACTATTGTATATTTGCCCTACTTACATTAAGTACTAATTAGACTACGCTTATGAATAAGAATCGAATTTTTATCGTTCGATCCTTGTTGTTGGCACTATTCATTTCTGCTGGACATGCGTTCGGACAGGCGACTATTCGCGTACGCGTTGTGTCGGTGCAAGTGACCAACTCCGTGGATTGTGACGGATTTTCTATCCCATTTATTGGATACATCGGAGGGAATAGTGACTTCGTTTGGGAATTTACCGCAACCGATAATACTGTGGGTAACACCAACAACAATCCGGCACTTTTTGGATTGTTCGGCTTTAATTATGCCTTCAATAACAATAACAATGGTCCTTACACATTGACTGCTCCTGGAGGTGGATTTAGTCCAAACAGTGGATTATTTTTCGATTATCAATATGTCTGCGCTACCGATGTTCCGTCAAACATTCAATTGCAATGGGAGGCTTACGACAACGACGATGCGGGAAACTATGATATTTTAGGCTTGCATAGTGGTCAAACCGGACTTCAAACGGTAAATATGCCTGTTCCTGCATTTGCGGGTACATCCAATTATTCATTTACAGCGACAGGAAGTTCAGGGTGTCAATCTACTCAAACGTATGTCATCAATCTGTCTGTTGAGCGTCTTCCTTTGGTGGTGAATTACTTCGAAGATGCCATTTGTGATGCGACTGTAGCCGCAATGAATACAACCTATACCTTGGGATGGTGTGATTATACCCTTGAGCCCAATGAACCAGCAGCAAGCGATGTGCAAGCAGCGGGTTCAACATGGGTGAAATTCGTTGCTCCAGCAAGTGGTTCAGTATACATCACAACCGATTTGGCGGGTACAGACATTGGAACTTACTTTGAGGTGTATCACGCCGCAGATGGAAGTAACTGTGGAAATGGTATTCAGCCGATTACCAATGCCTTGATCAAGGATAAATTCGAATACCTTTCACATGTCGAATTTTCCGATGGTATTGATTTTCTAGGTTTGGATCCAGAGGCAGAAATTACATTTGACAGCTGTGATCCTTTTCCAGGTGTCAGCTATCAGAAATTAATTCCAGGACAAACGTACTATGTGCAGGTCACAGCCGACAACGCGAGTGACCATGGGTATTTCGAGTTCCGCGTGAATCAATTGGGTGGTAGTTCCCCAGATTTAATTGATATACCTTGCCTTTCAAACACAGTTACACCAGGTACAAATGCGATCAGCTCTACAGCCGGTTCACCTGCAACTGCGAATCTTGGATTTGGATGTGCCTATGATGGTGGCAACAACTTCGGCGAGACAGGGAAGCCGCATACAAGTTCAAATCCGAATCAGTACCATGCGTATGACTATGACCATCCGGCTGTAAATAATGCAGACATGAACGAATCTGTGTGGTTGAACTTCATCGCGCCAAACAGCGGCCGTATGATTTTTGAAACGGATTATCAAAGTGCCATTTACTCTGAAAGTGCAGCTTTGTTTGGTTTTGATGCACGATTCTCTCCAGGCATTCCTTCGGATTATCAATGTGCGAACCTTGAAGATTTGTATGCCAACGATGGTGC
>JBDKGB010000027.1:0-69050 GCA_039798485.1 Bacteroidota bacterium
TCTGTCCCTGTAATTTTCTCCCCGCAAAGGATGACAAGTCGTTCTACGATATTGCGCAATTCTCTGATGTTTCCTGACCAATCTGTCTGCTGAAGTGCCAAAAGTGCGTCTTCGGTAAATGATTTTCTCGCAACGCCATGTTCTGCACACACCATGGTCAAAAAGTGCTCTGCCAATACTGGAATGTCATCACGGCGTTCATTTAAAGACGGAACATGAATAAGGATAACGGCCAATCGATGGTAAAGGTCTTCTCGAAATCTTCCCTCCGCAATTTCTTTTCTCAAATCTTTATTTGTTGCGGCCAAGACCCGACAATCGACTTTCACATCACGTTCACCTCCAACGCGTTGAATGACATTTTCTTGCAACGCGCGCAGCACCTTCGCCTGTGCACTAGCCGACATATCCCCTATTTCATCCAAAAACAAGGTTCCACCAGAAGCCAATTCAAATTTTCCTTTTTTGTCTTTAACCGCTGAGGTAAAGGCACCTTTCTCGTGCCCAAACAATTCACTTTCAATCAATTCAGAAGGAATTGCAGCACAATTCACTTCGATAAAAGGCATTTTTCTACGGTTCGAATTGTCGTGCAGTGATCGGGCTACAAGTTCCTTTCCAGTACCATTTTCACCGGTAATGAGTACACGTGCATCGGATGGCGCAACCTTTTCAATCATTTCTTTGATGTGGACAATGCCTTCTGTCTCACCGATGATTGAGCTTCCTTTGAAACGCTTCACCGTTGTTTTCAACTGAATGGTTTCTTCCACCAAAGAGTTTTTGTCCTTTGCGTTGCGGATCGTTACTAAGATCCGGTTGAGATCCAACGGTTTTTCGATAAAGTCAAAGGCGCCCTTCTTGATGGCTTGTACGGCGGTATCAATATTCCCGTGACCACTGATCATGATTAACGGTGTTTCCACCTTTGCCTTGAGCAATTCATCCAAGACTTCCATCCCATCCATCAAGGGCATTTTGATGTCGCAAAAAATGATTTCATAGCCGCCAGATTTTGCTTTGTCCAGGCCCTCCTTGCCATTTTCTGCCTCATCGATTTCAAACCCTTCGAATTCAAGAATTTCTCTCAACGCTCTGCGGATCGCGCGCTCATCATCAATGATTAGGATTTTTGCCATGGAAACTTAAATTTTCAGTAAAGATAGGCATCAAGTTCTATATTTCGTGCACGAACTGAATATCCGTAAAGATCAACTTCAAGATATAAACTGAACACTATTGTTCAAAGATTACACCCTCTTTCAGCGAATATGGCGAGATGAAAACCTGCTTGGCAGGAATTTGTTTGAGCACCCAGCGGGTTTTAACAGCAGCAATGGGTGCCATCTTTTTTCGAATGGGAATAATCCACTCGTTTTGATCGCGTTCCTCTTTTGTAGAGGCAATGATCTGTTCTAAAATTACATGTAACCGTTCTACCGAAATTTCAATCGAACGGTTCAACGATGGAAATGCATCATTGTGGATCAACTCGTAGAATGTTTCAAAACTTCCTGAAGCACCGATGAGCACCTTTTCTCCTCGATTTTCAAAAAATGCACCTGCATTTGCGTTGAGCCAATCTTCAATGTTCGAGATATCCTTATCCGTCAACGGGTCAGACAAATCAAACAGCTGAAATATGCGCGATACGCCAATGTTCATGCTGATCAAATCGTGTATGCCTGTTTCATCTGCCGAAATAAATTCAGTACTTCCACCACCAATGTCCATGATCAACGCGTGCTCGTTGAACTGATGCGAAGCTGCAATTCCTTTGTGGATCAACTCTGCCTCACGGTAACCACTCACGATTTCAATGTCAATGCCCAACTGCTCTTTTACCAGAAGGCTAAATTCAAGTGCATTTTTTGCATCGCGTATAGCAGACGTACCAATGGCTTTAATGATCGAAACATGATGCACATCACAGACGTGTTTAAAATGCGTCAATGCCTTCAACGCACGATCAATGGCATCTTTCGAAATCGTTTGATGGTTGATACCGCCCATACCGAGGGCCACTCCTTCTTTTTCGCTGTGTAGCACATCGATGCCTTTATCATTTATCTCTACAATAAGTAAATTAAAGGTATTCGTGCCCAGATCAATGACAGCCTTTTTCATGCTTACATGCGTTTCAACCAACGAAGCAACATACCAAAGCGCAGTCGATGTCCAAATTGCAGGATTCCATTACGGTACAATCTTCCCGCAAGCACAAGTACGCCAGCCGCACTCAACATGAGAATGATCAAGGACATCCAAATCTCATAGGCATGTCCTGGGGCATAGCCCAATGACAGTTTCACCATCACGACGACAGGTGACGTAAATGGTAGGTAGTGAAAGAGTGTTGCCAATCCACTTTCGGGATTCAGGAGCGAATAATACCCTGCAAAAAGGGCAAAACAAAGCAAGAAAATTAGCGGTAAAACGAATTGTTGACCATCACTCTCGGAACCTGATGTTGCTCCGATGGCAGCAAACAAAGCCCCATAAAAAAGGTACCCTACAATAAAAAATAAGATGAAGTAAAAAGTCATCGTTCCAAACCGTATGCGTTCATAGACCAAATCAACAAATTGATTGTATTCTTTCGCCGCAAAGAAACTATCCGATGCATGTTCACCCATTGCTACGACATGATTCGGGTCGAATAAATCTGGAAAAACATAACTGCGCATGAGCAAAAGGCCAATGGCGACAAATAGCATCCACACAACAAACTGGATAAATGCAGCGATTCCAATACCAACGATTTTGCCCATCATCAATTGATTTGGATGAACTGTAGCCAAAAGAACTTCGACTATGCGGTTGCTTTTCTCTCGAGTCACACTTCGGAGAATTGTCATACCGAAAAGAAAGATGAAGGCAAAGATAAGTCCACCGTAAAACAAGCCTACCCATCCGCGAAGGTCTGAAGCTTCATCCATGGGATCATTGACATTTCTGAAGGCCATATTGAGCGGTTGTTTGACTTTTCTAAACTCTCGAATAGACAAATCTGTAAATTGTGCCACCATCACCTCCTCGATTCGACGTTCAACCTGGTATCGAATCATCGTTTGCATGCGCAAGGAAGGATTTTCGCGGTAGAAGACAAAGGACAACTTATTGGAAAGAATTTTTTCATTGATCTCGACGAGAGCATCAAATTCACGGAATTTTTTAGCATCGCGAAATTCATCCATTTCGATGTAGCCACTGAAAAACGTATAGGTCACATCCGGATTTTCACCTACTAAAATCTTATTGTCCATGATTCCAGTTGGATCAGCGATAAGCACATTCCATTTCTGTTGACCTTCACCACCAAAGACAAATAGAAAATAGATCAACACCAAAATCAACACCGGACCAGCGATCATCATTCCAACAAAGGATCTTGATCCCAAGCGTTCTTTCAATTCGCGCATCGCGACCAACCAACTGTTACGCATGATTTCCTTCGGTTTTAGGTGTGACCAAGTCAATAAATATATCTTGCATGGAAGGCAACACTTCCCATACTGCCTCGATGCGCACGTGCCCCATCATGGCGCGCAAAAGATCATCAAAGTTGGCGTCCCCGCGTGTTTTCAAACGTGCAATGAAACGATCGTCTGCCAAGATTTCCTTGTCCACAAGTTCAAAATTTGTCCACAAGGCATTCACAAAGGCAATCATTGAACCTCGGAATTTAATGGCAATCTCTCCTGTTTTTCTCGACTCTCTGATCTCCGATACTGTACCTTCAAGAATCTTCTTTGAATGGTCAATCAAAGCGACACGGTCACAAATCTCCTCCACACTTTTCATGTTGTGTGTCGAGAGAATGATCATTTTTCCTTTGGCACGCATTTCAACAAGTTCTTGCTTGATGAGCTCAACATTCACTGGATCGAAACCACTCAAGGGTTCATCTAAAATGAGCATTTTTGGTTCGTGCAAAACCGTGCAAATGAATTGAACCTTTTGCGCCATTCCTTTCGACAACTCTTCGATGCGCTTTTTCTTCCAATCGGAAATATCAAATTTTTCAAGCCAAGAGTCAAGTTGCATTTTTACATCGCGTTTCGATAGCCCGCGCAATTGACCAAGAAATAAAGCGTGGTCTTCAACCGTCATTGATTTGTACAAGCCTCGTTCTTCCGGAAGGTACCCCACCATCGACAAGTGCTTTTGTGTCATAAGGTCGCCGTTGATTCGGACCACACCGCGATCTGCGTCGATGATTCTGTTTATGATGCGAATTAGCGTGGTTTTACCTGCGCCATTAGGACCAAGAAGTCCAAAGATTTCTCCTTCACGCACCGACAACGAAACATCTTCGAGGGCTGTTTTACGAAAAAAGGATTTTGAGATGTGCTGTACTTCAAGCATTCAATGTGATTTCGAACTTAAAACTATCTTTTTTTTCTGAAGTACGAAAATCAAGACATGAATAAAACAAACGGCCCGAGTTTATATCATTGCTGATCGAACAACGTTGTCCTCATGTTTTTCCACTTGTAAATTTTCGCAAAGGCCAAAAGCAACAAGGGTTGAAGTACAAGCATTGTCGCAATCACATCCCACCCAAATGTTGGTTTGGCATGGTCAATCCAAAGTGCATCTGTTTGAAAAGCCTGCCACTCGTTGGTTAAAATGAGTGCTGCAAAAATGTTGTTTGCCGCATGGTAGCCCATCGAAAGTTCGAGACCATCATCCATCAGCACCATCAATCCGAGAAAAATGCCTGTTATAATGTAATAGCTCATCACTCCATAGCCCAGCGTTTGAACCTCTGGATTTGCTGCGTGCATGAGGCCAAAAAGCACCCCTGTGACAAGAACTGTGATCCAACCTCGACGATTTTTGTGACCAAAGGCTTGAAACAAATAACCTCTAAAGAGTGCTTCTTCAGCAGTCGTTTGAATTGGGATGAGCAGTAATGAAATCAATATAAGCGGTAAAATCGTCGACGGATTCATGTTCCATTGAATTTGGTCATTGTCCACCATCATCAGACCAAGCAAAAGTGCCATCACGCCAGTCCAAATTCCCGCTGAAAAGAAAAATCTCTTCCAATCGAATTGCGAACGTGCAGTGAATAGTGACAAGATGCTTCGCTTGTGTATGAAGCGGTTACACAGCATAAGCGTCAAAAGGACCAAAACAAAAGGAAAAAGTAGGTAACCAAGGATGGTGTTTTCACCTAAGCGTGCTGTCCAATCCGACATGTTTCCAGACAAGGCTCCCTCACCACCTCCGTTGGCTATCGATAGGTGCACAAGCAATGGAATGGAACCAAGAATTGCATAACACAACACAACAATGCACAAGGTCAATATGTACCCTGAAATGCGGTTATTGCCTTGATCAGCGTTGGTTAAAAATGACATGTACGTCTAGTTAAACATGTCCTTCATGCGGTCGAAAAACCCTTTATCGTTCTTATCGGGCTGTGGCTTGAAGTTTTCGCTTTGACGCAGCTTTTCCAAGATTTCACGTTCCTCCTTCGAAACTTTTTTAGGCGTCCAAACATTGATATGAACAAATAAATCACCGTGTCCATAGCGCTGCAGAACTGGTAGACCTTTGCCTTTCAATCGTAAGACTTTACCACTTTGGGTTCCTGGATCTATTTTAATCTTGGCTTTACCATTCACCGTCGGTATTTCAATCGATTCCCCTAAAACGGCATCTACAAAATTGATGTGCGCTTCATAGTGTAAGTTTTCGCTATCTCTCTTCAATTCAGAATGTTCAACCTCTTCAATCTGAACGATCAAATCTCCAGGAACGCCATTGAATGGACCCGCATTTCCTTTTCCGGTAACACTCAACTGCATGCCCTCTTCAACACCTGCAGGAATATCAATTTCAATGACTTCTTCTTGACGTTTCAATCCTTGCGCATCAGAATCAGACGGACGTTGATCGATCATTTTTCCTGCTCCCTGACAAACGTTACACGTTGTTTGCGTTTGCATGGCACCAAGAAATGTTTGAGCGACACGCGTAATGCGTCCACTTCCGCCACACGTCTGGCAATTTTTATAGGTGACACCTTCGGCATTCACCAATTTGTTCACCTTAATTTTTTTGCGAACGCCTTCAGCGATTTCCTCAAGTGTAAGCTTCATTTTAACACGCAGATTTGTTCCACGCACTACCCGACTTCCGCCTCCTCTGCTGCCACCAAAACTTCCGCCACCAAAGGCACCACCGAAAATATCCCCAAATTGAGAGAAGATATCGTCCATGTTCATCCCTCCGCCGCCAAAGCCTTGTCCGTTCATTCCAGCATGACCAAAACGATCGTACTGAGCTCTTTTCTGTGAATCACTCAATACTTCATATGCCTCAGCGGCTTCCTTGAATTTCTCCTCAGCACTGGCATCATCCGGGTTCTTATCCGGGTGGTAAGCAAGAGCCAATTTGCGATAAGCTTTTTTAATTTCTGCTTCGTTCGCACTTTTTGAAACGCCTAAAACTTCGTAATAATCTCTCTTCTGACTCATTCTGCAATATTACTGTCCAACCAACACTTGAGCAAAGCGAATCACCTTTTCATTCAGGTAATATCCCTTGCGAATATCTTCAATTACTTTTCCTTTATCCTCTTCTGATGGTGCAGGGATGTTGGCAATCGCTTCGTGAAGGTCACTGTCAAATTTTTCACCTTTCGCTTCCATCGCCTTCAATCCTTTTGAAAGCAAAAGAGCCAACATTTTCGAATGAATTAAGTTGAACCCTTCCTTCACACTGTCGATGTTATCTGCCGTTTCATTGTTGGCAACCGCACGTTCAAAATCATCCAAAATAGGCAACAAGTCTCTCAGAAGTTGTGCATTGGCATTTTCGATGGTTTCTAAATGCTCTCTGCGGGAACGCTTTCTGAAATTATCAAAATCAGCGTGCAGGCGCAAAAAGCGCTCATTCAGTTCCAGGTATTTATCTTCTGCAGTTAGTTCAGCAGGTTCATTCACATGCTCTTCGGATGTCGTTTCCGCTTGTGTATCCATCTCATGTTGTTGCTCGTTTTCAGCACCTTTTCCCTCCTCATTCGGATTTTTTTCATCTACCATAACACATTATTTTTTGACTCGCCGCCTCAGTCAAAGATACTGCCAATCATTTTATTCGGACATGATGGCAGTTTTTTTATTCAAAGGGTGAAAAGTTGGCATTTCCGAGCGAAAAAAATTGCCTTTAGAATCATTACATTTGTCGTTACAAAATTTAAACGATTGAAAGTTCTAAAACCCATACATGTACTCCTATTTACCCTTGGTGTGTTGCTCCTGTTATCACCCATTGTCATTTTTATTCCTGAAGGAGGATGGAACATTTTCGGCTACAAATTGCAGTTCATGTCCAAAACAGAGTTCTTTCACCCAATAAAACAAGAGAAGAAGGACATCTCCAAACTTGTCGCAAAAGTTGATACTTCTGGAATTGAAGACCCTTTGCTTCAGCATAAAAACGGATCCGATGGATCTTTCGGGGCTCCGAATGGCGGTGAACTTTCGACAGAATCGAGTACCTCCATTGCACTCAACGATGCAGGGCTTCAAAACCTTCACAGCTTCTTCACGAAATTGCAAAATGCTTCTACAGACAAAAAGAAGATCCATATTTTTCACTACGGTGATTCCCAAATTGAAGGAGACCGCATGACAGCCTATATTCGTCAGCGTATTCAAAATCAATTTGGTGGTACAGGACCAGGATTAATTCCTGCTATGAATGTGTATGCAACAAACACCTTCAAGCAGAGCCTTTCTGCCAACTTTGTTCGATACACCTGCTTTGGAGGAGATAAATTGAAAAACAAAAAATATGGTGCTTTGGGTTCCGCCGCGCGATTTACTGCCGAAATGGATAGCTCGGGCATGAAAAATAAGACATCCATCGAAGAAGGTTGGATTGAGATTGAACCCAACAAGTCTGCCTATTCAAGAGCAAAAGAATACAACAATGTGAAGATGTTCTATACCAGTTGCTTGAAACCATGTGGACTAAAAGTGTATCAGAATGGCAATCTTATTCACGAGGATAGTTTGAAAACAGACGGCAAATTGCACAGTGTCGATCTTTCTTTTGCAGCGACACCCGGAAAGTTAAAATATGTGTTTTCGGCGTCTGTCAGTCCGACGATATGTGGATTTTCTCTAGAAGGAGACTATGGTGTTCAAGTCAACAATGTGGGGATGCGTGGTTCTAGTGGAACAATCTACGGGTACATGGACCAAGGGATTACTTCACAAATGTATGGGGACTTAAATACAGAATTGATCATCATGCAATTTGGAGGGAATTCTGTTCCCTCATTTAAAGACTCGAGTTCGGTGCGAAATTTCACCCGAAATTTTAAGGGACAGTTGAATACCATTCATAAGTTACGTCCCTCTGCAGCAATCATCGTTATTGGCCCGAGCGATATGTCGCGACTTGAAAAAGGTGTCTATGAAACCTACCCCCTTCTTCCCTACTGTGTCGAACAGATGAAAAAAATCAGCCTTGAGGTTGGTGCAGGCTATTGGGATTTGTTCAGTGCCATGGGCGGTAAAAATTCAATGCCTTCATGGGTTGAACAAGGTCTCGCAGGCAAGGATTACATCCATTTCAGCAATGGTGGGGCAAGCTATGCCTCACAAATGTTCTTCGATGCATTTGCAGCTGAATTTGCAAAATGGCAAAAGGGAAAGAAATAATTCATTGACATTGAGGACACTGCTCACGTTTCTATTTATCGTAACTGGTTTTGAACTTTTGTTTGGCCAGAAGGAGGAACCTATGAGCAATTATTGTTTCCCAAATTTCCAAGAAATTGATTCGAATGCAATTTTCAAATATCCGTTTATTGATCCATCCGTCAATCATTTTCGATTTTATTGCAACCAAAGTAAAAATTGGGAACTGCTTGCAAAACGAATGGATTCCTTGATTGAATTTCAGCAAGGCAAGATGCATTTTTACCATATTGGAGGATCCCACTTACAAGCAGACATTTACACCCATGACATCCGTTCATTTTTACAAAGCAACTGGGAAGGAATTCCGGGTGAACGCGGCATGGTGTTTCCCTTCAAGTTGGCACACACCAACAATCCATCCAACTACGAATTCAGCTCACCAAATACATGGACAGCCTTTCGCAGTGTGACAAGTACACCCGCGACCATAGACTTCGGAGTAATGGGTGCGGCCATTACTTGCAACGACTCAGTCATTAACCTGTACTTTCGCCACAACCGCAGCAGTGTGCAACCACCATTCAACAAGGTGCGCATTCTTCACAACAAAGGAGAATTGCCTTTTGACATCAATTTTGGCGGGGATGAAATCTTGGTAGAGTCCATCTATCAAAACCCGACCTTGGGCTACTCGGAAATCACATTTTCAGACCCGATTGATGTACTTGATGTTCAATTTTCACGAAAAAATCAACTGCCACTTGAATTGGAAATCTACGGCTTTCAATTTCTGAACGACCTTCCAGGGATTTCGTACACAAGCATTGGCGTTAATGGCGCAGGACTTTACACCTATTTGGGATGTAAAAACTTTGAGGAGCAATTGTCCATATATCCACCCGACTTCTTTGCTTTTTCAGTAGGGACAAATGATGGTAATGTACCATATGACCAGTTTGATCCGCAAGTGTATAAAAGAAACCTTGAGAAGATGATTCAAAAAGTGCTTCGTGTAAATCCCAATTGCGCGATTCTTTTGACAGTGCCAAACGATTCATATTATCACCAGCATTACCTCAACCGTAACATTGCACGAGAACGAGAAATGATCATTGAACTGGCTGAAACCTATCACGCGGCGGTTTGGGATTTTTATGGAATCATGGGGGAACTAGGATCCTCCAAACTTTGGAAAAACAATGGGTTGATGCAAGGCGATTTGGTCCATTTCACCTCCCCAGGCTACCATTTAAAGGGAGAACTTTTCACGGATTCGTTCCTGAAGTTTCTTCGTCAAATGCACGAACGAACGATACAAACAACATTAAACTGAATACATGGAACGACTGTGGCAAATATTCTCCTTCAATGAAAAAGAACCTCTGATATTCACACAGTTGGACTTTTGGCTTTTCTTTTTGGCGGTGATGATCATCTTCTCTATGATTCACAAGCATTTCTTGGTGCGAAGTATTTTCCTAACGGCAGTTTCCATTTTCTTTTATTTCAAGACCTCTGGATTGTTTGTTATTCTTTTGTGCATTAGTTTAGTTGGGAATTACTTTTTCGGAAAATGGGTGCACGACGCTCAACGGGAGCGCTCAAAGAAGTGGATCATAGGTATAGGGGCCTTTCTCAATCTTGCCGTCCTCGCCTACTTCAAGTATTCCTACTTCTTCACCGATTCGTTCAACGAGATGTTTCACACCGACTTCAAGGTGTTCAACCATTTGGCCTACATGGGAAATAGCTTCTTTGGCGAAGGCAGTTTTAATGTCGATAAAATCGTACTTCCTGTTGGCGTTTCCTTCTTTACTTTTCAGAGCATTTCCTATTTCATTGACATCTACCGAAAGGAGATTGAGCCTGTAAAGAATTTCTTTGATTACACCTTCTTCGTCACATACTTCCCACAACTTGTCGCTGGACCTATCGTTCGAGCGCGCGATTTCATCCCACAGATTCGTCAGCCCTTTGCGCTTGATAAAGATGCATTCAGCTGGTCAATCATACAGATTGTGAAGGGTTTACTTAAGAAGATTGTACTTGCGGATTACATTGCTGTGCATTTCATTGATAAAATTGTGGATGCACCTGAAGCCTATCCTGGATTTGTGAGTGTTTTGGCCATGTGGGGTTATTCGCTTCAGATTTACGGCGATTTTTCTGGATACACTGATATAGCGATTGGACTTTCCCGATTGATGGGCTTCAATCTGCTTGAAAATTTCCGGTCACCGTACAAGGCCGTTAGCGTGGCAGATTTTTGGAGAAGATGGCACAAATCTTTGGGTTCATGGCTCCGCGATTATTTGTACATTCCATTGGGAGGTAACAAGACAGGAGGATTTGGCACCTACATCGCCACAGCCATCATTTTTGTGTTTTTAATCTTCATCACGCAATGGTACGAGTTGATCTATGTTTATCTCGGATTGACTGTGGTGTATATATTGGGCGTCTTGTTTATTCCAAACTTCAAGCAGTATGTTCACCGGGACTTAAACCTCTTGATCACCATGGTAGTGGGTGGCTTGTGGCACGGTGCCAGTGAGAATTTTGTGATTTGGGGAGCGATGAATGGAGCCGCTTTGGTGATCTACAACTATTGGCGTAAAATTTCACCATATGAAAATTCAACATGGTTGGTGGTTCATTTTTGGAAAGTGTTCCTCACCTTCAACTTCATCACGTTCACGCGAATTTGGTTCCGCTTTGAAGATGAAGGCGCACCGATGGCCATGATCAACCACGTTTGGAATCATTTTGACTTTACCTTGGAAACATTTGGACTGGTACTTTGGACTTATCAGAGCGTGTTCTGGGTTATTCTATTTGGGTTCATCGTACATTGGCTGCCTGACAATATTAAATTGATGTGGGAGAAATTGTTCAGCCGATCACCGATGCCTGTTCAAGCCATGGCGGTAGCGATCATCGTTGTCCTCATGTACCAAGCAGTGTCGGATACCTTTAAGCCTTTCGTATATTTCCAGTTTTAGACCGCATCAACATCTGAAGCAGCAATGTGCTCAGCGAAGAACACCATTTTGGCACTAAACCCTTCGTTGGCAGCAGATTTGAACTCTAACTTTCCTTTGAAAGAGAAGGTACGTTCTTCGATGCTATTCAAACCAACACCTTTTCGTAAGCGCTTGGCCTCTACACCTTGGCCATTGTCTTGATAAAATGCGTTGAATTTACCATCGGCAATAGAAATGCCTAAACGCGCTTCAGAAGCATTCGCATATTTCAACGTGTTGTTGGTTAATTCTTGAGCGATGCGGTAAAAGTTGATGCTGAATCCGGCATCGAGCATGAGTTCTTCTGGTGCTTCGAGAATAAAGCGCACGCCATCTTGAGAATTGTTGAGTTTATCAAAATAGGAACGCAAGCTTGCGCTAAGGCCAGATATTTTTAATTCTGAAGGGTACAAATCTCTGCAGATGCGACGTAAGTCGTCAATGGCAGTTTTCGTTGTGTCCGACAAGAGCACCAAGTTTGAATTGGACGGATCTTTTTCCGCCTCATGGCCAAGCAACAAGTTCATTACCGTAAGTGTGCCGCCCATGCTGTCGTGAAGCTCGCGGGACACACGTAATTTTTCATTTTCTGCCGATTGCAAGGCCGCACGATTGAGCGCAGCTTTTCGTTCCCGTTTCTCTTTTTTCCGTCGTGCATTAATCAAGAAATAAGCAAAAATGCTGAGAGATATAAAGGACACAAGTATGATGTAAATCCAGTTTTGCAAACGCAGGTTACTCACTTCCGTGCGTTTCTTGGAGAGTTTTAGGTCATTGATCAGTTTTGTTCTTTTGAGATCGTCATAGCGTTCTTGACTCTCGATAACAGCTTCACTCTGTTCGGCGTTGAGTCGCTTTAGCACTTGTTGGGCATATTTCGCATAATAGTCGCGACTCAACCGGTACTTACCTTCATGGTAGTAATAATCACTGAGGGAGAGATTCAGTTCTGGCATCATTTCATAGCCAACGAGTTCATTGGCATACAGCGCAATTGCTTTGTCTAAATACTCCTTGGCTTTGTCCCACTCTTCAGTTTCAATGAATATGGCTGCTAGATTGTTGTAAGATGAGACCGTACCTTCAAAATCGCCTTTAGACAAGAAAATTGTTGAACATTGTAAAAAGTACTCTTTCGCTTTCTGATATTCTTTGAGCGCCAAATACGCTGCAGCAATATTATTCAGGACATTCCCTAACTTTTCGTAATCCGTAGGATGAATGTACTTTAGGGACTTTTGATACAGTTGAATCGCTCTGAGCACATTGTTTCGGTTACCTTTCCCGTAAGCGATGGTACCTTGACCATTCAGCGCAGATGAGATAAGTGAAGAATCTTTCAGTCCTAAAGCTGATCTGTATGTTTTTGAAAAATAGCGCATTGCATAGGATGTATTTCCCAGATACTTATGCGCATTCCCTAACATTAGAAAAGCCTTTGCTTCCGTTTCTTGATCTCTCTCCTTGATTAAAATTAGTTTGTGTAAAACAGCAACAGCTGATTCCATGTCTTCTCTCAAATAATGAACAATCGCTATTTCAAGAAGAATTTGAGCTCTGTATTTATCCGCACCATCTTTCGAGAGCGCTTTTTTTCCATACTCCAGGGCCGAAGCATATCGAGCATTTAGACGCAAAGATTTCATTTTCAACGCATCGAACTCACAAAGCTCTTCACATACATTCGAGTAACAGGTCTCCTCGAAACGATAAATCAATTGACTGGCATCATCATTTTGCTCAAAAGCTGCTTCCATTTTTAGAAGCAGCTGATCACATGAGCTTTGACTTAAACAAATTTGAGTTAAGCAAAGAAATAAAATGATTGAGGCAATTCTTTTCAATTATGGAATGTTAACGCGTATGATCACGCGTGGGTTAGGCTTTACCGTTGCACAGTTCAATTCAACAAATTCATAAACTCCACCACTTAAGAACGGAGGATTTTGTAAAGTTATCGTTGCTGGTGACGCGCCGTTTGTTGGATCGACGGAGCCCGAAACTAAAATTCCTTTCGGAGTTCCTGCATAGATGCTTGCCGACGTTAACGTCAATTTTTGAGGTGTCCCATTAATGGTTAATGTTAACGTAAGCTTTCTGTTTCCGTCATAAGCTACTTTCAAAACAACCGTATCACCATTAATGGTGTTGGTTTGCACAGATTCTGTCATAGTATAGTCTTTAAAGTTAGTACTCAAAAATACACTTTACATCGTTCATTTTAATGATTTTAAAAAATAAAATTTTCAATATTCTAGTTCAAAATATCTATTTAAATTGCTTCAATCACTAAAAAACAATCTAAAACTACATTTATCTGCAGAAACCTGTTCTTCACTAAATTTCCCTCCAATATTTTGGATACTTTCTCGGACCTTTGTCGCATCTCGTTTTTGACGCGACATGGAAATTCCGTTTTCCATATAATGCAACTCAACCCCATGTTTCATTTTTCTTAACGACACTTCGACCTCTATGGCATCTGAGAAACTCAAGGTATTTTTCACAAGCAACTCAACACTTCGGTAAAGAACAATTTGAAAATCTTTATCACATTCAAAATCATCGGCTTTCATGAAAAAAGTAAGGCGTTTATTTTCCTTATTCGTTCGCCGGAGCAATGCGTTTAGACTTTCGATACAACCCTCCGTGTTGATTTCACGAGGATACAGATCGTCACTCAATTTCCGGATTTCTTGTATGGCGTTCTTGGAGGAATTTTTAAGTTCTGTCAAGCGCAGATTTTCTGGAGATTGGTCGTATTCATGAACAGCCATCATGTGGATGATCGACAAGGTGGATTGAAAATCGTCGTGCAATTCGCGCGAAAAACGCAACTTTTCTTGTTCCCTGGCCGCAAATGATGCTCTACGAAATTGCAATGACCGTTTTTCATGCTCAACTCTCCGCCGATACAGTAGGAAAGCTAAAAGCCCAATTGACGTTAGCACCACCCACAAACTTGTCAAAAGTAGATTGTTCTGCAATTTCAAGGCGATAGCTCGGTGCTCATTGTTGGATATGCGCAGTCTTCCGAGGTGAAGCTCTTTGTGCTCAACTTCATAGATCTCCTGAATTTTCTGCCGTGCATCGTCATTCTCTTTCTGAATCGTTTTAATTTTCTTGGCAACAAGTGCCCGATAAATGTCTGCACGATGGCGATCATCTCTCCCCCCTACATTCGATTCCAATACCTTTGAAACGACCACAGAACTTAGGTCTTGCATTGGCACCAGCGTATCTGTTGCCCGAAGTAGCACGGAACAAAAAATAAAAACGATGACACAATGCACTCGAAACATTTTTTTAAGAATAGTAGATTAGTAGGTATGTAAAATGATGGAAAACATACCCCATCATCACATTAGTTAATTTTAACCGATTGACAATCAATACCCAAGCACGATAAGCTTGAAACTCTTGTCAACGGCAGCTAAATTTCAATTCTGAAAATACACAAAATCAGGCTTACAGCCTAATTTAATGTTCAGAACAATTTTAGTGTTTGATCAGGTCTGTAGTGATTTTTGCAGAAAGCAAACAAAGCGGAATACTCGGCCCTGGGTGAACACTTCCTCCGCAGAAATAAAGCCCTTTTATGGTCTTCGAAAAATTCGGGTGTCGCATGAATGCCGCAAATTTATTGTTAGAACTATTGCCGTAGATTGCCCCAAATGCGGATGACGTTCTATGTTCAATCACCCTCGGATCAAACACCATTTCGCATTCTATCAAGGAACGCAAATCTGTACCCAACATGCGGTCTACTTTACGGATGATGGCTTCGCGCGCTTGGTCGATGAACGCGTCCCAATCTTGTCCTTGGTTGTTTGGGACATTGACAAAAGCAAACCAGTTCTCGCAACCCTCTGGAGCATCTTGCGGGGAATGCTTTGCAGTGATATTCACATAAATTGTTGGATCGTGGTAGATCTCCTTCTTTTCGAAAATCGTATCAAATTCTGCTTTATAATCTTCCGCAAACAAAATATTGTGCAAGGTCAATTGATCGAACTTCCCTTTGATTCCCCAATAAAAGATTATCCCGGAGCTTGACTTGGGTTGATCTAAGGTTCGCTTCGGTTTTTTCGCCGTGGGAATGAGTTTATGGTAGGTATTGTACACATCCATGTTGGAAATCACAAGATCGAATGCATGTGAACCTTTGTCTGTGCGCACTCCAGCTGCACGCTTATTTTCAAGTAAAATTTCACGCACTGGAGTGGAATAACTAAACTCAACCCCTATGTCTTTGGCTAACTTTTCAAGGGCCTTGGTGATAGAGACCATTCCGCCTTCAGGATAGTAAGCACCGCGCTCTATTTCAACGTGAGAAATGACATTTAATGTTGCAGGAGCCAAGTAAGGGCTTGAACCATTGTACGTTGAGTAGCGATTGAACACTTGCACCAACCGAGGATCCTTAAAGGCCTTTTCATTGGCGCCATTCATCGTATCGAAAGCACCAATTTTTCCAAAATTCAGAATTCCCTTTGCGACAGCTTTCGTGAAAAAATTCTTAGGCACGTGCAAGGAATTGTGCAAGAACACCTCATCTGTTAGATTGTACATTTCCTCGGTTTTCTCGAGGTACTTGAAGATAACCTCTTTTGAATCTAGTGAACCTTCGGCCATCGATTGGGCATACGCTTCCTTGCCATTTACGCCTTCGAGGGTTGAGCCGTCTTCAAAGAAATAGCGGTAAACAGGGTCAAGTCGTTCGTAGCGAAAATAATCTCGTGGATTCTTCCCACAAAGTGTAAACAATTCGTCAGCAAACTGAGGCATCGTAAAAACAGATGGGCCCATATCGAAGCGATATCCTTGATTGCTTTCGCTGGATAATTTTCCGCCTGGAAATGCATTTGCTTCGAATACAGTGACACGATACCCCTTGTTTCTCATGCGTATTGATGCGGCCAATCCAGAAACTCCTGAACCAATTACCGCACAACTTTTCCCATTTTCCATTTCCATTTTTTATCCTTTATGCTCGTTATGTATAAAAAACGAACCTGAAAAAAGTTCCATTTGAATGCAACAATCTATTTCGATTGATCTAGTTTTCGCACCATGGTCAAGATCGTTGCGAGGGCAACAGTCTCCCCTGTTTCGTCATAGACATCGACCAAGAATTTCACAATTCCTTTAGCGATATCGTCATCTGAACGTTTTTCTTGATCGACTTTTTCTTTCACTGTAAACCGAACACCAAGTGTTGCTCCCGGATAAACAGGTTTCGTAAAACGTGCTTCATCGAGTCCATAGTTTAACAAAACGGGACCTTTCTTCGGGTCAACAAACAATCCTGCGGCCTTTGACAACACGAAATAACCATGTGCAACGCGTCGTTCGAAAATCGTTCCTTCCAAGGATGTTGCATCCATGTGGGCATAGAAATTATCTCCAGAAACATTTGCAAAATTCACAATATCGGCATCTGTCACCGTGTGTTTATGTGTAAATACCGTTTCGCCAACGACCAATTCTTCGAAGTGCTTTCTGAACACATGAGGATTGGCCTCTGGCATTTCAGCACCCACTTGGAACTGTTGTGTAATTTTCGTAATTGTGGTTGGGTGACCTTGAATTGCGGTGCGTTGCAGATAATGCAGCACTCCACGTTTTCCACCCATCTCTTCTCCTCCACCTGCTCGTCCAGGACCGCCATGTGTAAGCAAAGGCATCGGCGAACCGTGTCCAGTACTTTCCTTCGCACAGTCTTTATTCAAGACCAAAATTCGTCCGTGCATGCTCGCGGCATTTACCACATAGTCCATGGCTTCTTCATCACTCGGCGTAACAATGGATGATACCAACGAACCTTTCCCCATTTTCGCCAATTGGATGGCTTCATCCAAATTTCGATAAGGCATGATCGTGGCAACCGGACCAAAAGCTTCGATATCGTGCACATCCGTTTGGTTGAATGGGTCGTTGTTGCGGAATAAAATCGGCGAGAAGAACGCTCCCATCGCAGGATCGGCACCTATGACATCACATTCATTGATATCACCATACACGATTGATTGTGATTTTGCCAAAAGTTCAACATTGGCACGCACCCGCTCCACTTGAAGACGCGATGCCAAGGCCCCCATGCGCACACCTTCAACCGATGGATCACCAATTTTGGTACTTGCCAATCGTGCTGCAATTGCTTTTTCGACCTCATCAATGCGATCGTCAGGGACAATGATTCGACGTACAGCGGTACATTTCTGACCGGCTTTGATCGTAATTTCTTTCACCGTTTCTTTGATGAATAAATCAAACTCTACTGTTCCGAGCTCTGCTTTTTCGCCTAATATTGTCGCATTGAGTGAATCTGCTTCTAAATTGAAAGCAACACTTTCAGCTGCGATTCTTGGATGAGCCTTCAACATTTTTCCTGTTGCGGCACTTCCTGTAAAGGTCACAACGTCTTCTGAAGATACATGTTCTATGATGCCACGTCCAAGTCCACAAATCAACTGCAACGCTCCTTCAGGCAATATTTTAGAATCAATGATGTCGCGTACCACAACCTCTGTTAAGAAACAGGTATATTCCGATGGTTTCACAATCGCAGGTACTCCCGCCATAAGGTTGACAGCAATTTTTTCTAACATTCCCCAAACTGGAAAATTAAAGGCATTAATATGAATGGCAACACCCTCGCGTGGCACCATGATGTGGTGACCGATAAATGTCCCATTCTTCGATAGAGGTGCGGCAACACCATCTACGTAATAGGGAAGATCAGGAAATTGTCGACGCAACGAAGCGTTTGAAAACAAGTTACCTATCCCACCCTCGATATCAATCCAAGAATCCACACGAGTAGCGCCTGTCCATGCACTCACCTGGTAATATTTTTCTTTTTTTTCCATGAGGTGCAACGCCAATGCTTTGAGCATTCTGCCTCGTTCTTGAAACGTCATCTTGCGCAATGCAAAGCCACCTGTGCTTTTACCGTAGGTTGAAATTGCTGCGAAATCCAGACCAGCGCTCGATACTTCACCAAGTTTTTGACCGTTGATCGCATTGAACAATTCTGTTTCCACACCTGCCCCATCGATCCATTGACCAAGGACATAATTTTGATACCGTTGCATTTTCTAGAAATTAAAGCCTAAAAATAAAGAATGTCGTGGAATTTAAGGGTATAAAGGTTGTGAATAAACGCAGCATTGGTCCTTGTGTGTCAGCAGTTAGATTCGTTTTTTCATTTTACCGAGGAAGCTCAGCGGATTGGATTGAAATTTTCAACCTGTGATGTTGACTACAAGCCTCAGTGCTAAGCGCATCTTCAAAAAAAATAATTGAACGTATCTAGCTGAAAGTTTATAATTTAAGGCCACATATCATCGACAATGAATCGAATCACCCTCCTACTCTTTTGTTTATTCAGCTTGTTCGGGCAAAGTCAGAACGACTTAAATAACCTGATTAAAGATGGGTTTAATGAAAAACTTCAACCGAAAACACGCATAAAATCATTGCACTCTGCAGCAGAATTGATGACCAACTCCAATCCGGACAGCTCATATATTTTGTTGGATACCGCCATTGCACTACTTTCAAACAAGAATAACTCTGCCTTTTTACAAGCCAATCATTTGATCCGTGCGAAAACACTTCTCATTCAAGGTGTTTATCCGAAAGCCTTAGATTTTGCGCAGAAATCACTTGTTCTTTCTGAAAAACTGCAAAACAAGCAATTCATTTCGGACTGCTACAGTGTCATTGGACAAATTTACGAGCGTCAAGAGAAAAATACGAAAGCAGCAGATTTCCATAAAAAAGGGTTGAAAATTAACCGAGCTTTGAGGGATTCATTGCGCATTTCTACCTCCCTCAGTTTGCTCGGAAATATCTATGGTGCGACAAAACAATATCAAGCAGCACTTCAATCGTATCGGGAAAGTCTGAGCTTTATCGACATCAAGAAAAATCCAGAACAAGCGGGTGTAGCCTATGGCAACATAGGCTATGTCTATTATGAACAAGGTGTTGCGGCATTGAAGGAAAAATCTACAAAATCAGCACGCTATTTTTCATTGGCCCTTGATGCTACAGAGAAAGCCAAAGCGATCTTTTTATCGATGAACAATAGGCGATTTCAAATCATTGCTGAATTGAACATCGGCTTGGTTTACAACGAACTTAAGGACTACAACACGGCAAAAAAGTGGTGTTATTCAGCCTATCAAACGGCAACTGAATTGAAGGTTCCTCCCTTAGAAAGAGATGCCTGCGATTGTCTCTACAAAAGCAATAAAGCGCTCGGCAACAACAAGGAAGCTTTGAGCTATTTTGAAATGTATAAATCGCTCAACGACTCGATCGAAAATCTTGACAATGAGCGCGCAATGGTTGAGAAGGAACTAAATTTCAGCTATGAAAAGGAGCAACTCGCAGACAGTTTGAAGTATGCACAAAAAGAAATTGTTACAGCATCACGCATTCAAAAACAGCAGGTGGGATTGATTTCGGCAGGAGGTATTTTGTTACTGATCATCGTATTGATGATTGTTGTTGTTCGAAGCAAGAAACGGTCGGATGAACTTTTGCTCAACATCCTACCTTATGAAACAGCACAAGAACTCAAGCAAAAAGGTCAGGCAGAAACAAAAAACTTCGACAGTGTCACTGTCTTATTTACAGATTTCAAAGGTTTTACTACAATATCAGAAACGCTTTCACCGAAAGAACTGATTACTGAGATCGACACTTGCTTCAAAGGCATTGACCGCATTATGGAAAAGTACGGCATTGAAAAAATAAAAACGATTGGCGATGCTTATATGGCAGCAGGTGGACTTCCCAAAGAAAACATGTCGCATCCGATTGATGTCGTTATGGCCGCTGAGGAAATCTTGGTTTTCATGGACCAACTCAAGCAAGAACGCATCCACAAAAATTTGCCATATTTTGAAATCCGTGTTGGCATCCACACAGGCCCTGTGATTGCTGGGATTGTTGGTATCAAGAAATTCTCTTATGATATTTGGGGAGACACGGTCAACACAGCGTCGCGCATGGAAAGTAGCGGTGAAGTGAATCGAATCAACCTGTCTGGAGCAACCTACGCATTGATAAAGGACCAGTATGCCTGCGAGTACCGAGGAAAGGTAGAAGCGAAAAACAAAGGAAAAATAGACATGTACTTTCTCGAAAAGAGACTCAGTTAAATCTTCTTCTAAACAAAAATAAACTCTTCTTCGTGACTGCTAATGTAGTCGAGCAATTCCATGACTTCATTCAAATCGGTTGATGTTACCAGTTTCATTCTGAATTCCTTGAAATGTGAAATCCCCTTAAAATAATTGGTGTAATGGCGCTTCATTTCTGCAATGCCCAACACTTCACCTTTCCAGTTCACTGACATTTGAAGGTGATCACGCGCTGCCTCTACGCGTTCTTTCAAACCAGGCGCTGCCATATGCGTACCTGTGGCCATAAAATGTTTTATTTCATTAAAGATCCACGGATATCCAATACTCGCACGACCTATCATGATGCCATCAACACCATAGCGCTGACGGTATTCTACGGCTTTTTCTGGTGTGTCAATGTCTCCGTTTCCAAACACTGGAATGCGCATGCGTTGGTTGTTCTTGACCTCTCCAATTAATGTCCAATCCGCATCGCCCTTGTACATTTGCTTGCGTGTACGACCGTGAATGGAAATGGCTTCTATACCAATGTCTTGCAAGCGTTCAGCGGTTTCTACAATGTACTTGGTGTCATCGTCCCATCCAAGTCGTGTTTTCACGGTGACAGGAAGGTTGGTGGCTTTCACAATTTCCTGAGTCATGCGCACCATCTTTGGGATGTCTTGCAAAATTCCCGCTCCTGCGCCCTTGCACGCCACCTTCTTTACCGGACACCCATAGTTGATGTCGATGATGTCGGGATTGACCTTTTCAATGATCTCAGCGGCTTGCTTCATGCTCTCGATTTCCGATCCAAAGATTTGAATCCCCACCGGCCGCTCGTATTCAAAAATATCCAATTTCTGAACACTCTTTGCGGCGTCACGAATGAGTCCTTCGGAGGAGATAAATTCCGTGTACATCAAGTCGGCACCATTTTTCTTGCACAGCGCACGAAATGGCGGATCACTTACATCCTCCATTGGCGCAAGCAGCAATGGGAATTCCCCCAATTCGATGTTACGGATTTTTACCACGGTGCAAAGATAGTGAGGATATTAAGATGTTAAGACATCAAGATTTTAAGATGTTAAGACAAAAGACGCGTCAGCCGCGGCTGACTGAAATACAAAGGACAAGAGACAAAAGACAAAAGACAAGAGTCTCAACCATACTTCGGGGGCTCCACCTCGGCGGACAAGTGAGGTTATGCAATTGGAGACAAACGACATAAGGACTAAAGCAAAAAAGGAGCACTTGATGTGCTCCTTTTTGTTACCTAACCTAAACCTAACTAAAACTACTGCTGTCTATGAAATCCGGGAACCACCCCGGTTGTTTTATGAATCAAAGATAGGTTCAGAATTTATGGTTGAACAGGAAAAAGGATTCGAATCAATATACTTTCAGTAGATGTTTCTAGTGCCACTACGTAGAACTACGTAGTGGCAAGTATTCTAGGTGGTTTCAGCAGAAAAATCAGAAGTTTGAAACAAGTTTTTTGGAATGTTCATCCCATAGTTTTAGAGACAAACATCGACGGATTTCATTCAGTTTCAAGGAAGTCGTTTTGGGATGCTGCACTGCTGGAACATCGCGCATAACTTCAGGAAGACGATAAAATGGAATTCTTGCATTGAGGTGATGAATGTGGTGATAACCTATGTTCCCTGTGAACCAATGCATGATTCGATTGGTGTTCATATAACTGGATGATTCCAAAGCGGCATCGATGTAATTCCAATGTGTGTCGGGCTTATAACTCGCACTTGGAAAATTGTGCTGGGCATAGAACAGATAAGCACCCAAACCACCAGAGATAAAATGTGGAATCAATGTAAAAAAGATACTTGTTGTCCAACCGAAATTGAGAAAAATCAAGGTATGTAAAGTGAAAAAAAAGGGCAACGCGAAAATGGCCTCTCTGTTTTTTGATAAACTGACCAGCAAAGGATGGATGCACATGCCGATGAGAAACGAGAAGATGAAACCATTGAAGATGACAAGTGGATGACGAACAAACATGTACTGCCTCTTTTGTTTTTTAGAGAGTTCATTGAAACGTGCAATTGTGAACATTGGATACGATCCAATACCGGATTTAAACAACTTTGAATTGTGGTCGTGGTGGTAGTTGTGAGATCGACGCCAAACAGTTTTTGGACACAATACATAATACCCGAAAACGGTAAAAAGAAAGTTTGCAGGTTTACTATCATTTAGGATTGCGTGATGCAAATAATCGTGGTAAATGACAAACATGCGCACAATGAGAAGTCCACAAAGTATGCTTAGCAGTAGTTGAATTCCCCAAAATAGTTGGAGCGTCAAGATATATAAATTGGCAATAAACAATACAAATGTTGAGAGTGTAAGCCACCAACTTTTCAAGCGGTTTTCGTGCGCATACTTCGCGGTAATGGCCAACAGATCTTCCGTCTTTTTCATAGTGTGGAATACGCGCGTTTTGAGTTATTTCTAAGCAAGCGGAAATGCGAAATCACAGCCGAAATCAGGTACTTTTCACTTCGATATGGATAATTGTATTTCTTCGATATTTCCACCAAAATCTTCGTCAAAGCAGGATAATGAATGTGGCATATGTGTGGACACAAATGATGGATAACATGGAAATTAAAGCCTCCAAAAAGCGTAATGATCAAGGGATTCGATTTTCCAAAATCTGATGCCGTGAGCACTTGGTGATAGGACCAGCTATGAGGCAAGACGTTCTCAGCATTCGGCTCTGGAAATTGTGCATCTTCACCAACATGTGTACTTAACAAGACAAAGGTGATGAACAAGCTACCCACCACGGTGAGAAGGAAAAATGCGGAAAAGGCAAAAAGCCAACTTACTTGCAGCACCAATACTGGTAGCACAATCATCTGAACGAGATAAAACAACTTAAAAATCACCATCTTCACGACCTCCTTCCTAGGATAGTTGCGATTGTCAAATACACCTATTCGTTTCGAAACAGCATCTTTAAAATCTCGATAAATGACCCATCTAAAAATGTAAAGCATATACACCAATGGCATATACAGGTGTTGAAATCGGTGATATGCACGATGCTTATCTTTAGGGAAAATTTTAACAACACTAGTCTGCTGAATATCAGAATCATAATCCATGATGTTGGGAAACACATGGTGCGCGCCTAAATGCCGATTGACCCAGTTGAATGAATTTGTTCCAAGAAGGTCAAACACCAATAAAAGTCTTTGATTGTCTTTTCGACGTTTGAAAATGGCATTGTGAGCGGCATCATGCCCAATATTAAGTCCCAGAAAAACGGACCATGCCCCAAGGAAAGCATAGATCAAATAGAGATAAAAGTGATTTCCCCCAACGAAATAAATGCACAGATAGCCAAAAATGTAAATTAGCGCCATCAACACAAGTTTGATTTTCATCGCATGATTGGCGTAATAGGTTAGATTGTTGGATTTGAAATAATCATCTATCCGCTCTTTTAATTCGTTTAAGAAGTTCGAATTCTCTGGGGAGAAGGCTAGTTTTTCCATTATACTGCGTTGCTATTTGAATTCGGTTCACGCTTGAAAAACCAAACAGTTAAATCGGTATATGGATGTTTCATTTCAGCATATTCAACATATCCACTCGTCTGGTACAATTTGCGAACGCGAGGGACGGTCGTTTCAATGAAAATGCACAAATTGCTTTGGTCACTTGTTTGAAACATTTTGTGTTTGATTTCAAATGCTGTTTTCGCAGTTCGTTGGTTCTTGTCTGTCGCAACAAGCAATCCTAACCAGCCATTTTCAGTGCGCAGAGCTGCAACCTTTTTTTGGTATCGAATGGCTTTTACACCATTCCGAATTCCTGTGACAAACAACAAAACATAGAGTTTCAAAAAAAATAGCCGCAACGAAACTGCTTTTTGGCTCACCTGAAAAAATAACAAAGCCCCATTGCGATCTGAAGTAATGTACGCCCCCTGCTTTTCTTGAGACTCAAAAAAGAGAAGGCGAATGATCCATTTTCGCTGTTTCAAGCTATCAGGATTCTTCACCATCCAATATACACCGAGCGATTCGACAAAAGCATCTTCCAAGATTTCAATTGCTCGTGTTTCGTCTTCCCGTGTTTGAACTACTTTCATTACAGTATTTTAAGCAGTCAAAAATGAGCTATTTTTTGCGTTTCACATTACTGATTTCCACCAACACAAAAACTTCACTTGCGAATTCCGCAACTAAAAACAAAAAAGGAGCACTCGTTTGCGCTCCTTTTTTACTACCTAACCTAACTAACTAAAACTACTGCTATGAAAAACGGGAACCACCCCGTTGTTTTATGATTCAAAGATAGGGTGAGATCTGCGGGGTCGGTCATTGTATTGCCACTGGGCAATGTACTTTCAGTACTCCCCGGTAGTTGAACTACGTAGTTCTACTTAGTTCACTAATCCTTTCATTAAATGAAGAAAATGAGGCAAGTTTGCCTTCCATCATCTCGATGTCAAATTCCTGATCTTAGCATTTAAAATAGCATCTGAAGACTCAATTGCACAAACTAAAAAAGGAGCACTCGTTTGCGCTCCTTTTTTACTACCTAAACCTAACTAAAACTAAACTACTGCTATGAAAAACGGGAACCACCCCGTCTGTTTTATGATTCAAAGATACGGTGAGGTCTGAGCATGCAATCCTATTTATGCATCAACGTCATGTACTTTCAGTACTCACCTGTAGGAGAACTACGTAGTTCTACCTAGTAGATGTTATTCAGCAAAAAAAAGAAGCGATAAAATCTCTTTTACCGCTTCACGTATACTTCATTATTTTCTTCCGAGAAAATGCAATTTCACACTAATTTCATGGATTACTTTTTCACATACTGTGTTAAGATCACGATACCCTGTCCATTGATTTTTCCTTCAATTTGCTCAGGATTGTCTTGTACCAAACGAATGTTACGTACGGACGTTCCACGTTTTGCCGTAAACCCAGCTCCTTTTACTTCAAGGTCCTTGATCAATACAATCGTATCACCATTCTCTAAAATGGTTCCATTGCTATCTACATGATGCACAGCTGCTTCAACTTCACGGTGATCACCAGATGCTTGAGCCCAAGTCAAGGTCTCGTCATCCATGTACATCATGTCAATTAAATCTTGTGACCAACCTTCAGACTTAATGCGGTGAAGCATTCGCCAAGAAATTACTTGAACCGCTGGTACTTCGCTCCACATGCTCTCTGTTAAACAGCGCCAATGGTTTGAATCCATCGTATTTTGTGTTATCTGCTCAACACACGTCGAACAGGCATGCACGTGCTGATCTGGATTTGTACTATTACCCGGTTCTACAAGAAAAGCTATCAAGCCATCCGTGCCACCGCACAATTCACAAATCCCATTGCTGCGCGAACGCAATTGCTCCTCTACCATGCTTATTTTTTCAATTGATTGTCCAAGGCCATGTGGAGTCCGAGTCCACGAAGTTCTTGACCTTGAGCGATGATTGTCCCATCTCCATCCACCAAGAATGCGGAAGGAATAGAATATACTTTATACAAGGTTGCAACAACATTGTCTTTGTCCCAACCGTGGTATTTCCATGTTAACTTATCCTGAGCAATCGCTGACTTCCATGCGTCTTCATTTCGGTCTAATGAAATGCTAAACACCTCAAAACCTTTGGCATTTTTAAACTTAGCCGATTTGTATTTTGCATACGCCTCAACCACATTTGGATTCTCTTTGCGACAAGGTCCGCACCAAGATGCCCAGAAGTCAATCAAGACCATTTTACCTTTCAACTTTGATAACTGAACTGTTTTTCCCGCTGGCGTAACCAAGGTAATGTCTGGTGCTTTTTCTGCTGGCATGGCTTGATTTTCATCCTTAGTAGGTGAAAACAGCGAAAGTGAAAGCGCGCCTACGGCGATAAAAATGACTAAATATTTCATTATCCTATTCTTCTAATGTCAGCACCTATGTTATTCAAGCGAAGTTCGATATCCTGATATCCTCGGTCAATTTGTTCGATATTGTGGATGACACTTTTTCCTTCAGCAGACAAAGCGGCGATGAGCAAAGAAACTCCTGCACGAATATCTGGTGAAGTCATTTGAATACCTCTCAAATCGTATTGGCGGTCCAAGCCGATGACTGTGGCGCGATGGGGATCACACAAAATGATTTGAGCTCCCATATCAATCAACTTATCTACAAAGAACAGTCGTGATTCAAACATCTTTTGATGAATAAGCACAGAACCTTTTGCCTGAGTTGCAACAACTAGAACAATGGACAACAGATCGGGTGTAAATCCTGGCCACGGCGCATCTGCAATTGTCAAGATTGACCCATCGATGAAGGTATCAATTTCATAATGCTCTTGAGCGGGAATAAAGATATCATCACCACGACGCTCGATTTTAATCCCCAATCTTCTAAAAACATTTGGAATTACACCTAGATTGTCATAGCTGACATCCTTAATGGTGATCTCCGATTTTGTCATTGCTGCCAATCCTATGAAACTCCCAATTTCTATCATGTCTGGAAGAATTCGATGGAAGCAACCGTTGAGTTCCTTCACCCCCTCAATCGTCAAAAGGTTTGACCCAATACCGGAAATTTTTGCCCCCATAGCATTGAGCATCTTACACAACTGCTGCAAATAAGGTTCACAAGCGGCATTGTAAAATGTCGTTGTTCCTTCTGCCATCACAGCAGCCATTAAGATGTTTGCAGTGCCCGTTACAGAAGCTTCATCAAGGTGAATGTATGTTCCTTTAAGCTTTTTCGCTTCAACAGAATAGAAGTGTTCTCCTGCATCGTAGTTGAATTTTGCGCCCAACACCGCAAACCCTTCAAAGTGCGTGTCTAAGCGACGTCGTCCAATTTTGTCTCCACCAGGTTTCGGGATAAATCCCTTTCCGAAGCGAGCAAGGAGTGGTCCGACAATCATGATTGAACCGCGCAAAGAACCTGCACGTTTTTTAAAATCTTCTGATTCAAGGTATTTCAAGTCAATGTCCTTGGCTTGGAAAATAAATGTTCCCTTTTCCACCTTTTCTACACGCACACCCATGGTCTGCAAAAGGTTGATCAGTTTGTTCACATCGACAATGTCTGGGACATTCGAAATCGTAACTTTTTCTGCAGTCAAAAGCGGTGCACAAAGAACTTGTAGGGCTTCATTTTTTGCGCCTTGAGGGATGATTTCTCCTTTCAATGGCTTTCCACCGTAGATCTCAAAAGATGCCATGGATATTTATTTTTTGATGAATTTCTTCTTGTTGTTATTGTTGTTGTTCTTCTTGAAATTTCCTTTCGGACGTTGCTTTTGGTTTAAGCCCATGGAACGAAGAATTGTATTTGTATTGGTCAATTCATCTGGGTTTTCAAGAATCAATTTTCCTTTAGAAAGTTCTTTCAACTGTTGCGCGATCACATGATTTTCCACAGCATCGTTGTTGTAAGCGAGGAACTGCTTTTTCATGAAATTCGCCATGGTGTTCTTCAAGTACTCCGTTTCCTTTTCGTCCGTAAGCTCTTCCGATTTTTCTAAGATGCGCTGCGTATACTTCCCGTAATGTCCGAAACGAATTGATCCTTTTGGATAATCCATGATCGAAGGTTTCTCATTGAGTACCTCTTGTTTTGGAATCTCGTAGGGAGAATCTACATCAAGGGTAAAATCAGACATCACAAAAAGGTGTGTCCAAAGCTTGTGGCGGAAATCGTCGACATCGCGCAAATGAGGATTGAGCTGACCCATAACTTCAATGATGGCTTGAGCCGCTCTGTTGCGTTCGGTGCGATCAGCGATTTCCATGGCATGCGCAATCATATTTTGCACATTGCGACCGTACTCTGGTAAAATCAGTTTCCCACGTGTTGTGTTGTATTCCATGAATGTTCTCTCCTTTTTGAGTAGCACCTACTCTTTTAATTTTCTAGCTGTTTTGCTAATGCGTTGTCGTACACTTCTTTTGCTTCAGTGATGAAGCCGAAATGTTCGTCGTCAATCATCAATTTACCTTTGGTCACATGCCCTAGCAAGGTGCAAGTTACGCCAGAATCCATGATGAATTCAATAAATTGCTCTTCTTGTTCTTCGGTCACTGTAACAACAGCTCTACCTTGTCCTTCACCGAACAAAAATGCATCTTCACGAGAACCTGATTCGTCACGTACCTCTGAGTCTGTAACGATATCGAACCCAAGTTCGCGTGGCATCGACATTTCGGTTAACGCAACAAACAAACCACCATCAGAAACATCGTGTGCAGCATTGATCAATTCGTTTTGAATCAATCCTTTGATTGTTTGGTGCATCAAATATTCTTTTTCAAGATCGAAATAAGGTGCTGGTGATGCTTTCACGCCATGGTATGTTGCCAAATATTCAGATGAAGCAATGTCAGCAGTGTACTCGCCGATCAAGAAAATCAAATCTCCCTTTTGTTTGAAGTCCAAGGTCATGATACGGTCTTTATCTTCAACGATTCCAATCATACCGATTGTCGGCGTTGGAAACACCGGCACCTCTACCCCATTGGTTACAGTCTGATTGTAGAAGGATACGTTCCCACCAGTCACTGGCGTGTTGAATTTTATGCACGCTGCAGACATTCCTTTGATTGCGCCCACAAACTGCCAGTAGGATTCTGGATTGTACGGATTCCCAAAATTCAAGCAATTCGTAATTGCACTTGGTTCACCTCCTGCACACGTAATGTTACGTGCCGCTTCAGCAACTGCGATCATTGTTCCAATTTCAGGATCTGCATTGACGTAGCGTGAATTGCAATCCACAGTCATTGCCAGAGCCTTGTTTGTTCCTTTGATGTTTACTACACCAGCATCTGACGGACGATTTGTTGTCATCGTGCGCGTTCCAACCATGGAGTCATATTGTTGATAGATCCATCGTTTTGATGCGATATTCGGCATGCCCAAAAGGGCATAAGCCACAGCTTTCAAGTCTGCAGGCTTTTCTACTTGATCAATCGAAAACTTTTTGTATTCAGCGTAATATGCTGGTTCAGTGTAATCTCTTTTGTATTGAGGAGCGCCCCCGCCAAGCACCAACGATTCAGCTGGAACATCGCCAACCAGTTCACCGTGCATGAAGTAGCGAACACGTCCACCTTCGGTAACAACGCCTATTTCTTCAGCGTGCAAATCCCACTTATCAAAAATTTGCTTTACCAATGACTCTTGTCCTTTTGCCACAACAACAAGCATACGCTCTTGCGACTCGGACAACAGGATTTCATAAGGAAGCATGTTCTCTTGTCGTGTAGGAACACGATCAAGATGAATGTCCATACCAACACCTCCGCCGGCAGACATTTCACAGGTAGAGCAAGTAATTCCTGCAGCACCCATGTCTTGCATACCACGTATAGCGTCTGTTTTTGCCAATTCCATCGTCGCTTCAAGCAGCAATTTTTCCATGAATGGATCCCCAACTTGGACCGATGGAAGGTCATTTGCTGAATCTTCAGTAATGTCTTTTGATGCAAATGCCGCCCCCGCAATACCGTCTTTACCTGTGGACGAACCTACAATAAAAACAGGATTTCCTGGGCCTGTTGCCTTCGCTGAAATGATGCGTTTTGTATCAATAATTCCAGCAGAGAATGCATTTACCAATGGGTTTGTGTTGTAGGAGTCATCAAAAAACACTTCACCACCAACGATTGGAATACCGAAGGCATTTCCATAATCACCAATTCCCTTCGTAACCCCTTTCACCAACCATTTCGTTCTCGCGTTTTCAATATTTCCAAAACGCAGTGAATTCAATTGAGCGATTGGACGGGCACCCATTGTAAAAATATCGCGGTTGATCCCCCCAACACCTGTTGCAGCACCTTGATACGGCTCCAATGCACTTGGGTGATTGTGCGATTCAATTTTAAATACACATCCCAAACCATCACCGATATCTACAAGTCCAGCATTTTCTTCACCTGCCTTTACAAGCATGTGAGGGCCATCTTTTGGCAATGTTTTTAACCAAAGAATTGAATTCTTGTAAGAACAGTGCTCAGACCACATCACCGAATAAACGGCCGTTTCTGTAAAATTTGGTGTGCGACCAAGAATGTCACAAATCATTTCAAATTCGTCTGGGCGTAAACCTAAATCTACCGCCTGTTCTAAAGTTGCTGCCTGTTGAAGGGTACTTTCCATAAAATCTTTTGTTGCACAAATATAAATAAAATATTGGGGCGAATTCCCTATCAACATCCCTTCAAATCTGCACTTCCATTTTTGAGGCAAATTAAATTTGTTGGTTTAAAAATTTTTTTTTTATCTTGTAAGCGCTAAAGCTACAACACCCAACCTACTGCCATGCTTAAATTGTTTGATTTAAGGACCTTGTCGATACTCACGATATGTGCATCCTTCCATTGTCGTTCTCAAATTGTTACCTCGAGTAGTGCAACAATTCAAATCAATTCGGGCGCATTGGTTCACTGCAATGGTGGGATGGAATTGAATGGAACTTCCCAACTCGTTAACCAAGGAACACTCTATACCACTAAAAATTCAAGCTTTCCTCAAAACGGAAATTTTAGCATTAACGGCAGCTCATCAAGTGCTGGGAATGGCAATTATTACATCGAGCAAGATTGGAAAAACAACGCCACATTCACCGGTGGTTCCAGCACCGTTCACTTGTATGGAAATACCGAGCAATTCATTACAAGCGACAATTTAACTGAAACCATTTTTAACGATCTCATTCTCTCAGGATTGGGCATCGGATCAGATAAAAGAAAGACACTACTTAACACCAATGCATCTTGCGGAAATCTTGGAAATTTAGTGATCAATAACCGAGAATTAGCGACTGAAGGAAACACGTTTAGTGTATTGAATCCTTCTCCATCTGCCATCTCCTATGACAATACATTTTTGGCTGAAGGATTTGTGAGCAGTCTACTTTCGGGAGCACTTGTGCGACAAACAAATTCGACACAGAACTATGTTTTTCCTGTCGGATCAAGCAACGGTACAGAGCGCTTTAGAGCGGTAAACATTCAACCTGACGGAACCTCGTCCGGAGCATTTTCAGTGCGTTTCAACAATTACAATGCAGACTTGGATGCGTATTTTTTAAGTCAACATGAAACCTTAATCGATAATTTGAATGCCCTCTTTTACCATTCTATTCAACGCGTTTCCGGAAATACAAATGCAACAGTTGGCGTTCAGTATCTTCCTACATCGGATGGCGATTGGAAAGGGCTTTCACATTGGTATCTTCCCAATCAACAATGGAACTCACTCGGTGATCTACCTCAAATCAATACCGGTAACTACAGCGAGATTCTGCGCAGCGGATGGAACTTTCCAGATGCGTCAAATGAATACGTCCTTATAAACCCTGCTGACATCATTATCATTCCCACCGCATTTACACCGGACGGTGATGGCGTGAATGAATCGTGGGAAATACCAAATTTGGACAAACAGTATCCAAAAAATGTGGTTCGCATCTATAACCGATGGGGAAGCTTATTGTATGAGCACGATTCCTCAACAGATGGTGCCTACGCCACAAAACCATGGGATGGCACCGTTAAAGGTGACATCATGCCCGTTGGTTCTTACTACTACATCATCGATTTTAACAATTTAGACAATTCGTCTGTAAAAGGTATCGTGACCATTGTCAACGACTAAATTCAACAGTTCAAAAATTATGAAAATGAATACATTGTACCGTTTCGCTCTAACCGCAACATGCCTTGTGGTTTCACAAACAATTTTTGCGCAGAACAATGTCGGCATCGGCACAAACACACCTGATCCAAGCGCGATTGTTGATATGTCAGCTTCAGATAAAGGAATGTTGGTTCCTCGCATGACAAGTGCTCAACGCACCGCTATTGTAAATCCGGCAGAGGCACTTTTGGTGTACGATACTGATGTTGAATGTTACTTCTATTTTAAACTATCAAGTGGCTGGTTGAACTTGTGCGCCGCAATGACAGGACCGCAAGGACCTGCTGGTGCTACAGGACCGCAAGGGCCAATTGGATTAACAGGAGCTACTGGCGCTGCTGGTCCTCAAGGCCCAACTGGGCTAACTGGTGCTACAGGACCGCAAGGGCCGATTGGACTAACAGGAGCTACTGGGCCTGCTGGGCCTCAAGGACCAACTGGGCTAACTGGCGCTACTGGACCACAGGGACCGATAGGTTTGACAGGACCAACTGGGCCTACTGGACCACAAGGACCTATTGGTTTGACCGGTCCTACGGGAGCTACTGGAGCAACTGGTCCACAAGGGCCTATTGGACTAACAGGAGCTACAGGAGCAGCTGGTCCACAAGGTCCACAAGGACCAATTGGATTGACTGGGGCTACGGGACCACAAGGACCTGCAGGAGCTGATGGTGCTACAGGAGCAACTGGTCCACAGGGACCCATTGGATTGACTGGTGCTACAGGAGCACAAGGACCTGCAGGAGCTGATGGTGCTACAGGAGCAACTGGTCCGCAGGGACCCATTGGATTGACTGGTGCGACAGGACCACAAGGGCCTGCTGGAGCTGATGGTGCTACAGGACCAACTGGACCGCAAGGAGCAACTGGCGCTACTGGGCCACAAGGACCTGCTGGAGCGAATGGACAGGGCGGTGTATCCGTATCTGGAACGGGAATCACATTGACTGGAACGGGAACGGCTGCTGACCCTTATGTCATCAATGAAAATGACGATGATTGGAAAATCCTTGGTAACGCAGGAACTGTTGCGGGAACAAATTTTATTGGGACCACAGATGCCCAAGCCTTTATCACAAAAACAGGTGGCAATGCTGCAGCAAATGAACGCATGCGCATCTTAGCGACTGGTCCTGGGGTATACAATGCGACGACACCCTTTGCAGGTGATGTCTTTTCTGTGTACGCATCAGGTGCTGCCGGTGCAATTAACCCATTAGGCACCTTTGCGGTAAATGGATATTCTGCTGGAAACGGCACTGGTGTATATGGTGAAACAAATGGCGGAGCAACAACAAATGGAACTGCTGTTTGGGGTGATCTTTACGGAACTGCTACTACCGCATCATCAAGCAGTGAGGGGGTGTGGGGATTGAACTCTACCGCTCCAGCTGGAACGGGTGCAACTGCTGCTGTTGCCGTTGGTGCGCGTGGTGAAGCTACAGGTGCAGCAGGAACAGCAATCACCATTGGAACACTAGGGATTTCAACAGGAACAGCAGGTTCTGCCTATGGTGTATATGGCCAATCATCGTCACCTGCTGCAATGGGAGTCTTTGGAATTAACCTTGATGTTAGTGCAAATCCAGCACACGGTATTCAAGGCCAAACTGGGGCAAATGGCAGTGCCGCAGGTATTCGCGGTTTCAACACGGCAACTGCAATTGGAGCTGGTCAAAATGGATTCGGTGTTCGAGGCAGTGCCAACACCGCTCCCACGGGAACTGGATTTGTGATCGGTGTACGCGGTGATTGTAGCGGAACAACTGGTTCTACATATGGTGTATACGGTCAATCCGCCTCTGCAACTGGATTTGGTGCAGACGGAGTGAATACGAATGTTTCAGGTACTGGCTTGTTCGCAATAGGAAACAATGCCGCAGGTACCTATTTAGTCGGAGGTTCAGGAGCTGCCATCAACGGTAACGGAATTGGAACCTTTTCAATCGCAAAAACTGCGGCTTCTGGAAATGGAGTCGTTGGAATTGGTAACAACTTGACTGCATCCATACTTACACCTTCAACGGGTAGTGGTGTCACGGGTGTTGGAACGCAGTACGGTATCGTAGGATATGCAACAACAACTGTAAATGCAAACCCATTGAACAACATCACAGCAAATGGAGCCACAGCAAGTGCAGGTGGTTATTTTGAAGTGCAAGCGGCAGGTGTAGCACAAACTTGGTCCTATGTTGGTGTGCGTGACAACGGAGGTGTTTTACGCAAAATCATTGGTACAGGAACTGTAAACACGATTGTGAAAGACCTAGATGAAAAATATGTCGCACTTTCTTGTCCTGAAGCGCCAGAAAATTTATTTCAAGATTATGGTGTAGGACAACTTGTAAACGGAAAAGTACACATCACGATTGACCCTATTTTCGCAAAGAATATTGTTGTAAATGAAAAACATCCTCTTCGTGTATTTGTGCAGCTGGAGGGTGATTGCAAGGGGGTGTATGTCACCAACAAAACGGCAAATGGATTTGACGTCATTGAGTTGAACGCAGGGACATCCAATACATCCTTCTCTTGGTCGATCGTGGCGAACCGCGCAGACGAAACCTTACAAGACGGATCCGTGTCTAAGTATTCAGATGAACGCTTCGCACCGGCACCAGGTCCACAGCAAACGGTAATGCAACAAGCGGTAGAAGAGAACATGGATGTACGCACTGTTCCATCTGAAGAACCTGTATCTTCGACAGGTGTGAGCACGAAGCCGAATCCACGCAAAAAGTTGTAAAAGCATAGTGATTTGAAATCACAATTTCAAAAGTCTGTATATTGAATGCAGGCTTTTTTTTATGCTTCTTGAGCCTACCACGGAGGCACGGGACTATTGTTTTTCATTTAAAATTCAACTGGATTCTTTCGCCTTGCACGTCAATTCTCTGCGCCTCTAGGTGAATAAACCAAATAATTATCTACTACAGAGGCACAGAGATCAATTGTATCTGAAATTCAACTGGATTCTTACGCCTTGCACGTTCATTCTCTGCGCCTCTAGGTGAATAAACAAGATTATTGTCTACCACGGAGGCAAAGAGATCAATTGTATCTGAAATTCAACTGGATTCTTAAGCCTTGCACGTTCATTCTCTGCGACTCTAGGTGAATAAACCAAATAATTGTCTACCACGGAGGCAAAGAGATCAATTGTATCTGAAATTCAACTGGATTCTTTCGCCTTGCACGTTCATTCTCTGCGACTCTAGGTGAATAAACCAAATAATTGTCTACCACAGAGGCACAGAGATCAATTGTATCTGAAATTCAATTGGATTCTTAAGCCTTGCACGTTCATTCTCTGCGCCTCTAGGTGAATAAACAAGATTATTGTCTACCACGAAGGCAAAGAAATCAATTGTATCTGAAATTCAACTGGATTCTTCCGCCTTGTACGTTCATTCTCTGCGCCTCTAGATTAATAAACCAGATTATTGTCTGCCACGGAGGCACAGAGATCAATCGTATCTGCAATTCAACTGGATTCTTCCGCCTTGCACGTTAATTCTCTGCGCCTCAAGGTGAATAAACAAGATTATTGTCTACTAGAAAGGCACAGAGGTTAATTGTATCTCAAATACATTTCAGCTAGTTTCCATACTACATCTTTCATGTTATCAGCATGCAATGAGACGAAGGAGCTAAAAAATTCTTGGTCGAAATTCTTCCTACTTCTGCGCGAAGCGGTATAAGATGTATGCGATACCACCAAACAAGATGTTGGGCACCCAAACAGCCAATTCTGCCGGAAACCCAACCTTCATGGCAGCCACCGTGGTCACTTTCATGGCGAAGATGTATATGAAAATAATACCCAAACCCAAGGCAATGCTAATTCCAATTCCACCGCGCTTTTTGCGTGAAGAAACCGAAACACCAATAATGGTCAACACATAGGAAGCAAACGGATAAGAAGTACGTTGATTGAGTTCGATTTCATACATCGGAACATTTCCTGAACCTTTCTCCTTTTCTCTTTGGATGAATCCTTTCAGCTCAGAATAGGTCATGGCTTCAGCAATGTTATCGCGCTGTGCCATTTCCTCAATTCTAAACTTGAAGACAGTATCTTTTTTCTGTCCCTCGTGAACCTCATCATTTGGATAACCTACCCTGCGTTCGAAGTAATCCGTCAATACCCAAACATCAGTCCCCGGCTTGTTCTGCGCCGATCGAGCCTTGATAAAGTACTTCAATTTTTTATTGTTGTCCCACTGTTCAAGTACGAAGTCGTTGACTACATTTTGTTCGGATGAAAAACTCGAAAAATAGACCACTTGGTTGCCAGGATATTCTGCGTGATAATCTTCGACATACATGGCATCTCGGTAATATTTCTCCTCAAAGGCGAGTCTCACTTTATTGGCCTTGGGCAAAATAAAATGGTTCATGAATAAGGAAATCAACATCAAGATTGTCGCAGAAATCATATACGGCCGAAGAAAACGGTGAAAGGGTCTTCCACTGTTGAGCATTGGAATGATTTCCGTGTCTTGCGCCATTTTCGCTGTAAACCAAATGACCGAAACGAAGATGATCATTGAGGAAAACATGTTCCCATAGAAGAGAATGAAATTCAGATAGTACTCGAAGATAATCCCAGAGATTGGTGCTTGATTGTCGATAAATTCACTCAATCGTTCGGACAAGTCAAAGACCATTGCGAGGAGCATGATGATTCCAAGCATGAAGAAGAACGTGGTTAAGAACTTCCGAATGATATATTTATCAAGAATGGATAGCACGCTAGAGTCGTTGTCCCAATTTTGGTGTGAGCGCATTTTTCCATTCAACAAAAGTGCCGTCGAGAATTCGTTCACGGGCCTCTTTCATCAAATCAAGATAAAATGCAAGGTTATGAATGGTTGCGATTTGAATCCCAAGGTTTTCACCTGACTTTATCAAATGGCGCAAATAGGCTTTGGTATACGCTTGATCCACGTAGGCTTTTCCCGTTGGGTCAAGTGGAGAAAAATCCATTTCCCATTTCTTGTTCTTGATGTTTATTGTTCCTTCGCGTGTAAACAACATGCCGTGACGTGCATTTCTTGAGGGCATCACGCAATCGAACATATCAATCCCCATGGCAATGCATTCCAACAAATTAACAGGCGTACCCACACCCATCAAATAACGGGGTTTTTCGGTCGGTAAAATTTGACACACATGGTCGGTCATCTCGTACAATTCTTCATCGGGTTCACCTACAGAAAGCCCACCTATTGCGTTTCCAACGGCATCAAATGACGCGATTTTCTCCGCAGATTCCGTTCTCAAATCCTTGTAAACACTCCCTTGAACAATAGGAAAAAGTGCTTGATTGTAGCCGTATTTTGGTTCGGTTTCCTCCATTCGGTCCATACAGCGTTTTAACCAGCGGTGTGTCATGTGCATGGAGCGTTTGGCATACTGGTAATCGCAGGGATATGGTGTACATTCATCAAAAGCCATGATGATATCGGCGCCAATGGTTCGTTGAATATCAATCGCACGTTCCGGTGTAAAGAAATGATAACTTCCGTCGATGTGCGACTGAAACTTCACCCCTTCCTCATTGATTTTTCGTGAACCCGACAAGGAATACACTTGATATCCTCCACTATCTGTCAACATCGGCCGATCCCAACCAATAAATTTGTGTAAGCCACCAGCTGCCTCAAGGACTTCGATTCCAGGACGCAGAAAGAGGTGGTAGGTGTTTCCGAGAATGATTTGCGCCTTGATGTCATCTGCCAATTCATGCTGATGCACCCCCTTCACGGATCCAACTGTTCCCACAGGCATAAAGATAGGGGTCTCAATTGTACCGTGATCGGTATGTAACAATCCCACTCGCGCGCGGGATTTTGGGTCAGTATGGCGAAGTTCAAAGTGCATAAAATGTTGAAAACTAAACGGCGCAAAGATAAAGCTATTTCATTAGTCACCCCATCTTTGTACCGAAGCTTTACGCCGACATGCATTTTATACCTTCATTCGAGTCTTCCGCATTTTTATATGTGTTCCTAACATTTGGAATTACAGCTTTGGTGCATCTGACGTATGTGCTTCTCATCCAAGGAAAATTCGCCTTTTACAAGCAGAAAACTCCAACCGAGAACGAAGCCTCTTTTCCTCCAATATCGCTGATTATTGCAGCGCGAAACGAATCAGACAATCTGTACGAAAACCTCCCATTCATCTTAACCCAAGACTACCCTCAGTTTGAAGTGATTGTCATCAACAACCAATCGGTAGACGATTCCAGTCAACTTTTGCGGGCGTTTCAAAATGAATACAGAAATCTCCATGTCATCGAAGTAGAGCGAAACCCACACCTCCGGCCTGGCAAGAAACTCTCCATCACTATCGGGATCAAGGGAGCAAAATACGACCATTTCATTTTGACAGATGCGGATTGTCGTCCAGCTTCTCGGTTGTGGTTGCAGTCGATGGCAAAATCCTTTCGTGCTGATAAAGAGCTCATCATTGGCTACGGTCCTTACACCAAAACGTCAGGTTTTTTAAATCGCCTGATTCGCTTCGACACCGCTTCCATTGGCATCAGTTATTATTCCATGGCCTTGTCGGGTTTGCCCTACATGGGAGTAGGACGCAACATTGGTTATACCAGGAAACTTTTCGATTCTGTGAATGGATTCAAATCACATTATGGTTTAGCTTCTGGCGATGACGATCTTTTTGTACAAGAAGCAGCAACAAAAAAGAATGTCTCGATCAATATTGATAAAGATGCCTTTTGTTACTCTGCCCCTTGCAGTGACTGGGATGCGTGGATTCGACAAAAAACCAGACACTACACGACTACCGATCGGTACGAGGTTATTAAAAAATGGATGTTAGGAATATATCCCTTGACCCTGCTGATCTTGCTTATTTCCTTTGTTATTTTGATGCTGAGTAATGATTTCCGATGGTTAAGTGCCTCGGTATTCATTTTCGTTACGGGTGTTAAATGGTGGGTACAAGGCCGTTGTTTCATTAAATTGAACGAAGGCAGCTTGGTGAAATACCTACCATTGTGGGACATGATGTACACGATCTTGATGCCGATCATTTATTATTCATCTGAAAAAAAGGCAGCAAACAAATGGTAGAAGGCGAACACTTATCCGACAAAGCACGACACGATCTCATTCTGGTAGATGCGGCGCGGAAAGGCAATCAAGCAGCATACGCTGAGTTGATGGACCGTTATCGAGAATCAATCTATTACATGATGCTCAAAATGGTGAAAAACCAAGATGATGCTGATGATTTAACGATCGAAGCCTTTGGCAAAGCATTTAGCCGCTTGGAACAATACTCTCCAAGTTATGCCTTCAGTACTTGGCTGTTTAAAATCGCTTCCAACAATTGTATTGATTTCATTCGCAAAAAACGAATCAAAGTGACCTCCATGGATACTGGCTTTACCTCAAGCGATGGTGAAGTGGTTTACATTGAAGCAAAAGCTTCGGTCATGAATCCCGAAGAAACAATTATTCACGGTCAAAAAGTGTCGCACATGCGTGTTCTTGTGAGCAAGCTGAAGCCACGCTACCGCGAACTTGTGGAGAAACGTTATTTTGAGGAATTGAGTTACGAAGAGATCGCTGAAGAGTTGAATCTGCCGTTGGGGACCGTTAAAGCTCAACTTTTTCGCGCCAGAGACTTCCTTGCTGGAATGATGGAGAAAACCAAAGACACGATTTAATCCGTTTATTTTCCCAAACAATTATCGAACGGCATTACCGTAGATTTTACCATGCATCACATTGAACACTACTTCCCTAACCTTTCTGACATTCAAAAAAAACAATTTGAATTATTGGGAGAGCTTTACCAGCATTGGAATGAGCAAATCAATGTGATTTCACGAAAAGATACCGACAATTTTTACGAACGTCACGTCTTGCATTCCCTAGGAATCGCAAAGGTGATGACGTTTGCAGATGGCTCCAAAATTCTCGACATAGGAACAGGTGGCGGTTTCCCAGGAATACCTTTAGCGATCCTTTTCCCAGAATGTCAATTCACCTTAGTAGATTCGATTGGCAAGAAGATTCGGGTTGTCAACGAAGTGAAAAATGCATTGGGACTAAAGAATGTTGTCGCCATTCACGAGCGTGCAGAAAACATCAAAGGAAACTTCGATTTTATCGTAAGTCGTGCCGTTACCGCCATGCCAGACTTCATCCGGTGGACTACTGGAAAAATCGCCAAGAACAACAACAATCCATTGAAGAACGGAATTTTGTACTTGAAAGGTGGTGACTTGACAGAGGAACTGTCTACAGTTAAACAAAAAATGGAATTGTTTAACCTGAGTGAGGTTTACGCAGAGGAGTTTTTCGAAACAAAAAAAGTGGTGTACGTCAAATTAAATTGACTTCTGCTTAAGACAGCTTGTATTTCTTAAAGAATACGTCCCAATCCCAGATAAAGTTCGCCATCACCTCATCCAATCGCTTTAGGAACAACGGATTTGGCGCTTGCATACGCTTGAAATACTCGTCTTGGTATTCGTTTAAACCATACTTGTGGAACATTGCCTTCGACATGCCATAAATCATATTCTTAGAAGGATGATTTACGCGTGTAATGAACGACTGGTAATCACGAACAAGTTTTTCAAAATCAACATCAGACATGTCGTAGATGCGTGCTAATTTTTCAAAGATTAGTTTTTCAACACGGCCAGCTTGTTCTGCTTCAAAGGTGCTTTCCAAGAAAGACAAATTCCCTACGATAACAATCATCCCAAACTCACCGCTTTCAGTATTCGAAATTTCAGGGGATTTCATGAAAACAGCATCTTCATTAATCAGAGACGCGACCTCTTTGAATCCATTATCCACCGAATCAAAAATCGCGTTGATGAACACGTTTGCAACCTGATTGTCTGAAAGTCTGCGCTTAATCAATGTTCCCAGCATAATGATCTGTGTTGATAATACTTACTACTTACAAATTTAATGATGTAGCTAAGGGAACGGCAGTTGCATGCATATAGGTTTTCAACCAAGTTTTCAACACATTTCGATAAATTTTTCGGGTTTTTGAATGAAAATCAGTAAAAAACGAAAAGAAAATCATTCATTTTGTCTTAGAAATAGCGCTTCTTGCCCTATTATTTTAGCCAAAGGAAGTAAGGTATGACAAGAGGATTGAGCACTATTGAAGCGCAGCGTCGACTTAAAACAAACGGGGCGAATGAACTTCCCGCAAAGGAATCAAAAGGCATATTTCGCATTGTATTGGCGGTTCTTGGCGAACCGATGTTCCTCCTCTTGATTTCATCGGCCACTCTATACATTATCCTTGGAGATCTTGGGGAAGGCATTACGCTGCTTTCTACCATTAGCATCATCATTGCAATCACATTTATCCAACATAGAAAAACAGAAAAAGCCTTGGATGCATTGCGCCACCTTGCAGCTCCCCATGCCACCGTAGAGCGCGATGGTATTTATGTGCGCATTCCCAGTCGAGAAATCGTGGAGGGTGACCATGTTGCAATCAACGAAGGCGACCGCATTCCAGCAGATGGTAAAGTTCTAGAATGTTTTACCCTTGAAGTCGATGAATCTCTACTCACTGGCGAGGCTCTACCTTTGGAAAAAAGATTCGATGAACATCTTTTTGGAGGGACATTGGTCACACGGGGACGAGGTGTCATGGCTATAATTTCCACGGGCATCGATACAGAATTTGGAAAGATTGGAATATCCTTGACTGCCATAAAAGAACAACCAACACAACTACAATCTGAATTGGGCAGGCTGATTAAATGGTTCAGTATTGTAGGTGTAGGACTGTGTATTGCTGTTGTGATCCTTTTCTACTCCACTAGAGGGAACTTTATACAATCTCTACTAAATGGGCTTTCAGCTGCGATGGCCATACTTCCTGAAGAATTCCCAGTAATAATGACCGTATTCTTAGCCTTGGGAGCTTGGCGGCTGAGTAAATTAAATGTCTTGACACGAAAACCATCTGCCATAGAAACGCTTGGATCAGCAACTTTTCTGTGCAGTGATAAAACGGGTACTATCACCTGTAACAAGATGGTAGTATCTACCTGTGTTCCCTTTGGGGAAAATGATAAAAATAGCGTTGCTGAATACGCCAATTTAGCGTGTATTAAAAATGCGCAAGACCCTATGGAATGTGCAATTCAGCATTATTCCTTTGAACGTAAAGAAGACAATGTACTTACGCTAATCAAAGAATATCCGTTCAGCCATAAATTAACTGCCATGACTTTGGTTTATCAGGATGGAACGCATTACAAGATCGCATGCAAGGGGGCTCCTGAAACGCTTTTTAAATTGTGTCATTTTACAGCAAGAGAAACGGAAGAGTGGCATGATAAACTCAATCAACTAGCAAAAAAAGGAATGCGTGTTTTGGGTGTTGCTGAAGGCACTTATCCTGCGAAAAAATTGCCGCTTTCACAAGAGGAATTTACGTTTACGTTTTTAGGCTTGATCGCATTATCGGACCCTGTACGTGCGGATGTACCTGAAGCAATCACCGAATGTCGCAGTGCAGGTATTCGCATTATTATGTTGACTGGAGACCACCCAGAAACGGCAGCAACGATAGGCTTAGAAATTGGACTTCATGCTGAAGCATTGCTTTTGGGTTCCGATATTCAATCGATGACAGACGATCAATTGCGCGAGAAACTTAGGCATACAGAGATAATTGCACGTCTGAAGCCCGAACAAAAGTTACGCATCGTACTTTCCTTACAAGCCTCAGGGGAAATTGTTGCGATGACGGGGGATGGCGTAAACGACGCCCCTGCTTTGAAAGCTGCGAACATTGGTGTTGCCATGGGATTAAAAGGAACAGATGTCGCACGTGAGGCTTCCTCATTGATTTTACTCGACGACCATTTTGCCTCCATCGTCCATGCTATCCGTTCGGGTAGAAAAATCTATGACAATTTGCGCAAAGCAATGTCTTATGTTCTCGCTATACATATCCCAATCATTGGACTTACACTTCTCCCTGCTTTTATTTCCAGTATTCCACTCATCCTAATGCCCCTACACATCGTTTTTATGGAAATCATCATCGATCCTGTCAGTTCAGTCGCTTTTGAATCGGAAGCTGAAGAAAAGGATATTATGAAACATCCGCCACGAAAAACAAATGCTCGATTTTTCGGAAGAAAAGAAATCACGCAAGCGCTCGTAGATGGGTTCTTATTGCTATGCGGCGTGCTTGTTCTCTATTGGATTTCAAAAAATGAAGAACATTCGGACGATCAGCTCCGGTCGATGGCCTTCATCACACTCATCAGCTCAAATTTACTGATGGTGATGTCGAAGCTCTCTTTATCACGAAGTATTTTCTCTATGTTTTCGAATAAAAATAAAGCGGCAAAATTCATTTTATTGTCAGCCATTCTGCTCATGATTGGTGTTTTTGCCATACCAGGAGTAGCGCCCTTTTTTCACATGAAATACCCTGGGAATCTCCATGTGTTTTATGCTTTAAGTACTTCCCTTGTATTTACCTTTTGTCTTGAACTATTGAAGATTCATCGACGTAAAAAATCATCAGGGCTTACGGCCTAAAAGTTCAAGAATTGGAGTACCTGTCATGGCACCGCTTCGCTGAAGGTTCAAGATGTGTGACAAAGTTGCAGCGATGTCTGTAATTTCGATCGGACGAAAGACCTCTTGCGCAGGGATTCCAGAACCGTACCACAACAAAGGAACATGTGTATCGTAGTTGAAGGCGGAACCGTGGCTTGTTCCCTTGTGCGCTGCTGGCACATCCAACTCTTTCATCAAGTATCCAGGCTCTAAAATAAATACCACATCACCACTTTCTTTCGGATGAATTCCTTTGATGACCATGGCTTGCCATTGATCTTTTGCTGCACTATTCAGCTCCGAAGGCGTGTAAACCGCTTTAACCCCATCCCAAGAACGTATTTCTTCTGACACAAATTGAGCTACTTGATCGATGGTCAAATGCATCTCAGCAATCTTTTTATGGTCCAAATAAATGTTCTGATTCTCTTCACACAGGACCAGAGGAGCACCAAATTTTGCTGCACTTGACGTTTTTAACAATTCAAGCGGCTCCTTGACAAACGTATACCCACCTGGTAACTTTAGATCAATCAAATATTGGGGCACAGGAACTACTGCATGATCTGCCGTCAGGAACACAACAAAACCATCTTTACCGTATTGCTTTTCAAGTTGACAGAGTAAACGTGCTATCTCGAGATCCAACCGTAAATACATGTCTTCAAGTTCAACAGAACGCATCCCGAATGAATGCCCTGCGATATCGGGGGTTGAATAGGAAATACAGAGCATATCGGTTTGCGCATCCGCTCCAAGATTCTCTGATGTCATGGCTTGAATTGCAAAATTTGTGAGGTAGGTATTTGCAAAAGGTGTTACCGTAAACAAGGAGAAATTGTTTTTTCCTGCAGCAAGGGATGATGCATTCATTTGTGCCAAATCGTAAGGAAATGTAGGTGTCGATTTCCCTGCGAGCACTTGTTCGTAGGGAGAATCATCTGGACCGGATGCCGTATAACTTGAAATCTCGTGTAAGGTATTCCAAGACTGCTTCATGTACTTTTCTGCATTGTCTTTTGCATTGAAATCCTGCACCCATTGCGGCAATTCACTTTTGTAGAAGGAACTCGTAATAAATTTTCCAGTTGCATAATCAAACCAATACGAACCATTGCTCAAATGTCCACCTGGTAAAATCGCGCTACGGTCCTTGATGGAAACAGAGACAACCCGTGCATTCGGATAAGTCATTTTCAGCTGATCCGTGATGGTGTATGTTTTTAAATTCTTTGGCGAACATTTTCCTCCTGCTGAACTAGTTCCTACTGATGTTGCGGTGGAGTCGAAAACACAGTTCAGCACACTTCCTGAATTCCGATCGTACCATTCATTCCCAACGATTCCATGATTGGCCGGTGTCGTCCCTGTGTAGATACTTGCATGCCCTGGACCAGTAAATGTTGGGACATAATTGTACATGGTTGTGCGGCAGTTCGTTCCATTATGCATGATTTTGTTGAAGCCATTTTCGCCAAATCGTGCTTGGTACCGATAGAGGTATTCGTAGCACATTTGGTCAACAACAATACCGACAACAAGTTTGGGTTGCGCGGACTTTTGATTGAAAGCCAACATGGGCAAACAAAGCACAATGGATACGAGCAGGTTTTTCATGAACGATATTTTGATGCTTAAAATTAGTCAAAGCAATACATTCGCGTTCATTTCACCATTAACTTTGCAACAAAAAAAGATGCTCGGACTGAAAATGGCGACCGATCCTCGTTGGGTGAACATCGTTGAAAAGAACATTCAAGAAATTCTGATTGATCATGCATACTGCGAGCAGAAAGCGGCAAGCAATGCGATCTCGATGATTGTTCAGTACCCTCAATACCCTGATTTGGTTGAGGCCATGACGGCCATTTGCCGAGAGGAAATGGAACATTTCAATATGGTTCATCAAAAACTTCAGGAGCGTGGCTTGGCATTGGGATTCGAACGCAAGGACCCCTATGTGCATGACCTGTCCGATTACTTAAAAAAGAACAAAAACACAGGGTCACGTGCGAGTCACTTTGTGAATCAAATGCTCTTTGCGGCCATGATCGAAGCGCGCAGTTGCGAGCGATTTAAAATACTCTCCGAGGAAATCAATGACGAAGATTTACGAGGTTTTTACCGATCACTTATGGAAAGTGAGGCCCGTCATTACACGACGTTTCTTGGCTTTGCTCGAAAATATGGAGATGGAATTGATGTTGAAGAGCGCTGGAGTGATTTCTTGGCATTTGAGTCCTCGCTGATGGACAAATATGGGAAGGGCGAAACGATGCATGGATAATAAAAAGGGGCAAAATTCAATTCGCCCCTTTTTTGTGCATGTATGAAATACCTCGATTAAAGAACGGCAAATTTCAATTGACCAATCTTTCCATTTTTCACTGTTTGCAAATAGAAGATTCCACTGCTCACACGGTCAAGTTGAATCATTTGAGTGCTTGACACAATGTTTTCAGCAAGAACAACCTTTCCATTCATGTCGTATACTTTTAATACTTGACCAATTTCAAGCCCTGTTACGATAAATTGTCCATTGTTTGGATTTGGAAGGACCTTCACACCGTTATAAATGAGATTATCAATGGATGCGCAATCTTCAACAGTAAGCACCAAGGTGTTTGTTCCAATACATCCATTTGCATCTGCATACGTAGCCGTCAACGTTTGCGCACCTAAGCCAGCAATCGTTGGATCAAAGGATCCACCAGAAACACCAACTCCAGTCACCACAGAATTGGCAGGAGAAACTGTCAACTGAACTGTTCCATCGCTGATACAAACCGCATTGTTCACTGCTGAACTTGTGATTGTAACCACTGGAAGCGCATTCACGGTAATGTAATTTGTCAACGTTGATGTATTCGAACCTGCTGTATTTGTTACCGTGAGGGTTACCGTATACGTTCCAGGAGTTGCATAAACGTGCGAAGGCGACTGATCAGTCGATGTTGTATTGTCACCGAAATTCCATGCCCATGTCGTTGGTTGGTTCGCTGAAAGATCATTGAAAGCTACTGGGCTATTGACACAAACAGATGTAGACGCCGTGTTGAATGATGCTGTAGGTGCCACGGCAGGACCAGCCTCATTGAACATGATTTTAAAATCATCGAAGTAGAATCCATCTCCATTTGTTCCGTTGTCTGATGCCAATTTGAAGCGCACTTTAATCACCTGTCCGAGGTAATCACTTAGGTTAATTTCTTCAAGTACCCAGTTGGACTGCACTCCTTCGTACACAGGTTGATTGTTGGGTTGAACACTTCCATTCGCGTTTGTTCCAGGTACAGTATAGTTTCCGCACTGACCAATCCACGTTGTTCCACCATCCGTAGACACTTGAAACTGAACGTAGTCGTAATCTGCTTCAATGTTCCATTTTGCATAGTACGAAATCCCTGCTGCCGTTGCATTCGTCAAATCGATTGTCGGCACATACGTATAGGTTTTTGAAGCGATATTGTTCGCATAGTTTCCTGTTGGACTATCCGTGTACGATGTTGAAGCAGAAACGAAGGTAGACGTTGTTGTTCCCCATGTACCTGTCCAGTTGGCATTTGAACCATCTTCCACAACTTGCACTGTCAACGCACCATACGTTTTAACGATGGTATCCTTCTTTACCCACATGCCGTTGTCAGTCTTCAAAATGTACTTGATTTGATCACCGTACTGGATTGCAGGATTCAACACATAAGAAATGGCACCAGAAGTATTCGTCATCAAAGGGACATTGTAAACTACAGGAGCACCTACAGATTGAATGTTCAACAAGGGCTGAATAGAAACCGTTATAGCTCCATTTTCACGTCCCAAACGCTGCGCTGTATGCGAGAAGTTGCCTGTTAATGTCGCTACCGTTGACGGATCAGCATCTTTCACGATTAAGTACTTTCGGCTGATGTGTGCAAGAACTAGGTTCGGGAACAACATGTCCTTGCAGGTAGCATCAATTTCCGAAGCGGGTTGCCAAAATGCAGTACCTACTTCAGGTGTATGCACAAACATGGTGTCTTTAACGCCTACTCCAATATCCAATTTGTACATGTAGTCATCTGAATCCCCCGAAGCTGGGTACAAAGCGGAACTTTTCATTGCTGTGTAGCCATTGTACTGTACCATATGATTTGTTTCCGCTTGGAAATAATTGTGGTGGGGAGCAAATTCAGCTACAGTTGTTCCAATAGGGAAAAGAATATCTTCCGCATAGGTGTGCGCATTGAACGCTGTAATAAAATGATTGTTCTGCACCAACCAGCGTATTGCTTGCACTTCAGGCTCGGAATATGCTGCCGTTCCGCAGTAGGTATCGTTGCTTGTATTCGTGCTAGTTCCTGTTGTTCCCCAACCGTAGCCGTAATTTCTATTCAAGTCAACACCGTAAACACCACCACCGTTGTTGCGGCGATTCTTGCGCCACATTCCACCACCATTCGGGTTTGTTGATTCGTTGTACAAATACCCGTCAACATTGATACATGGCACAAAGTAAAGCTGCATGTTGTCAACGATGTATTTTACCTCATCATTCGTAGCGTAGTTTTCCAACAGGTACCACATGTAAAAAATCGTTTCCATCATGCTCATTGGTTCACGCGCATGGTGAATGGCGGTATAAAGAACTTTCGTCTCTGCACTTTCGTCGGTAGCTGCGTTATCAGAGATGCGCACGTAATAAATTGGGCGATTTTCTCGCGACAAAAAGGTAGAAATTGGTGCTTTAGCCGTGATTAAATTTGGGTATAATGTTGCCATTTGATCCAATTCGGCAAGCATTTCATTGTATTTCAAGTACCCCCCCATTGTTCCTTGGTTGAAGTTCGTCGGCGTAACAGGACTAAATCCAGAATTCGCACCACCTCCAGCGCAGCTTGCATTTTTAGGAACGTACCCACTTGGATCAGACATGTGTTCAATGTAATATGCCTGAACATCCTCAATCAAAACCTCATAATTGAAATTGTTGGCATCCATGATGTCCATTTCCAAATTCGAAAAATCGGAAATAAAGAAGACACCCTCTTTGTAGGTGCCGTGGTCTACCGTAACACCTAAATCACCTAAACGCTTCAATTCTAGCGCATCAGCAAATACTTTAACGCGTGAATATGAGGTTTGAGCAAAACTTAAGGTACTTAAAACAGTAAAAAGGAGAGTAATTAGTTTTTTCATTTCTGGCAAAGTTTGCAGCCAATTTACGGCTTTTTTTTATCCATGCCCTACTTCAATACCATTTCATTTTTCAAAATCGGAAAATATTTTTGAACTAATCCTCTAATCATTGAATAATCAGCAGAAACAGATTTTAAGTCAACAAAATCCATGATCCAATTACGGAAAAAACAAGCCTTCAATTTTATCAGCGGAAAGCATTATTTTTGATAAAAAAAACGGATTGTATGCCTGAAAATAAAATCACCTTTGGAAAAATATTTTGGCCAAGTTTACTCGCCATTTTTATCATGACCATCATTGGCTTGTTCTTGTTCATATTAATTGTGGGTGGAATCATCGGAAGTTTTGGTGAATTTGGACCTAAACCACTATCCCTTAAGAACAATACAGTCTTGCACATGACATTGGACGGTGAAATCGGAGAACAGTCAACAAGCACCTTTGATCCAACATCGTTTAATGTGAACAGAACCATTGGCTTGAGTGATATCCTTTTCGGCATTGAAACAGCTAAAAACGACAGCAAGGTGAAAGGAATCTTTTTGGAGGTTGGCGATTTAAATTGTGGCTATGCGAGTACCCGTGAAATCAGAGAAGCACTCATTGACTTTAAAGAAGCTGGGAAATTTATTGTGGCCTACAATGCCGGGGAAGTCATCACGCAAAAAGAGTTCTACTTAAGTGCTGTAGCGAATGAACTCTATGCTTTCCCGTCGTCGGCCATGGAGTTTTTTGGACTTGGTGCTGAACTTACCTATTTCAAAAACACCTTGGACAAATTGGATGTAGAAGTAGAAATCATACGCGGCAGCAACAACGATTTCAAGAGCGCAGTTGAGCCATTTTTCCGAACTGAGATGAGTGATTCAAGCCGTGTGCAAATTGAACGTTACTTGACATCGATGTGGGAAGACATTCGTATGGACATCTCTAAAGATCGCAATGTTTCCGTTTCGAAGCTGAATGAAATTGCGGAAAAAGCATCCATTCGCAGAGCAAATGACGCAATTAAGCTGAAGATGATTGATGGTGTGATGTACCGCGATGAAGTCATTGAATTGATTTCCGAGAAAATTGGTTTAGACAAAGACGAAGAAATTGAATTTCAAGCTTTTGAGAAATATGCCCGCAAAAAATTCTATTCAGAGCAAGCATTAACAAAAAATGACGACCCAAACATTGCAGTCATTTTGGCGGAAGGTGATATTTCAACAGATGGCGATGGTTTGACATCCAAAGAAATCTGCAAACTCTTTCAGGACGTACGTAAAAACAGCTCCATCAAAACCGTTGTTTTCCGGGTAAACAGTCCAGGAGGAAGTGCATTGGCAAGCGACGAAATTTGGCGTGAAGTTGTGCTCACGAATAAGTCGAAGAAGGTTATTGTTTCGATGGGTGATGTTGCGGCTTCTGGAGGCTATTACATCGCTGCACCAGGCACAACAATCTTTGCTGAACCTACAACCATTACAGGATCCATTGGGGTTTTTGGAATGATTCCTTACTTAGGAAAGATGCTGGAAAACAAATTGGGAATCACCTTCGACCGTGCTGGAACCAATGCGCACTCAATCATGTCGCTCATGAAAAAATTGACACCAGACGAGTTGAAAATGATTCAAGAGGAAGTAGACTTCACGTACTTGGAGTTTCTCAACCGTGTTGCGGTTGGAAGAGGTCTTTCTGTAGACAACGTGAATGTCATCGCACGAGGTCGTGTTTGGACAGGCCGAGATGCACTTCAAATCGGGCTTGTTGACCGCTTGGGTGGACTGCGCGACGCCATTCAATACGCCTCTAAAAAAGCTGGGATAAAAGACAAAAAGGTCCTCTATTATCCGTTGAAAGAAGAAGATATGTGGCAAGAACTACTTGAAGATTTTGAAGAGGAAAATGGCGACATGGTAATGGCGAAAAATAAATTGCCTGAAGCACTTACAGCATCTTACGAATCATTGCTGCACATGAGCAATCGCTTCGGTATTCAGATGCGCTTACCTTACGAAATCACGATCCATTAACCGTTGTTTCGACGGCGGTAATTGCGTTTCTTGCTGGTCCACTTGTATTGGCGCTTGTTGCTGAAATTGCTCTTGTACACAGGCTTCACACGGTAAACAAGTCCAATGGTGTGTTGCACATAATCGGTGTTTGACGCCCAGATATCGGACACCAATCCAAGTTTTCCTGCTGTCTGAAGACGTAAACCCCAACTTTTTGAGAACCATAGATTTGCACCTAAGGTTAGACTTAACATTGGTGTAATTGGGGTCGACATCGTTTGACGGTACGTCATACCAGCGCCAAACGCAAAATACATGTCAAGCCATTGAGCATAATAGGCCATGCGTGGTAAGAAACTGTATTTCAACGAAACATCTGCCGCTACAAAAACACCTTTGACTCCTGTTGAGTCGTTGATCAACTTCGACGTTGTATAGCGGTTGTAGGACAATGCGCCATCTACACTCCAACCGCGCTTTAAGTACTTATCAATGGAAAGTGTAGTTGGATAGTATAGGTAATTCCAAGAGGTCGTGTAGTCTAAAAGGTTTGAAAAAGCTAGGCCATCGTCGTCGACAACATTCCATCCAAGGCCAAACATCCACTTGTACGGATCATTTCTTTTTCGCAGGTATTGAGATTGCGCGTACATGGCATTCGCCCATACACACAACAAAAGTGTAAAAAGAAGAGGAGCGAATTTCCGTGTTGTTATTCTCGACATATACCTGTGTTCACAATAGTTGAATTGCCACAAAGGTACGCAACTCCATCAAAAAAAGAAGCCCCCGAAAAATCGAGGGCTTCCAATACCTAGTATTACTTATTTCGAAGCAAGCTCAACGAAGTCGTCATACGAAATTTCTTTCTCCGACAATTTCACTGTGCTCTTGAAATACTGTGTCAATTTTTGCTCTGCAAGCATGTCGTAAATTCTATTTGCTTCCTCCTTGTTACCAAGTACTTGCAACGCTGATTTTGTCAATTCACTATCGTCTGGCGCAGGAATTCCGTATTGTGCATAATTGCTCACCAACAATCCTTTTGTAAATTCAATCACTTCTTGGTTATCCAACTTTATTTCGTTGTTCTTGAAGATGCTGGTTTGAATCAACTGCCATTTCAAGCTTTTTGCATACCCATCGTATTCTGCGTCCAATTGTTCGTCAGAAATTGGCTTTTCGTTTGACAATTTTATCCAACGCTTCAAGAATGCATCTGGCAAGTTGATGGCTGTTTTCTCCAAAAGCTCATCGTAAATGGTCCGTGTCAATAAGCGATCTGAATCGTTTGCAAACATGTTTCTAAGGTCATCTGCGATGCGTGCCTTCAATTCTTTTTCAGAAGAAATGGCACCTTCACCAAACAAGCGGTCATACAGCTCTTGGTTCAATTCCGCTGCTTCCATATGCTTGATTTCGTTGATTGTCATTTGGAATTTATCAGAGATTGTTTCCAACGCCGCTTCTTGAATTCCCAACATGGCTGCAATATCGCTACCACCGCGAGAAACATGCGCTGGATTCACAACAACTTTATCACCGATTGCTTTACCCTCCAATGCTTTTTTCGCTTTAGCATCTTTCACAAACTCCATAGAAATTGTCGAAGAATGAAGGATTCCGCCTTCCTTAATTTCTCCGTCTGCATTGAGTTCAACGAATTGAGCCAAAATCATATCCTTTTCTCCAACGGTATCTGAAGAAATTAATTTTCCATAACGGCGCGTAAGGTCTTCGATTTGTTTTGAGATAAGCGCATCATCGATTTTCACTTTTACGTGATCGAATTTGCTCTTCGACGACAAAGGAAGTTCAAATTGTGGGCTCAATCCGATTTCGAATTCAAACGTGAAATTTTCTGGCTTGTCAAAGTTGCCGTCCACGTCGCTTCCAGCTTTTGGGATTGGGTTACCGAGGATATCTATTTTGTTTTCAGCGATAAATTGGTACAATCCATCGTTTACAATCTTGTTTAACTCATCTGCAAGTACACCTTTACCGTATTGTTTTTGCACAATTCCGAAAGGCACATGACCTGGACGGAAACCAGGGATTTTAGCCGTTTTTCGGTATTTTTCCAAAGTTGATTTTACCTTGTCCTGATAATCTCCAGGCACGATTTCAACCTTCAATAATGCATTCAATGCATCAACGTCTTGACGAGTTACGTTCATTTTAATTTCAATTATAGCTTAAACAAAAAAGGTCCCGTTTACCAACGAGACCATTTTCAGTGCGGATGGAGGGACTCGAACCCGCACACCTCTCGGCACCAGATCCTAAGTCTGGCGTGTCTACCAATTTCACCACATCCGCAAATTTATTTCAATTAAGGCCGTTCGTTCAACGCTACCTTCCCTTTCGGGATGGCAAAGATAATAGTTTTATTTAGAGAATGAAAAACCTGAGCAGGAAAAAAATATCAATTTGAATTTTAAAGGGTATTTTTTTGTGGAAAAGTCGTGATAACTGAATTTTAAATGTGCGTTTGTTCCGTGTAAATTTGTGCTATTCTATTCGAACAATGATTACACTCAACCCAAAAACGCTTCCAGTACCAAAAGTTCACCAGTACCTGCTTGGTGCTGTAGGACCTAGACCAATAGCTTTTGCGGCGACAATTGATGCGGATGGAAATCACAACTTGGCGCCGTTCAGTTTCTTCAATGTATTCAGTGCGAATCCACCCATCTTGATTTTCTCACCTGCTCGATCAGGAAGAGCCAACACCACAAAAGACACGTACAACAACGTGAAAGTTATTCCTGAAGTGGTAATCAACGTGGTCAATTACGATATGGTGCATCAAATGAGCTTGGCAAGTTCACCCTATCCATCCGGAACAAGCGAATTTACGAAAGCGGGATTTACTCCTCTGGCATCTGAAACCATTCAACCCATGCGTGTGGCAGAAGCACCAGTACAGTTCGAATGTAAGGTAAATGAAGTGATTGAACTCGGAACTGAAGGAGGAGCAGGAAATTTGATCATTTGTGAGGTAACCCGCATCCACATCCATGAAGAGGTTTTGGATGAGGCTGGCATGATAGACCAAAAGAAAATTGATTTGGTCGCACGCATGGGGGGTAACTGGTATTGTCGTGCTGATGAGCGCTCGATGTTCGAAATCACGAAACCCATTACAACATGCGGGATTGGGTTCGATCACTTACCGGCAGATATCCTCGCGAGCGGCGTGCTTTCGCGCAACGACCTAGGTCAGCTTGCTGGGATCGAAGCACTTCCTGATGAAACGGAAGTTAATGAATACAAATTGTTAGAACTTAGTGAATTGTTCGTATCTTTAGAAGACGACGCAAACGCATTGGAAAACGCCCTTCATGAGCGCGCTAAAGTGTTGCTAAGCGAAAACAAACTGGACGAGGCGTGGATGACGCTTTTGGCTTTTAATAATGGATAACAACAAACAATAATACAATGAGTAGTGTAAAGGTTAAAGGAAGAATCAAGGCAATTCTTGATGTTGAAAGTGGAGTAAGCAAAGCTGGCAAAGATTGGCAAAAACAAAGCTTTGTAATTGATACCGGTGATTCATTCAATCCAGATTTGTGCATCAGTCTTTTTGGAAATGACAAAGTTGCTGAACTAGGTCGATTCGCAATTGGGCAAGAGGTGGAAGTTTCTATCAATCTATATTCCCGTGAATATTCAGGTAAATACTATCACAATGTTGACGGATTCAGAATTGATTTAGTGGGTAATGCGTCACAGGGTATCCCTGCTGGAGGTCCTTCACCTATCAACCTTGGCAACGCTCCGATAAATGAGCCTGCAATTACTGCCCCTGCAGCAATTTCTGAAAGCGGTGCTGATGACGATCTTCCGTTCTAAAGGACAGAGAATATATTTTTTGAAAGCCGGTTCTGCCGGCTTTTTTTTATGGCAAATAATCTAGAAATCTTTACGCTATAGAATCGTGATGTATCCCGTCACGTCGATGTATTCCTGTGAATTGTATTTGCGGTAGCGAATTTTGTACACATAGGTACCTTCGCCAAAGACTTGAACCTGTTGTTTTTTCTTCCCCGTTCGTGCCTGCAAATCCATATCAAAAGGTGTCATGAAGGTCTTTGCCTCATAAACCAACTGTCCCCAGCGCGAGTAGATTTGCAAAGAAAACTCAGCCAAATCACACGTACATCCGATTGTCAATTGATCATTATTCGCCTTGGACAAGGAAGATGGGACGGAAAAACAGGTATCCTTTTGCTGCGAAGAAGCAGCAAACCCAAAGAAGAACAAGCAAATGAAAAGAAACAGTCTCATCTTTTTTTCTCAAAAATAAGCATAAACCAACTTCAAACGCCACAAGGGATTATCTTTGCGCCCTTAATTTGTGCGATATGATTTCAGTTGATGGCCTTGCCGTAGAGTTCAGTGGTAAAATCCTGTTTAGTGATGTTAGCTTTGTCATCAATGACACCGATAAAATCGCCTTGATGGGGAAAAATGGCGCTGGAAAATCAACGCTACTGAAAATTCTTGCAGGTCAAAACAAGCCCACAAAGGGTGGTGTTTCATCGCCAAAAGGTACCGTCATTGCTTATTTACCACAGCATTTGTTGACGGCAGACGAGTGTACCGTATTCGAGGAAACTTCCAAGGCCTTTCAAGAAATTTTTGCCATGAAAGCGGAGATGGATGAAATCAACCACCAGCTGACAGTGCGCACCGACTACGATTCAGACGACTACATGAAACTGATCGAACAGGTGTCTGAACTCAGTGAAAAATACTACTCCATTGAAGAAATAAACTACGATGGCGAGGTCGAAAAAACACTCAAAGGCTTAGGATTTGTGCGCGAAGACTTCGACCGTTCAACCTCCGAGTTTAGCGGTGGATGGAGGATGCGCATCGAGTTGGCGAAGATCCTTTTGCGCAAGCCAGACCTCATCTTGCTCGATGAGCCCACCAATCACTTGGACATCGAATCCATTCAATGGTTGGAGAATTTCCTGACCGAACAAGCCAAAGCAGTTGTAGTCATCTCCCACGACCGCGCCTTTGTCGACAACATCACTACGCGAACCATCGAAGTGACGATGGGAAGAATATACGACTACAAAGCGAAATATTCCCATTACCTTGAATTGCGCAAAGAACGACGCGAACAGCAACAAAAACAATACGACGAGCAGCAAAAGTTCATCGCTGAAACAACCGAATTTATCGAACGTTTCAAGGGTACGTATTCCAAAACACTTCAAGTGCAATCACGGGTAAAGATGCTCGAGAAATTGGACATCATTGAAGTCGATGAAGTAGACACATCAGCCTTACGACTTCGCTTCCCTCCTGCTCCGCGCTCTGGGAATTATCCGGTGATTGTTGAAGAATTGAGTAAATCCTATGGCGATCATGTGGTCTTCCACAATGCATCGATGACCATTGAACGCGGACAAAAATTGGCCTTCGTCGGAAAAAATGGAGAAGGGAAATCGACCATGATCAAAGCAATCATGAATGAAATCGACTTTACCGGATCTCTTCAACTTGGACACAACATTAAGATTGGGTATTTTGCTCAAAACCAGGCCGCATTGCTTGACGAGGAACTGTCGATTTTCGAAACCATCGACTACATCGCTGTGGGTGACATCCGTACGAAAATCAAAGATATCTTGGGGGCATTTATGTTCGGTGGAGAAACGAGTGCGAAAAAGGTGAAAGTACTGTCCGGTGGTGAACGCACACGATTGGCGATGATCAAACTCCTTTTAGAGCCGGTTAACCTGTTGATTCTCGATGAGCCGACCAATCACCTCGACATGAAAACCAAAGACATCATCAAAGATGCCTTGCGCAATTTTGACGGAACACTGATTATCGTTTCTCACGACCGCGACTTCTTGGATGGCTTGGTGACGAAGGTGTTTGAATTCGGGAACAAACGCGTGAAGGAACATTTCGAAGACATCAAAGGATTCTTGGAAAAGAAAAAGATGGAGTCCTTACGAGAAATCGAAAAATAAAGCCGTCAAAAATTTCGGTCCAATCTCCTGCCCTTCCATTGCGGCTTGAACCAATACATCATGCTCAAAATAAGCAAGGTGTAAAAAGGAAAAAGGAACTCATAGATGGGAATGAAGAGCCACGAAATTCGGCGCTGAATCCTCTTGAAATACGGATAAAAAATCAGCATGTCCAACCCTGTTTTGATCGCGAAGATTGTCCAAAATTCTTTCCATTCGTGAGACCAACTTTTGGAAACCAGAAGCGCTACAAAAGCAAAGGTTAAAAGGGCTTGAACAATCGCCAAACTTGTACTTAGATTGTCCTTCACATCTCCAGTTTTTGCCAACCACCTCAAACGCTGGTGGATAAATTCCCGAAAGGATTGAGGTGTTTCCGTTTTAATGGCCAGCTTCGGATCTGTCATTAACCGAACATCCGCCCCGCCATCTCGAAAATCGCGCAACAAATAAATATCATCCCCACTAGGCATGTGTGCATGTCGCTCAATGCGATCGAGGCGCTCAAAGGCTTCCCTGCTGTACAAGAGGTTTGCGCCACTCGCCATGATGGGTCGCTTCCAACCTGACAGGCCACAATTTGCCGAATTGACTAAAATCAAATCCACTTCGTAGAGGTGTTCGTACCAGCGCTGGGCAACCATCACTGCTGGAAGAATATACATGTCTGCGTGTTCTAAGGTCAAAAGCGTCGAGAAATAACCCTCAGAAAAAGACACATCTGCATCCATCGACAAGATCCATTTTCCTTCACTTTCTTGAATCCCACGTCGAATGGCCACTTTCTTTCCTTGTTCATGCGTATCCAATGTAATCGCCATCCAGTTTATCCCTGAAAGATTTTCCCGAAGAATTGCCATCGAATCGTCCTCGGAATGATCATCCACAAAAACAAAACTATTTGGTTGATTTTTCGCCCTACGCATGGACGCTAACAATGGAGTAAGGCGCTTTGCTTCATTTCGAAATGGAACAATGACTGAAAGTTCTTCACTCGAAATCGTTTGCTTTCCAATGGTATAGGTCCCTTCTTTTTTCCGTTGGAGGAAATACCCTAGTCCAACGATACCGGCCATGATGGCGCCATACACAATAAAGAAAGCTAAAACCATCATGCCTTTGCACGTTTTAGAATGACCAAAGAAACGAGGGTCGGAAGAAACAGATTCATGACCCAAATGGAAAACGCGGCGAGTACCACCGGAAATTCAGAAATACCAGCAGCGGCAAACACCCAAACCGCAACAGATTCGCGCACACCCAATTTCCCGAGAAATAATGACGGCGCCAAGGTCACCCAAAAATAGAATTGCCAAATCCATAAGATGCTTGTCGCATCGATTTCAACACCAAAGGCATAGAGTACACATGAGAATTGGAGCGTAAAGATCAGATGACGAAAAATCCCTAGTCCGAGCATTCGAATTCTCAAATCTTTGTTGCTCTCGAGAAGTGCCAATAAACCTCGAACAAAAGTTCGCTTTCGAAGGAATTTCAGCAGCCACTCCATTCGAAAATAGAGCACTAGAAATAAACAAGCAACAAGCGCGATCAGGAAATATATGGTAGAACCAAGTGGAGTTTCGAAGGGCAATTTATGAAGCAGGATGACTGCCAAGGCACCAACCACCATCGTCACTGCAAACTGTGACATGCTCCCAATTAGCGTAAGTAAGGTAAGTTGAACGCGGTGTTTTCGGTCGAAATAAAGGATACGCCCGATGAAATTACCCAGCATGTTGGGTGTCAGCATGCCCGTTACCATTCCCGCTAAAAAACTATGGAAAACAATAGATTTTTCGCTTTGCACTCCGGCACGACCCAGCGACAAGGTCCATTTTCGCCATTCTGTCCACCAGTTGATCGGCATAAGTACGAGACCAAAAGCCAAAAAAAGTGGGTGTTCAAGTGAGAACTGTCGTTGTTGTGCATCGAACTTATCCAAGCGTTGGTACAAGAAAAAAATGAGCACAGCCAACGCAAGCAATTTGAGGAAATTGAAGATTGTCTGCCTATTTTTTATAGCTTTAGCCAACGAAGAAAATTTGAATGGTTGAAGATAAGATTATTCTCGGAATTGACCCCGGAACCACGATTATGGGATATGGACTTATTCATGTGCAGAAAAATCAATTGACCATGCTCAACTTCGGAATTGTTCAGCTCAACAAGCTTCCAACCCATCCCGACAAGCTAAAACGCATTTACGACCGAATATCTGGGATCATCCAAGAGTACCATCCGGATGAACTGGCCATTGAAGCGCCATTTTTCGGGAAGAACGTGCAGTCGATGTTAAAGCTCGGCCGTGCTCAAGGTGTTGCCATTGCTGCGGGTTTGAGCCACAACCTTCCCTTTGAAGAGTATTCACCAAAGCGTGTAAAGCAAGCCATTACCGGCAGTGGTAGCGCGTCGAAGGAACAAGTGGCAGCGATGCTACAGAAACTCTTGAAATTCGAGGAAATGCCGAAATATTTAGATGCCACAGATGGCTTGGCGGTTGCCGTATGTCATCATTTTTCCAAGGGCATTGGTGAGCACAACAAAGCGAAAGGCGGCGGATGGGATTCCTTTCTTCGCCAAAATCCTGACCGTAAAAAGGAATAAGATGTCTGGGGAACATCGATCTAGAATCGTTTTATGGCCCCTGTTCACCATCGGCGGAATTCTACTTTTTACAGTATTCTATTTGCTTGCGGCCCATTACTATCCTGGTGGATCGAATGTCAATGTCCATGAACCTGGTTTCAGTTGGCGCAACAATTATTGGTGTGAGCTACTCGGGGAAAATGCTAAAAATGGTGCAGCAAATTCAGGCCGTAGCTTTGGCTTGGTAGGCATGGTTATCCTATCTGTGTCCATATCCATTTTCTGGTGGAATGTTCCAACGATAGTTTATGAAAAAAACAAATCAATTCGAGGTTTTATGCGCTATTGCGGCATTTTGTCCATGATTTTTTCGTCACTCATTTTCACCAATTGGCACGACGGCATTATCTATGTTGCTGTTATCTCAGGGACGATCGCTTTCACCTTGCTGTTTTATGAATTGTTCCGCAACAAGCGCGACTTCCTCTCCTATTTCGGGGTGGTTTGCCTCGGATTCATTTTCGCGAATGGCATCATCTACATCAGCAATTTTGGCATTGTCTTTCTTCCTCTCCTCCAAAAGATCACGTTTGGCCTTACACTACTTTGGATCATCCTTGTAATTTTACAGTTGAAAAAACACGCCTATTCGCATTCATCATGGTAAAAAAACGCAAACCCAACAAGAACATCCTTTCTCCAAGAGACTTTACCCTTCGGATGATCAAATTCTTTTTGATTTCCATGGTTTTTATGGCCGTATCTCTACTCATTGGAGTCATCGGTTACCGCCATTACGCGAATCTCTCCTGGATTGACAGTTTCTACAATGCGTCCATGATCCTCACAGGAATGGGCCCGGGAAGCATCCTCACAACCACGGGAGGTAAAGTTTTTTCGTCACTTTATGCACTCTTCAGTGGGATTGTTTTTCTAACGACTGCTGCGATTTTTATTTCCCCGATTGCCCATCGTCTGCTGCATTTGTTGCACGTGGATGAGGATGAGGAAAATGTGGGGTGACCTTATTTATACCGATTTCCGACTTCGCCACCACCGCTTCAGTTTTTTTGATTTCTCCGGGAACAAATACATCAATAGCGGAATGGCTATGGAAATGAGTAAAATCCCAACTAAACTGTAAAAAACCCATGCATTCATCCCCGTCCATCGTTGAACCTTTGGCGCTGCATTTACAATGGGCAAAACACTCCCAATGGAGGTGAAAATCCCGACAAGTCCAAGTAAGGCATTCGCACGGGATTGTTGTTGTTCGCGAATGGATTCTGATATTCGGGTGATTCGGTCCTGAAACTGCTTTAATTCCCCATCAATATCCAAACTTGACCGGTGCTTTTGGTACATCAAGTTTGGTAAGAAATTGTAAGAAATATGGCTGATGTTGTAGGTATTCAGAAATTCTTCAAACTGGTCCCTCACTTTCACAGAGTCATTGATCATTTCAGAATTGTACCGATATAGATTGAATTTGATTAACAAGTTGTGCAAGAAAACCCGAAAGTATGATTGCGACCAAGTACGCGTTTTAGCTGTCGTTTTATCCTCATCTAACATTGCGTTGCCAAGCACTGTGAAGGAATCAAAAAGTGGAAGTATATCGTAGTTGTTGAAGATAGAGATTTTATTTTCCATCAGCTCCTCAAAATAGGTTTGGCTTGGAGAGAACAACTTTTGGCCACCGGCAGAACCTATTTGTGCTCCACATCCAAGATCATACAAGAGTTCAGCGCGCGTATTTTGATCTACAATTTCTTCAAGGTCAATGATTGAAAAAACTTTAAACTTTGAACCCGAATAATCGTCCACCTTCGGTCCCTTCCTTCCTGTTTCCCCACTAATTGAAATGTCGCACAGCACTTCTTTTTCAATCCAATTCACCCAATTGAGTTCTGCGTCAGAACTTAAGACCTTCGTATAGAAATTTCTCACGACAAACGTGAGGTCTGAATAACTGGCTAGCTCCTTCATTTCAATGGACAAATCGATCGAGAAAAAATGAAGATTGTTCTTGAATAAAAACACTTCAGCTCCTTCAACACGAACAGAAATGCAGGTTTTTTCTTTCGTTGTCTCGTTTGTGCGCACAACCAAAACAATGTCATTTTCGAGGTTTTTTGTTAAAATCGTTGCACTGCTTTCTTCTTGGCGTAAGAAATACAAATCGCGAAATTCGGGGTACCAGTAATTTTTGAAATAATCCAGTGTTTTTGGATCGTCGATAACTTCTTCCGTGTACTTTTCCTGTTTAAATTTCGAGGCCAGTGTGCGCACACTTCCTTTCGTTTCAAACACACCCACAATCCGAACAATGGCATTGCGAACTTTTAGAGATGACTTGTCCATTTAGCAGTTGAATAGGGTACGAAAGTAGGAAATAAAGTAACAGAAATCTTCATCGGTCTAAGCTTCATAAATGGTGGACTTTTCTATGACCACTTTTTTAAACTCCTCAGAAACATTGAATTGGTTGAAAGCTTCATCAACAGCCTCGGGCATTAATCCTTTCATGGGGTGCAACAATTCAACTTGAGCCAATTCTTTCATTGACGGGTAGCGATAAAAGCTCTCAGTGCCATCATCATCGCAGCGGTAGGTAAAGATCCAGCGAATGTTTTTGGGTGAACGCCAATCCTCTAAAGGCTCCTCGTTTTCATCGTAGGTATAAAACCAATCTGAAATTTTCAATTGCGCATAAGCCACTTGCGCCTCATCAAGACCATCAATAATGATGACCAAATTACCCGAAGTATTGTTTTTTTGTAGGTTCAAATGCGATTCAAGCAGCGATTGAAACAACTGAATCACGTCAAAATACTTGCTTGGTAAACGGTTGAGCTTGCGTTGAATGTGCTCATCAGAACGATTCCAATATTGGCTTCGATAGCCCTGAAGGATCAGGTGGTACAATGTTGCATGGAGGCTGTTTTGAAGTCCTGCACCACAAAAATGATAGAGCACTTGAGCCTTTGAATCTTGTAGTGTTCCGATCACATCAGCGATGAGTGCCCCCTTCCCCATTCCGGCTGGAGACTTCACACAAAGCACATTTTTCTCATCCACATTCTGGCAGAATTCAAGAATGGCTTTCTTTTCTCGTTCACGACCAACAAAGCACGATTGATAATAGGCTATACGCTCGCTATGGTCGAAAACTTGTCCTGCTCCTCCTTGCAGCGAGGCACGCATAGGTTCAAAAATCGGCTCAAGGTGCGTGTCAGAACATTGAGCATCCTCGTCACCCAACATAAGGTTCAACATTGAAACCTCACCCTTCGACTTATGTAATCCTTGAAAAATGTATGGATGTTCCTTGTCCTCCCCTTGTTGTAAGAAGGGATGTAGGCACAGGGCGTGTTCATTTTCCTGCCAATAACATTTGCCATCAATCAATGCGATCTCCCCATTTGAAAACAGTCCCACGAGCTCTGCCATTTCTTCAAACATGAGAATACCATTTGAAAGCTGTTGAAGAAACTCCGACTTTAATTGAATCTGTTGATGCACGAATTTGTTTCGAAACGTGACAAATCTATCCAGAAGGGATTGCCCTCCTTTGGGTTGAACCATTGGATCTTTCCAAGCATCTTCTTCAGTACTGATCACCCACAGATTTTTCCAGCTTGTATCTGAAGGCAACGTTTCTCTGAGATTATCAAGTACCTGCTTGGTAAAAAGGGCGTCACCTTGTCCATCCAATTTTTCAAATTTTCTGCATAGTTGAATGACTGCACCCATCCGCAAAATCATGGTGCTCATTCCGAATGCAGCCATGAAGAAATTGTTTAGTCCGGCGTTGTCGTTTTCTATGAGTTCAGACAATAGATCTTGCTCTGCACAAATGTGCTTTTCGTTTTTTAGCGCTATGTACCTTTGGTGGTATGTTAGTATCGGCTTCATGATTACTTATCGTAATAGCATCTAGCGAGTTTTGCACACGTTGTCGGATGAGCACAACTAGGATTACCTGGTCTTTTACATCTAACTCCAGGAGGTGGGCTTACCATTTTTACTGTCTTTGTAAACTTGATTTTCTTGACTGATTTTAACTTTGCTTCCATGGTTAAACTATTTTATTAATACTTTATGCTGATATTCCAGTTTCACATCACGCCTTCCTAGTGTAAGAAAAATGCGAGAGCTTTCCTCGATTGTTTTTGGGAAGCCATAGAGTTCATCAACTTCATCTTGTTTAAACGGTTCTTTACCCAAGGAATAAAATGGACTCAAGATCCCAAAAGCTTCATGCACAAATTCTATCGGGAACCCATGCATATCTGCGAAACGCCTAGCAACAATCACTTCTTTATTCTCTAACTTGGAATGAATGGCAAAAACAATTTCTTTCAATTTCTCATAATCAGCCACTTGGTCCTTTTGTTCTTTGCTAGGTCCTTTAAAACGAAGGTAATTCGTTAAAGAGTAATTCACTAGGTCAATCTCTACCTTTGCTTTAGACTTGCCTAATTCAACCTCAGCGTTGAAAAATCGCTTGAGATAAGGATAATTCCAAGACGTACCAAGCACTGCGACACCTGCCTCAAACAATTCATTGAAGAACAAAGTGAGGTGATTTTCATTGAACAAAGCTACATGCATGTTGTGGAGTATTACCACAGGCATTTTAGTCATTAGCTTCTGGTTGTCCTTGTTTTTTAGAAATTTAATGGGATCCTTGTGAGCGTTATCCTTATGAGTATGTTCGAACAACACTTTTCCCAATTCCCTTTCTAAAAAAGAACGTGTGTAGGTTGCACCTTGATCATTCAGCGCATAATGAATGGGCAAATACGGACCTTGATCGGCCAATTTCAATAGGGTACGGTAGGCCTGAACACCCACTTCCGATCCAGGATTGTACCAACAGACCAAGGCACCTTTTCCCTTTTCCAATAGGGACAAAGCAGCTTGTTTCATTTCAGGGATATCTTTGGAGTTTTGACGCGCAAAAGCACCTTCCTCAATTCGGAAACTCTCAGAATATTCATGAGAAACACGCTGTGCGAGTTGGCCGAATGATTCACAATTCCTGAGCAACTCCCAAGCACTGGGATCGGTAATGTTCCACTGACCATTGAAGCCCTGATGATCAATGAAATGGAATTCTCCGAAGGTTTGTTCAAACAATCCAGCTTGTTGGATTTTTTCGAGGATCGCTTCCATCTTGCTTAATTCTTCCCGATTTCGTTCGGGCGGCAAGACAAAAAATCCGTGCATCACGGCATTCCGCAAACTGGCCAGGTGGTGTATTTCTTCGTTCAGAACCTCCTTTCCGTCGCACTCTTGCCAGAAAAATGGTTTTAACAATTCGGCATTTTCACCTTCAGCCTCCTTGAGCATATTTGCCGCCCAGCGGTATAGTGGTCCGGCGTTGTAGGTATGACCGTTGGACAGAAATAATGAAATCAAGAAGTCGTTGAACACCTCCTTTTGTTTGTTTTGCTCCAGATATACCGCAATCCCCATAGCTGCCAATTGCGAAAGAATTTCTTCACCCAATTCAACGAGTTCATCGGCTGCATAGGCCTCGTCTTCGGATTGGACGGCCTCAATTTTCTGATTGAGACGTGGGGGGAGGCAGAGGAAATCTGTAACAATCATACTAACCAAATTCGATTATCATTTAATAAAGCCCATTTGTAAGACGTCGCTGTACCGGGATAGTTTGATGGGCTCAAATTATTAATTCGCGCAGTAATAGATTCGCAAATATTCTCACGACTTTGGGGATATAAAACACTATGGGTGGTCTCAACGGTAATCCATTCCAAAGTATTTCCAAAAATGCGATAAGACACTTCCCTGCCTCCTACAAGCTGAAATATACCTTCTTGATTTTCAATTAATCTCTGCCATATACAATCGCAGCAATTACAATTTGTCTTGTGTTCCATACTTAAATCTTCTATAAACCATTTAAATGAATATTCGAAATACTGTTCAGCATAGACTCTCCAATCATCGCCCGAAAAACCAAATTGTTTTAATTGTCTTTGTGGTGAACCAGGTGAAGGAATTGAAAATAATCTAATCGTTTTTCCTTTAAAAAGATATTGCATACAAATTAGCTTTTTGATATGCAATTCATCTCCTTTTAGATTTGAAATGATTTGGGTTTGCCATTTCTTAGATTCAGACTCTTGATAAATTATTGTTTTTGATTTTTTTACAAAATGTTCATGAAACATTTCCATTACTCCTTTAGATGTACAAAGAATTTTAGTAACTCCTGACTCCAAGTATTCATCCAACATTTTAATGTTGTAAACACGTTTTGTTAAATCTTTATCTAATGCACTTTTTCCATTCCTCTCACATTCTGAAATTAAATCAGAAATAGAAATGGAATTCTTTTTTAGGCTTTTGATTGCAAGTTCTGGCTTTATTGGTATTTGTAAGTCGTTATCTATATACAAATGATAGAGTCCCCAAAAACGACTATAACAACTCCCATAAAAGAATTGAACGGTGCCATCACTATTACGAATTCTAAGTTTCTCTTTGCTTTCGGGAAGTGTTATGGAAAATACAGGAAAAGAACCAAGAATTAATTTGTTAGCATTTGGTACTTTGCCGAGTTGTAAAAATGGGTGGGTTTCTTTCATTATTGCAACATAGTTTGTTGAATATTAATTACTTCTTTTAGTAAGTTTCTTTTTTCAAAATTTGGTAATTCGTTTGAAATGAATTGTACGTTGGTGAAATGATAAATAAAATTTTCAATGATTTTTTTGTTTGGTGAAACACAAAAAAGAATCGGGAATAATTCTTCAGGATAAATAAATTCTTCTTTTATTTTCAAGGAAAACCCTTCAATAATAAAATTAAATTCATTTTGCGAAACCATCTCTTTTGTTAATCTTTTCAGATTACTAAAATTTATTTGATATCCCAAATCAACTAAAACACTCTGTTTCCAACTATTTTGTTCAAATTCATTCAATAATTTAAGGACCAATTCTATTTCATCTTTTTTTATCAATTGCCTACAAATATCAGCAAGTAAATTATCTTTAAAAAAGGGGCTACTTAATGAATTGAATATCTTTAGCGCTTCATTTATATTATGTTTTTTAGACAAAACAAGTCCTAATTCCCAAATCAATTCTTCTCTGTAAACATCATGAATTGATTTCGCAGCATTGACAGCTTCGTCGAATGCAGATTTTTGAAAATCTATTTCGCATAGTTCTATTGAATCATTAATGGTTTCAAATAAATCGCGAAAACCCACTGCCCTTTCATATTCCGAATCAATGTTTGAAACGGTTTTAAAAATCGATGTTATAAGATGATTAGCTTTAGTCAAAAATTCACTTGCACGAATAGGATCTCCACATTTTTTCAATCCAGATGAAAGCATAGCATAAAATTCTGCAGCACTTATTAACGGAAATTTATAATTTTCATAAGGATTAAATTCGCTGAATAACTTTAAAGAAGCATAATAATATCCAACAGATTCATCAACATAGCCATCATCACAGAGTTTTTTGGCAAGAATGAGGTAAGCTGATATTTTATAATCAACATCGAAAATTAATTCTAAATTACATGAAATAGATTTTTCAAAATCATTGGATATACGTGACTTTAAAATTAATAGGTTCAAAAATGATTTAGTTCGTTCCTCAGAAATCAATTTTGAAAGTTCACTTGCAATTTCAAAATTTGCATTATCTATACCAATGTGAATTAATTCTCTGATAATGTTTGTTTTTTGATTATCATCATTAATTTGTTGAATCTTAATAAACGCTTCTTCCGATCTATTGTTGTGAAATAAGAATTTGATATAATTATTCTCGTTTAATGAGCAGTCTATTTTAGAATCATTATCCAATGATGATAATAGCACTCCTTTGAACTCTACTAAATTGTTATTTAGAAAATAAAATTCTGCCGCATCACAAAAAGCAGTATTCCTTTCTTCACAGTCCTTAATTAATTTCAGATATTTCAATGATTTTTTGAATTCTTTTTTATGACAGAATAACCGGGATAAAGAAAAATATAATGATTCTCGTTTCCAGTCAGAATTAATAAGATTAATATACTTTTCGGATTTAAAAATTAATTTATTGGCAATTTCTGATTTATCAATATTCATAAGTTCAATTGCCGTATTGATGTAAGCATTTAAAATTAAATAATCTGTGCTTTCTGAATTCTTGAATAAATCTTTCAATAAACTAAAACCTGTTTTAAAGTCACCATAGATTATAATTGTTTGTGCCAGTTTAATTAGTACCTCAGATTTATCACTGTTAAATTGATCTTGTTTCAAATTTTTTGAGGCGATAATTATTTGATTTTGAATTAAAAGACACTCAGAAAACTTCTTTTGTTCTAGAAGGGCTCTTACAATTGAGATCCAAGCCTTGCATTTTAAATCTATATCATCAAAACTGTCTGCAATAGATTTCGCTTCTTCTAAAAAATAATTTGCTAGTTGCCTATTCTCTTTAAAATATTGGTTGGATAGTTCCAACAAACAATCAAGTCTTACAAAATCATTTGATATTTTTTTAATTAGAGATTTAGTTTCATTTAATGTAATAAGAGTCCTGGATGTGATGATAATCTGAAAAAATGCTTTCGATTTTATCCATTTATCACTGATATTTTGTGTTGAATCTATTGCTTTTTGAACTTGTTTTTGATTACAAAACCAAGTTACAATTTCAAAAAAAGCTTTTGATCTATCAAAATTATCGGTAATCTGATTGGCTAATTTGTAAACTTCATTAATATCAAGAATATCAATTTTAGAGAAATTTTTCAAACAAAAATTTCCACGCAGCCAAATTGAATCGGAAGATAATAGGAGTGCTTTCAATTCAATTGAAATCATATAAACTGCGGCCTCTGGAAAGAACTTTGTCCAATCCAATATTGAAAGATCAGTTGGCGTTTTTTCTATATTTTCTAATATTGATTTACATGCTTCTTCCTTGAAAATCTCTTCTTTAAGATCTCCAAGAGTGAGTTCATTTAACATCAATAAATACATTTTAAATTGCCTTTCGATCTCCCAGTCTTGAACTCGAAGCAATGCCAATTTGAAATCGGCTTTTTTAAATTGATTTAAT
>JBDKGB010000028.1:0-15472 GCA_039798485.1 Bacteroidota bacterium
GATGATAGCGATGGACCAATTGATCCGCGCTGGAACGCTTTGAAAAATTTGAATAATAATTAATATAAACACATAAAATGGCACATCCTAAACGGAAAATTTCCAAGACGAGACGTGACAAGAGAAGGACTCACAAGAATGCAGTTGCGCAGCAAATTGCAATTTGTCCTACAACTGGTCAACCGCACCTTTTCCACCATGCTCACTGGCATGAAGGAAAACTTTATTATAAAGGAAGAGTTGTTGCTGAAAAAGAAGTAGCTGTTTAATCAGTTGCATCTACGCGCTTCTTATGAAGATCGGCATCGATATACTCGGTGGAGATTTTGCCCCAGAAGCGAATGTTTCTGGAGCTGTTCTCGCTAGAAAAGAGCTTCCCGAAGACGTGAAACTCGTGTTAATAGGCGACAGAGAGCTAATCTCTAGTGGCCTTTTCGCGTTGGGGGAAACTGAAAGCAATTATGAGATTGTGCATGCACCCGATGTCATCACGATGCATGACCATCCAACGCGGGCGATTCCTCAAAAACCGAACAGCTCTATTGCTGTAGGATTTGAGTTGTTGGCGCGGAAGGACATTATGGCGTTTGCAAGTACGGGAAATACGGGTGCAATGCTCGTGGGGTCTATCTATAAAATCAATACAATTCCTGGAATTATTCGTCCGTGCATCACATCGAACATTCCCTGCATTGATGGCTCAAACTCGATTCTACTCGATGTTGGATCAAATGCTGATTGCAAGGCGGATGTTCTGTACCAATTTGCTGTGCTGGGTTCACTTTACTCGAATACCGTATTTGGTGTGGAAAAACCACGTGTTGCTTTGTTAAATATCGGCGAGGAGGAATCAAAAGGGAATTTATTGACCCTAGCAGCGCATAAAATCATGGCTGAGTCAGATGAGATTAATTTCATCGGAAATCTTGAAGGCCGTGATATCTTCTCAGGTAAAGCAGACGTCATCGTGTGTGATGGCTTTACAGGAAACATTGTGTTGAAGCAAGCTGAAGGAATTTACACGTTGATGAAGAAACGTGGAATTCAAGACGATTACTTTGACCGATTTAATTACGAAAATTATGGCGGTACTCCCATACTTGGGGTCAAAGGAAATGTGATAATAGGTCACGGAATTTCCAATGACATTGCCGTTAAAAATATGATACTTCACGCACACGAAGTAGCTCGCACGGGGCTGGCAATGCGCGTGAATGAAGCCTTCAACGGAGAATGAAAAAAGTTACTGCAGCAATTACAGGTGTTCAAGGATATGTTCCTGAAACAGTATTATCAAACGAAGATCTTGCAAAGATTGTAGACACTTCTGATGAGTGGATTACATCCCGCACAGGAATCAAGGAGCGTCGCATCATGAAAGATGGTGCTTCATCGGATATGGCTGCTGCAGCGATAAAAGCGCTATTGGAGAAAAAGGGTATCGACCCAATGGAGATCGAACTCGTGATTTGTGCCACCGTGACGCCCGATTATCCTTTTCCAAGTACAGCGAATGTGATCTGTGACAAGGTGGGAATGAAGAATGCATGGGGTTATGACAGTATCGCTGCATGTTCAGGATTTATCTACGCGCTTTCTACAGGTGCACAGTTCATTGAAACAGGTCGCCACAAAAAGGTAATCGTTGTAGGTGTGGATAAAATGACTTCCATTCTAGATTACCAAGACCGCACAACTTGTGTGATTTTTGGTGATGGTGCAGGTGCAGTTTTGCTTGAACCAAACGAGGAAGGAAATGGTGTCATTGACTTCATCCTCCGCAGCGACGGTTCAGGACGTCAGTATTTGATTCAACCAGCAGGTGGATCTGCTTTGCCGCCATCACACCAAACGGTAGACGAGCGTTTACACTATGTGAAACAAGAAGGCAAGGCTGTATTCAAATTCGCTGTAACCAATATGGCGGAAGTTTCTGCGGAGATCATGGAGAAAAATGGCTTGACCAGCGATGATGTTGATTGGTTGGTGCCTCATCAGGCAAACCTCAGAATCATTGATGCCACGGCGGACCGCATGGGCTTGACGAAAGAGAAAGTCATGATCAACATACAAAAGTACGGCAACACAACCGCAGGTACATTACCACTTTGTTTGTGGGATTATGAAAGCCAATTGAAAAAAGGAGATACGCTTATTTTATCTGCCTTCGGTGGCGGATTTACATGGGGTGCTGTTTATTTGAAATGGGCTTATTAAAATAGAAAAAACTAACTTTACAGAAATAAAATCAATAGCTATGAATTTGAATGAAATACAAGACCTGATTAAATTCGTTTCGAAGTCAGGAGTGAGCGAAGTAGAAATTGCTCAAAAAGATTTCAAGATTATCATTAAGGCTGCACAAAAATCAAAAGGTGCAGATCAGCCAATTTATGTTCAAGCAACAGCACCAGCTCCTGTGGCAGCTCCTGCACCCGCTGCAGCAGCACCTGTGGCTCCAGCAGCTCCGGCAGCACCTGTCGCTACTGAGGATTCAAAGTTGATCACGATCAAGTCACCAATGATTGGAACTTTCTACCGTTCGTCAGGTCCTGATAAGCCAGCATTTGCGAATGTTGGGGACAGCATCTCTCAGGGAAACACAATCTGTATCATTGAAGCAATGAAATTGTTCAATGAAATTGAATCAGAAGTTTCTGGACGTATTGTGAAAGTATTGGTGGACGACGCTTCTCCAGTGGAGTACGACCAACCATTATTCTTAGTAGAACCAGCTTAATCAATGAGTGCTCGGATTTCCGATCGCATTTCATGATTTTCATTCTTAAAAAAACAGCATGTTCAAGAAAATATTGATTGCCAACCGTGGAGAGATCGCCCTACGCGTTATTCGTACGTGCAAGGAAATGGGTATCAAAACGGTAGCAGTATATTCAACTGCAGATAAAGATTCATTACCCGTGCGCTTTGCGGATGAAGCAGTGTGCATTGGTCCAGCGGTGAGCTCAAAATCGTATTTATCGATTCCTAACATCATCGCTGCAGCTGAAATTACCAATGCCGATGCCATTCACCCTGGCTATGGCTTCCTTTCTGAAAATGAAAAGTTTTCAAAGGTATGTCAAGAGCACGGTATTAAATTCATTGGAGCGCTTCCAGAGCAAATCGCAGGAATGGGGGACAAGGCTACAGCGAAAGCAACAATGATTGCAGCAGGTGTACCATGTATTCCAGGATCGAAAGGTTTGTTGAAAGATGTGGAAGATGCGCGTAAAACGGCTCTTGTGGTGCGTTATCCAATTATCCTTAAAGCTACTGCTGGTGGAGGTGGAAAAGGGATGCGCATCGTTTGGAAGGAAGAAGACTTAGAGGCAGCCTGGGATTCAGCTCGTCAAGAAGCAGGTGCAGCTTTCGGAAATGATGGCATCTACATGGAGAAATACATTGAGGAGCCACGCCACATCGAAATTCAAATTGCTGGTGACCAATTCGGAAATGCATGTCACCTCTCCGAACGGGATTGCTCCATTCAACGCCGTCACCAAAAATTGGTGGAGGAAACACCTTCTCCGTTCATGACGGAAGAACTACGCGAACGCATGGGTGAAGCGGCAATCAAAGCAGCGAAGGCAGTACGGTATGAAGGGGTAGGTACGGTTGAGTTCCTTGTGGACAAAAACCGCGATTTCTACTTCATGGAGATGAATACCCGAATCCAAGTAGAGCATACGATTACTGAAGAGGTGATCGATTACGATTTGATCAAGGAGCAAATTAAAATCGCTGCGGGACATAAAATTTCTGGGAAGAACTATTTCCCACATTTGCACGCCATCCAATGCCGCATCAACGCAGAGGATCCGTACAATGACTTCCGCCCATCACCAGGAAAAATCACTTCATACCACTCACCAGGTGGACATGGTGTTCGTATTGACACGCATGCCTATGCTGGTTATATCATTCCACCAAACTACGATTCAATGATCGGAAAGCTAATCGTTGTGGCTCAGACCCGCGAAGAGGCTATTTTGAAAATGAAGCGTGCATTGGATGAGTACATCATTGAGGGTGTGAAGACAACGATTCCTTTCCACCAAAAATTGATGGACAATGAAGATTTCCGCAATGGAAATTTCACCACTAAATTCATGGAAACATTTGAATTCTAAAGTTCAAACAAACCAAACACTTCAAAAGCCGACTGAATAGTCGGCTTTTTTATTTTCTCCTCCCCTCTTTCAAGAGGGGTATCAGCCTTGGCTGACGGGGTGATTCACCCAAGCAGCGGAGCTGCACACTTTAAGCAACGATGTTGCGATTTGTCATAACTGCAACGAAGTTGCTGTATGTGGATAAAGCAACGAAGTTGCCAATCCTGCTGGCAGCGTAGCTGCAACCCCTCAACTCTACCCCAATCACACATCACTACCACGCTCACTCTCACCCTGCCTCACCCCGTAAGTCACCAAAATAAACTGCTCCAATTGAAACATCGTCGTTTTAATCCGATACTTGACATCTGCAGCATCAATACGGTAAATGGTAAGTCCCAAGGCTTTCAATTCAGCTTCTCGCAAGGCGTCATAACGCTCCTTTCCTTTGTGGCTATCCCCATCAATTTCGATGATCAGCTGAAGCTTATGGACGTAAAAATCAACGATGTAATTGCCAATCACCCGTTGACGATCGAAATCGATGTTGTGAAAGCGTCCTTTTGTCACTTGAACCCAAAATATTATTTCGGTGATCGTGCTTTCATTGCGCATCTGTCGGGCGTATTTTTTCAATGCTGGATTTCGAGGCAATGGTTTGGAAGTTTTTACCATTAAATGTACACCTCGAATTGCATAGGGCTGCTGATACAAAGAACGCTTTGGCTTATACGAATCGTTCGGGTCAAAAAGGATGTGAGGAGGTATTTCTTTCCAAATGAAGTAGGGAAGTTCGATGGAATCTTGAAGAAGGAAAGCATCTTGAAGCGATGCAGTGTCTTGAGCAAAAGCAATTTGTGCTGGTGCAAATGGTTTTATGCGTGTCATGAGAGTGGTTTTGAGAATAAAAGGTACAAAAAAAACCGTGAGAACTCAATCCCACGGTTGGTATTTTATGCGATAGAATCGCGTAGATTCTTTTACTTACAATCCAAGCAATACAGCTACTGGATCTTTCGATCCAAACAACATTCTCTCTGGATTTTCGAGCATCTCCTTCACTTTCACCAAGAAACCAACGGATTCCTTACCGTCGATGATTCGGTGGTCGTACGAAAGCGCTACGTACATGATTGGACGGATTTCAACTTTCCCATTGATGGCTACTGGACGCTCAACAACATTGTGCATACCAAGAATTGCCGATTGCGGTGGATTGATGATGGGTGTAGACAGCATTGAACCGAACACACCTCCATTGGTGATTGTAAATGTTCCGCCTGTCATGTCGTCTGGAGTCATTTTACCATCTCGTGCCTTCACCGCCAAACGTTTGATTTCGCGCTCAATTTCTGCCAAAGACATTTGCTCAGCGTTGCGAACAACTGGAACCATGAGTCCTTTCGGTGAAGAAACGGCAATTCCGATATCCGCATAATTGTGGAAGATCATTTCGTTGCCATCAATCTGTGCATTTACCGCAGGATAAAGATTTAAGGCTTCAGTAACTGCTTTCGTGAAGAAAGACATAAATCCTAAATTCACTTCGTGGTGTTTCGCAAAGGCATCTTTGTATTTTGCACGAAGGTCCATGATAGGCTTCATGTCCACTTCATTGAAGGTCGTCAACATCGCTGTTTCGTTCTTCACAGCAACAAGTCGCTCTGCAATTTTACGGCGCAACATGCTCATTTTCTCACGGTTTTGATCGCGAGTTCCTCCCCAGCCTTGTGCTGCTTCAGATGAAAATCCTGCAGACATCGCCGCAACAACATCTTGTTTTGTCACGCGACCATCCTTGCCAGTACCATTCACTTTTCCAGCGGGAATGTTATTCTCGGCCATGATTTTTGCTGCTGCCACGGAAGGAGTTCCAGCTGCATACGAATCTTTTTTCATTGGATCAGGTGAAGGTGCCGCTGCTGGAGCACTTTTTTCTGCTACAGGCGCTGCTTTAACTTCTTCCTTCTTTTCCTCCACTTTTGGCGCTGCACCAGCAGGACGAGCAGCTGAAGTATCAATCAAGCAAACCACTTGACCAACCTTAACCACATCACCATCTGCTGCTTTGAGCGTGATGATCCCACTTTCCTCTGCAGGAAGTTCAAGCGTCGCTTTGTCTGAATCGACCTCAGCAATAGCTTGATCTTTTTCAACATAGTCTCCATCAGAGACCAACCATTGTGCAATTTCTACTTCCGAGATAGACTCACCCGGACTTGGAACTTTCATTTCTAATACTGACATATCCGTCTATTTTGTATTATGTGCTTAGTTGACTTTTACTTTAGCATAACTGAACAAATCTGCAAAGAGTTGTTTCAATCGTTTTTCATGCAATTTTTTCGATCCCTCAGCGGCCGCAGCGGTTGCATTACGCGTAATTCCAATGAATGGAATAGATCTCATTGACATGGCAATGTAGGTCCATGCCCCCATATTCGCTGGTTCCTCTTGGGCCCAAAGAATGTTCTTCGCGTTTTTGTATTTTGCAATGATGGCATCGATGTGATTCTTTGGCAATGGATAGAGTTGTTCAATACGTACAAATGCCATGTTTTCAACGCCCATTTCTTCAGCCTTCACTTTCATTTCATAATAGAACTTCCCAGAGCAGAACACAATGGTGTCAACGTGTGCGGCACTTGCTGCTGCGTCATCAATGACCTCTTGGAATCCTCCATTTGCCATTTCTTCCAGTGTGGAAACTGCCGCTGGGAGACGAAGAATCATTTTTGGTGAAAAGACCACAAGTGGTTTTCTAAATTCTCTTTTCAGCTGTCTGCGCAAAAGGTGGAAATGGTTCGCTGGTGTTGACGTATTTACAATTTGCATGTTGTTGTCCGCACACTGCTGTAAAAAGCGTTCCATTCGACCAGATGAGTGCTCAGCACCTTGGCCTTCATACCCATGTGGCAAGAGCATCACCAATCCACTTTGTGTCGCCCATTTGTCTTCACCAGCTGAGATGAATTGGTCAATCATGATTTGCGCGCCATTGAAGAAGTCCCCAAACTGTGCTTCCCAAATGGTCAAGCCTCTTGGTGTCGCCAATGAATATCCGTATTCAAACCCGAGGACACCGTATTCAGACAATAACGAGTTGTAAACGGTAAATTCAGCTTGATTGTCAGACAGATTGTTCAAGGTGATGATTTCTTCTTCCGTGTCTTCTGTTTTAACCACAGCGTGACGGTGTGAGAATGTTCCGCGTTCTACATCCTGACCTGAAAGACGCACTGGGTGACCTTCAACCAACAAGGTGGCGTAGGCCAACATTTCAGCAGTTCCCCAATCCAACGCATTGTTTTTCACTGCGTTCATGCGGTCTTCGAAGATTTTAGCAATCTTGCGGAAGTATTTCTTTCCTTCTGGAAGGGTAGATAATTTTATTCCTAACTCGTACAATTTCTTTTGATCAACCCCTGTTGTCGGAGAATTTAGGAAATCTTCATCGTGCGCATGACGGAAGCCTTCCCATGTTGCATACAAGAAATCATACACGAGGGCTTTGTCCATCTTGCGGGAATTTTCGAATTCCAATTCCAAGAAGTTGTTGTACTCGTCTTCGATCGTCTTCGACTCATCCTTGGAAATTATTCCTTCGGTTTCTAGTTGAGCGAAATAAATGTCTTTCGGGTTCGGGTGCTTGGCAATGATGTTGTACAAATGAGGTTGCGTGAATTTTGGCTCATCTCCCTCGTTGTGTCCGTACTTTCTGTAACATAGAATATCAATGAACACGTCACGGTTGAACTCTTGACGGTACTCCATGGCGATCTCAATGGTCTGAACAACCGCCTCAACATCATCTCCATTCACGTGGAATACAGGACAAAGCGTAGTTTTTGCCACATCCGTGCAGTACGTTGAGGAACGTCCATCCAAATAATTCGTTGTAAATCCAACTTGGTTGTTCACCACAAGATGAATCGTACCGCCAGCACGGTACCCATCCAATTGTGCCATTTGAATGGTTTCGTACACAATCCCTTGGCCTGCGAGAGCCGCATCACCATGAATGAGCACAGGACAAATTTTATCTTCATCCTTCAATACATTATCGACTTTCGAACGTGCAATACCTTCAACAACAGTATTTACCGCTTCGAGGTGCGATGGATTTGGTGACAAGGTCAATCCAACAGTTTTTCCAGAAGCCAATTCCACCACCGAAGTAAATCCTTGGTGGTACTTCACGTCACCATCAAAGTAATCGACAGAGTCAAATTCTTTTCCTTCAAACTCCGAGAAAATATCTTGAGGTCGTTTTTTGAAAATGTTGGCCAAGGTATTCAATCTTCCTCGGTGTGCCATTCCCATGACGAAGTATTCTACGCCAAGTTCAGAACCTTTGTTTACAAGCGTATCTAACGCTGGAATCAATGCTTCTCCACCTTCGATAGAAAAACGTTTTTGTCCAACGAATTTCTTTCCAAGGAATGACTCAAAGCTAGAGGCCTTGTTCAGCATGCTGAAGATTTGAATCTTACGTTGCTTATCGAATGAAGGTCTATTTTTTAATTCAATTTTATTTTTAAACCAAGCGATGCGCTCTGGGTCTCTCATGTAGGCATATTCAATACCTATGGATTGACAATACGTCAAGTTGAGGTGATTGATGATGTCACGCAACGTGGCTGCACCAATCCCAATTTCCTCACCGGCATTGAAAATCGTGTTCAAGTCACTTTCCTCCAAACCGAAATTCTCGATGTCTAAGGTTGGTGTGTATTTACGGCGCTCACGAACAGGATTCGTCTTTGTGAACAAATGCCCACGTGAACGGTAGCCGTTGATTAGGTTAAGGACCTTGAACTCTTTTTGAAAATTCTCAGGAATTTCTCCACCGTCTTCATAATTCGTGCGGGCAAAATCGAACCCTTCGAAGAATTTTTTCCAGCCGATATCCACGCTTTCGGGATCCTGACGATATTGTTGGTATAGGTGGTCGATAGCGTTAACATCCGCATTTCCGACGTACGATACTTTGTCCATTTATCTTATACACTTGATGGAAAAGCAAAGGTAGGCTTTTCGGTGGATTGGGGGAGTAGGATTTTAAATAAAATCAGCTTGAGGTTTAATTTTTACTCAAATTCGAGAAATTTCGTTGAATCACGTCTTTCGCTTATGCAGAAGACCGTATACCTATCCACCCAAAAGTCGATTGTATTTCTCCAACAAAGTGAGGTACTTGTTCTTCCAGTATTCGGCACTTTCCGAAGAAACAGTGTATGCGTTTTCATCGATTTTCGGTTCGTCAAAGGTGCGTAAGCGCTGCAAATCGTCAATATCATTGGAAAAATCATAATGGATGATCTTACCGATGCTCAGAATGAACTCGATGGATAAAGTTGGATTGTCAAAGGCATTGTACAACCACCGTCGACTTTTCCCCATTCGCTTTGCCAATTGGGTCAATGGAAGTCCACTTTGACGTACAGCCTTTTCAACAATTTCTCCTTTGTGTTGCATAGTTCACAAATGTGAGTAACACAATGTGAACTATAAGCACCATAAAATGCACATAAGTGTAACTCTACGTGAGCTGCATTGCTTCGAAATTCTCTTGAATCGTTCAATCCTTCTTTTGGTTTCTACACTGTCGTCACCCCTAAAAAATCTTTTTAACTTTGCCCTATGGAACAAAAAGAGGATAAACTGAAGGAGGTCATCTCCCACGCGAAAGAATATGGATTTGTATTTCCGTCATCTGAGATTTATGATGGATTGGCGGCAACGTACGACTATGGGCAGCTCGGGTCGGAGTTGAAAAACAACATCAAATCGTATTGGTGGAAGTCCATGGTTCAAATGCATGAAAACATTGTTGGGATTGATTCAGCGATTTTTATGCACCCTACAACTTGGAAAGCTTCTGGTCACGTTGATGCCTTCAATGATCCGCTCATTGACAACAAAGACTCAAAAAAACGCTACCGAGCAGATGTTCTTTTAGAGGAACATATGGAGAAAATTCGCCTCAAAATTGAAAAGGAGGTGGAAAAAGGGGTGAAGCGTTTTGGCGATGACTTCGATGAGCACCAGTTCCGTGCAACAAATCCAAATGTGCTCCGCAATGCAGAGAAAATAAAAGAAATCGAGGACCGCATGCGCACCGCGCTCGAAACGAATGATCTCGAAGGGGTGTACCAACTGATCATGGATTGCGAAATCGTTTGTCCAATAAGTGGCTCACGAAACTGGACGGAAGTGCGTCAGTTTAACCTGATGTTTTCTACTGAATTGGGGTCAGTTGCTGGCGATGCAGCAACCATTTACCTTCGTCCTGAGACAGCGCAAGGTATCTTTGTGAACTTCTTGAATGTGCAGAAATCGGGTCGTATGAAAATCCCTTTCGGTATCGCTCAAATCGGGAAGGCTTTTCGAAATGAAATTGTTGCGCGCCAATTTATCTTCCGAATGCGCGAATTCGAACAAATGGAAATGCAGTTTTTCTGCCGTCCAGGTGAAGAGATGAAATGGTACGAGTACTGGAAGGAAACACGGTCTAAATGGCATAAAGCGCTAGGGCTGGGTGACAACCAATACCGTTTCCACGACCACATCAAATTGGCGCACTACGCAAATGCAGCGTGTGACATTGAATTCAATTTCCCCATGGGCTTCAAGGAGCTCGAAGGAATACATTCGCGCACCGACTTCGATTTAAAGCAACACGAACAATTCTCAGGAAAGAAATTGCAATATTTTGATCCTGAACTGAATCAAAACTATGTGCCTTTTGTGGTGGAAACATCCGTGGGTCTTGACCGCATGTTCTTGGCTGTGCTTAGTGCATCTCACAAAAATGAAGTGCTCGAGGACGGATCCGCGCGCACGGTATTGTCCATTCCACCAGCTTTGGCTCCTTACAAAGTGGCGGTGATGCCATTGACCAAGAAAGATGGTTTACCCGAAAAAGCACGTGAAATCATCGATGGATTGAAGTTCGATTTCTTGTGTCAATACGACGAAAAAGATTCTATCGGGAAGCGCTACCGCCGTCAAGATGCGATTGGAACACCTTTCTCTGTGACGGTTGACCACGAAACATTGGAAAACAACACAGTTACAATTCGTGATCGCGACACCATGGAACAAGTTCGGGTAAACGTTGCCGACCTTCATCGCATGATTGATGAAAAGGTAAGTATGAGAACCCTTTTGGTTTAAGGTTTAGCCCCTTATTTTTCTTTGAATGGTTGTGTCTGCAGACTGATAAAGTCCTCGGGGTACATTTCTATGCCATCAAATCCCAACGCGATGTCACGCCCGTCGGAGGGAATATGATTGGTCCCGAAGATATAATCCCAGATACTCAAGGTAATCCCGAAATTGATGCCGTTCGGATGGCTTTTAGGCATGTGCTTCGCGTGATGCCAAATGTGCATTTTCGGATTGTTTAACAGGTATTTCAATGGTCCATAATCCAAGGCGATGTTGGCATGATTTAAATGCCCAATGAGAATGGTAAAGGAATGAAGGATAAACGCATGTTCCAATTTGAAGTTGAGCAGCCAAGACATTAGAATGTACAATCCCGTTTTATAAACCAGCGTTTCCATCCAGTGGTAGCGCAAATGCGCTGCGAACCCCATCTCGGTAACAGAATGGTGAACCTTGTGGAATTTCCATAGCCATTTGTTGCGGTGCAAAAAAACATGTATGCACCACTGAATGAAATCGGCAAGGAAAAAGAAAATCGGGAATTGAAGCCACAACGATAAATCGGAAAGATCGAACAGCCCCTTCTTCGGTAAGCCGATAGCATGCATGAAATACGAGAAGTAGCGTTCACTCAAGGAGGAAAGGGCAATAAATACGATGAGGTTGAAAATGAAAAAGTTGAAGAACATGTAAAATGCATCCATCCAAAATCCTTTGCGGAAAACGCGTTGTTCCTTGCGCCAAGGTGCGATCAATTCCAATACCCAAACAGCTACAGAAATGTAAATCAAAAGGTAGAAATAGTTGTCACTGCGAAACGGGTGACTTATACTTCCCCAAACGTAGGATGCGTAATTTGTATACATGCGAACTACTTGCTCGATAAAGGTCATGCGCTATTTTTTTTCAAATGTATGCTTTACTGTCTATTGAATATGTAACAATGGTAACGCCCGTTCTGTTGCAATGCGACAAAAATACAATCTCTAACGTAGTTTTACGTAGCAGCACTTAGGTAGAACCTATCAAATTATCACCATGTGTAGATCATATCAAAGGATGCCCGCTCAAACATGCATTCATTTGTAACATGAAACACAAAAAGTACTAAACACATGAAAACAAATTTCTTGACATCGGCCGTGTTGATTCTCGGTTCGATAACCACTGTGGCTGCGCAAAGCAATGGCGCACTCAATGTCTCTGCGACCAAAACAGATCCGACCTGTTATGAGACGTCAGACGGAACCATTTCACTCGATGTCGTCGGTGGAGTAGCACCTTACACATTTACTTGGTCAAACACGGAGTCAAGCTCCGCATTAACAGGACTGCATGCCGGTCTCTATGATGTCACCGTGCACGATGCACTCAATGATGCTGTTTCGCTGTCATTTGAGTTGCTCAATCCTGAAGAATTAAAAATTACCGGCGTGGTAACACCCGTATCAATGCATGGAGGTTCTGACGGTGCCATTGATGTTACGGTTACTGGACTAGCTGGAGGATTCGACATGCTTTGGTCGAGTACCGATGGTGCAGGGTATGACATCTATCAATTTGATCAGACGAACCTTACTGGAGGAATTTACAAATTCGACATCAATACAGAGTTTGGCTGCAGCGCCTCTGCGACATTCTTCGTGGATCAAGCAAAACCAACCCTCGTTCCCCTTGGAAGCTTCTTGACAAATACCTTTGTTCCAGAACAGAAAGATACCATTCTTCAAATCATGATTTATCCGAATCCATCCGAAGGAAACTTTGCTTTCAAAAATACGGACGATGTAAAGTCGGTTTCGGTCTACAATTCTGTTGGAACCTTGGTTGGTAACCTGGAGGAGCATGAAGTTGGAAGAACTAACCATGGATTATCGCTCGACAGCGGCATCTATAGTGTTGTCTTTGAACGGAAAAACGGCACCTTGGAACGTCAAGGATTGGTCATTCGCTAGTTACCCAAAAAATCACAACCATAGAAAGAGTCTGCTTCGGTGGGCTCTTTTTTTTATTTAACAGCCAATGAATGGCGACAATTTGATCTCTTGTGTATCTTTGTTTTCAAATTCAACCCTATGAGATTTTCATTGATTTTTTTGCTGGTGCTAGCAGCCTGCTCCTCAAACCCTAAGGTTGTTCATTTAAGAACTGAAAAAGCAAAAAAAAAGGAAGTTGTCCATATTGAGCCAACGGCAACAATGACGGCGGAGGTTGAAGGAATGACTTGTGAAATGGGCTGCGGAGGAAGTATTCGCACGGAGCTCAAGGCCACAGGCGCTGTTTCTCGCGTTCAATTTGATTTCGTGGAAGGACGAAAAAAACAGGGAATGACGGTTTATTTTGATGAAACTAAGATTACCCAAAAACGCATGATGGACATTCTTCGTACGATGAATGAGCAACAGTTTACCTTGGCAAACGTGGAGGTTCAGGCGCTAGAAAAATAACCTCGTCGTTCACCAATTATCGCCCAAAAACCTAACATTCATCACCAAAAAATAGATTTCTTTTCCGTTTTGAGATTCAGGCATCATTAGCCAGTACTTTTGTGGAATAGCGCAGGAATTTTCTCCTTTGCTCATCACAGAAACCACTCAAAATGAAACCACAAAATCGATTGAAAAGGAATTTATTTTTCCTTTCTCTGCTCTTGGCGACTCCGTCACTGATCTTTGCCCAAGCCATCAACATGACCACCAATTCAGCGGTACCGGTATCAACGACAACATGCTCGGCAACGTTTTATGACAATGGCGGGAGTGCTGGATCATATACAAACACACCAGGAACGTATACCCAGACCTTTTGTCCGCTAGCGGCAGCAAGTAGTATTCATCTTTTCATTTCTACAATAGATTTGAGACAATCCGGCTCTGGGGCAAATGATGATTTTATTTCTGTCTATTTGGGAACAGGAACGGGCGGTAGCCTCTTGTATACATCACCAGCAGATGTATTTACCACGAATTTGGAGTTTTACAGCAATGCGGGTCAATGCCTTACCATTGTTTTTAAGCAAAATGGAAGTAATAGTAGCGCTTCACCTGGTTGGTCAGCGAGTGTAAATTGTGAATTGGCCTCACCTCTCACTCAAGTTGGGGGAACCGTGACTTCGTGTAGTCAGACTTTTGTGGATCCAGGAGGAATTGCTGGAATGTATGGTGGAAGTTCGGGAAACAATCCTTTGCCAATAGGCTATTATCCGCATAACAGCGTTCAAACCTACACATTTATGCCATCTACCGTTGGGACCTATGTGTCACTTAGTTTTACTCAGTTTAAACTCGATGCGTCAGATCAAATCATCATCATAGACGGATCGGGTACTAGTTCATCGATTTTAGGACAATATTCGGGAACGACCTTACCACCCGCTTTCACCGCCTCTACGAGTAACGGCTGTTTAAAAGTGATATTTATTAGCAATACTGCGACTTCCGCTCCGGGGTGGATTGCTCACGTACAGTGTTCGGCTATTCCAGGGTCATCCATACCCATTTGCAGTTCTGCCAATTGCAGTGGTTCATGTGGTTTTACCATTTGTTCCAGTGGAGCATTCTCAATAAATAGTGGAAATGGTGTAGGCGTGCAAGAAGGAATTACCTCAACATCAATGGGGTGCCTTGGCTTGAATGGTGAAGTGAATTCAACATGGTATTATTTTAAAACAAACGTTAGTGGGACATTGGGATTTGTTATTGATCCACCCGCAGGATTGGATTACGATTTTGCGGTGTATGGTCCTGGAATAGGGGATATTGTTTGTCCATTAAACACTGGAATCGCGCCTTTGAGATGCAGTTATGCCAATAATGCTTTTTCAACCGCACAAGGAAATGTGGGTCTTGTGGATGGAGCGGGAGATTTTTCTGAAGGGGTGTTTGGGAATGGCTTTGTCGAGGATTTGAATGTAATCGCAGGTGAGCAATATGCGTTGTTGATCAATAATTTCTCTAATGGAAATCCTCAAGCGTCACCAACAATTACTTGGTCTGGTACGGCGATCAATGGGCTCGTCTGTGGCTTTCCATTGGCTGGAGAAATCATCGAGTTCAATGGCTATCATTACCAAGGCGCGAATGTGTTGCATTGGAAAACAGCATCGGAGCACAACACAGATTATTTTACCGTGAAGAAAAGTCGCGATGGACTTGATTGGCAAACATTCGCAACCATAAGTGCTG
>JBDKGB010000029.1:0-22384 GCA_039798485.1 Bacteroidota bacterium
TCATCATAGTAACTATTTTAAAAGTGAACAATGAACATTTTGAAAATTAATGGAATAATTCCCTTATTTAACGAATTGATTACAAATAGATTAATTCCATTTTACTTCTTTGTTATGATTCTGGATGTTTCAAATTTCAATGCATCCAATGTATATCTTCGTTAAAGCCTGAAAAAATATTTCCAAAGTTTAGATTCAATTCTCTCCAATCCAGTGAAATCTATTTACATCCTAATAGCGCTTATCGTGTTGTGCACACGTTCCTTTTCGCAGAATCTACCCTCGGATGATTTGGCTGTTGGAAGTAAATTATGGGGTAACTCAAGTTTTGAATGGAAGTTTGCAGAGAAATACTCAGTCTTCTTCGAGCCGATGTTTGGCTACAATCTAACGGAACGTCGCATGCAATTTGCGCAAACTGACCTAAAGCTCTATTACCGCCCAAATAAAATCACCACACTTGGATTGAGTTATAAACCAATGTTCATTTTTGGATCGAATGGCATCACACGCTACGATCGTGCGTATGCGGAGGTTGTTTTACGTCACTACATTTGGAAGATACGTGTAAAACAAACAATTTTTGGAGAAGGATTTTTTCCAAATTTACCGAAGTACCGATACCGATTTTGCTACGGGTTGAATGTGTATTCACCGAAGCAGTTCACGAAAATTAAGCTGACGCCATTTGTGAAGGGGGAGGTTTATTATTACCTCGGAGGAGATAAGGTGTCTTATTACGGTTATGATGCTGACAATGATGCCTATTTACTGGCGAAAAATTCTCCAAATGATTTTCATCGTTTTCGTTTTGTAGCGGGAATAACTTCCAAACCAGCATCGTTCATGAGGGTGACCTTTTATTACCTCTACCAGCGAGAATTCAATACACCTTTTACGGAAAACAGAGGATTGAATGTGTTGAGCAAAGGCCAGAATTTTTACAAAATCCCTTTCAATAATTTTCACACGTTGGGATTTGAAATAGAGTTTGTTGTGAAAAATAAAAAGAAGAAGAAAGAAGTCGAAAAAGACGAGTTTACCTCACCAAGATTTAATTTTTAGATTATGTTGATTAAAAAAGCAATCATTTGCAAGGATGTTGAAGAGTTTAACATCAATTCCTCGATCAAGAAAACACATGTTCCGAAAGCTGGAGATGTAGCGGTTTTCAAAGTGCTAAGTACGGGAAAACACGATGCCATTCAAGGTGTCAATGGCAATAATACATACATCTTTGAGGGAGATTATGTCATGCTTGCTTTTGGAAATCGATATGCGACAGGTCAATTCGAAGGCTATGTGCCAGAAACCTATTTGCCGAGATACCAAATTCTAGGTAAAGGCGGTGCTGTAGGACGCTTGGAATCAATGAACGTCAAGTTAAAAAAAGCTGGAGCCACTGATTTACGTCTGGTAGGATATGCAACGAATGCTGAAGGCGAGGTCATCAACACTAAGTACTTGAACAGAAGCGAGGTGACATTTAACCCGAAGACCGTGCGCACTCCAAAAATTATTCTATCCATTGGAGCAAGTATGGATAGTGGAAAAACCACTACCGCTGGTTACCTTTGTAGAGGAATTATGCTGGCGAAAAAGAAAGTGGCATTTATCAAGCTAACCGGTACAGTGATGTCGAAAGACAAATCATTCGTTCGCGATTGCGGCGCTATACTTTCCTTAGATTTTTCAAATGCAGGATTTCCGTCTACTTATTTGTGTGATGAACAAGAAATGCTAAACCTGTATGAGTATTTGTTGCAAATGACTGAAGTTGTTGATCCAGATATTATTGTGATGGAAATTGCCGATGGATTGTTCCAACGCGAAACGGCAATGCTCCTTCAAAACAAGGCATTCATGAATACCATCAGTGGTACAATGTTCTCTTGTGGCGATTCATTGAGTGCGATGCATGGAATTGGATTATTGGAAAGTATGAATCAAAATATTCTTGGTATCTGCGGCCTTTTCACCATCAGTCCGTTGCTTGTTACAGAGGTGAAGGAGAAATCAAACTATCCTGTATTTACCCTTTCTGATTTATCAAGTCCTTCGATTGTAGATGCGCTTACTCCTAAAAAGGTGGTGAATAAAACAGTGCGTAGTAAACAACAAAAATTAGTGCATGCTTAATGAAACAGAACGGATAAACACAGATGCAAAACCTCGAAAAAAGGGATTGCTCTGGCATTTTATTTCCGTTCATTGGATTGCGTTTGCTTACACCTTACTTTTTGGAGTCATTGCTAACGTGTTTACTATCTTGATTCCAATCAGTATCAGCAAGTATTACAGCATTTTATTTGAAACCAATAGCAATAGGGCGTTTATTTTGGATGTATTTCCAGGAACTTGGGTGAATTCACTTCCAAATTTCTTGTGGTTTTTTCTTGGATTGATTGTTTGCTGGATGATCTTTACCTTTCTTCAGCGTTTCAACACAGGATTGCTCGGTGAGCGCTTTGTTAAAACCATACGTGAGTCACTTTTTGCTCACCAAATGAGTGTGCAAATGACAAGCTATGATGCCACCGGTTTTGGAAAATACTTATTGCGGTACAGTGGTGACATGACGAGTATTCGCAATTATCTGACAATGGGCATTATCCGATTTATCATCGATTTGTTGTTGGTGGTACTTGCCTTTATTGCGATGTTTTGGATCAATTGGATGCTGACATTGATCGTACTTGGAGGAATCGTACTCATCTATTTTGTCGTCATTATCATTAACAAAACGTTGTACAAGGTGACCTTGACCAACCGCAATCGCAAGTCTGGTCTGTTGTCGTTTGTCTCCTCACGTTTGCCCTTGGTCGTCACCATTAAAGGATTTAATCGTCAAACTGTTGAGGTCAATAATTTCAATGCGCGTTCCCGAAAGATTTACAAAATGGGTGTGCGTTTTCAAAGAGTCTATAACTTGGTAGGCGTCATTGTGCCCGGGATGCTATATCTCACACTTTTTGCCATCCTAATTACTGTGTATTATTACAAGAAATCGGCAGTGAATTTACACATGGAGCATTTACTCGGTTTCATTCTCCTGTTCATCACTGTGCTTCCAGTTTTTAGACGATTGATTCGCGTATCTTCTATCTGGAAAGTCGGTGAAATATCTTTTGAGAAACTGCAGTCCGTTTACAATTTAAGGAAGGATCAACCCCATATTGATGCACCGAATTTCCGCTATAAGCGCGGTAATATCGAATTTAAACATGTCAACTTTGCCTATTCGGATGACACGGCCAATTTATTGGATGATTTTTCGCTGAGTATTCAAGGGTCTAGGGTGAATGTGGTTTGCCAATCGTCTGGATTGCCAAAATCTACGCTCATCAAACTCCTCGTTGGAATTTATACTCCAATTACAGGGTCCATAAAAATAGACGGACAAAAAGTCAATCGTGTTCACCCAAAAAGTTTGAAACGTCGCATCTCAATTTTATCCGAAGACTTTCCACTTCTCGGTGACACAGTATTCGAAGCAAGTGCCTACAATTTATCAGAGGAAAATCGCTCAAATTTGCAAGTACTACTCGATGAAATTCAAGAAGGTCTGACGGAAGAAACGAAACTTACACTCGACTCTAAAATCGGAGAACGTGGGCGTAAATTGACCGAGCATCAACGTCAAATTGTTTTTTGCCTGCGTTGCTTCATGACGAACAAACCGATTGTTTTGATTGAAAATTTTAGCAAATATGTCTCAAATCCAGCATTTAAAAGCATGACGAGAACATTAAAGGTGTATGCAGCACAAAACAAAACTGTGGTTCTTTTTGAGTCTAAGCCTACACATGTATTGAATGATTTAAACCCTGTAATTCATGAGCTACCTTAAAGTCTTTGTGGTATTTTTTTTCATCCTGATCACAGTAAACTGTCAGGCACAGAAAAAAGAGGAGTTAAGTGAAAAGTATGTGTTGGTCATACACGGTGGCGCTGGAACAATTAGCCGTTCTAAGTTAACTCCCGCATTGGAATATGAATACAGATGCGCGCTAGAAGCGGCACTACAGCGAGGCCAATATGTGCTCGATACGGGTGGTTTGGCAATCACTGCCGTTGAAGTAGCTGTAAAGTATTTAGAAGATTCGCCACTTTTCAATGCGGGAAAGGGTTCTGTTTTTAGTCATGAGGGAGTTAATGAAATGGATGCGTGCATCATGAATGGGAAAGATCTTTCCAGTGGTGCTGTTGCCGGGGTTAGAAACTTAAAGAATCCAATAGAAGGTGCACGCTTGGTAAAAGATAGTTCCAAGCATGTGTTTTTATACGGTGAAGATGCACAGGATTTTTGCTTGGCCAAAGGAGCAACCTATGCGGACAGTAGCTATTTTTTCACGGAGTTTCGTTGGAAACAGTTTTTGAAAGCACGTGATAAGGGAACAATCAATCTTGACCACGACACAACAGATATCAATTACCAATACAAGACCTTAGAGGAGTTAGAGAAATTCGGGACTGTGGGGGCTGTCGCTTTAGATCGTTATGGAAATGTGGCCGCTGCAACGTCAACAGGAGGTTTGACCAATAAAGAATATGGACGCATTGGCGATTCTCCAATTGTCGGTGCAGGCACCTATGCCAGCAATCGAAGTTGTGCTGTTTCATGCACGGGAAAAGGTGAGTTTTTTATTCGTGGAACCGTGGCTAGAGACATTGCTGCAAGAATGGAGTTTGGCGATGTTTCGTTAAGCGAGTCTGGCGAAAGGACGATGAAGAGACTGAATAAACTCGGCGGGTCTGGTGGATTTATCTCCGTCGATAAAGACGGAAATTATATCCTGATGTTCAATACCAAAGGGATGTACCGAGGTGTTGTGACGAATGAGAAAAATGCTGAAGTTAAAATTTATTGATAATTGGAGGCTAATCCAATTAACGTCTTACCAACAACATCAAAAACTCCTCGTTGCCATCACCTCCTAGAATGGGTGAAGCGATATGTGCCTTGTAGCTCAAATTATTGGCTTCTGCACTTCTGGTAATTTGCTGAATGACCTCAGGGTACAAGGCTTTGTTTTTTACAATACCGCCTTTCGCGATGTTGTCTTTACCTACTTCAAATTGGGGCTTAACCAAGGCAATGACAAAGGCATTTTCTTTCAAAAATGGGTGGAGGAAAGGAAAGATTTTTTCCAACGAGATAAAGGAAACATCGATCACGCAGCCATCCGCTAATTCGGGGATCAAGCGTTGTGTCAAGTCACGGACATGGGTTTTCTCTAAATTAATGACCCGTTGGTCGGATTTCAATTTTGCATGCAGTTGGTCTTTTCCGACATCAATGCAAAACACTTTTTTGGCATTTCGTGAAAGCAATACTTCCGTAAAACCGCCGGTAGATGCGCCAACATCAAGAATACAAGCATCCTCAATGGCTGGATTCCAATGATCGAGTGCCTCAATCAGTTTGAGTGCTCCACGGGATACCCAAGGGAGCTCCTCGGCCATCATCTCAATCGTGGCATCAATAGGGAATTTTTTACCCGTTTTGCTGATCAATTTTCCGTTGACCTTCACACCGACTTCACGAATGATTTGTTCAGCACGAACCCGCGAACTCACAAGTCCACGTTGAAGTAAAATTTTATCGAGTCGTTCTTCCACGGCGCAAAGTTACGCTTTCATCGCTTAAGGAACATCCATTTCACGATTTATCGCAGATTCAGTGGTGTGTTTTAATCCCTCGTGATGCTTTTATGAATAAATTTGCGCAAAATTATTTGTTGTGGAAACAGTGTACATTACCCGCAGAGAGACATTTAATGCTGCGCACAAATTGTATAGACCAGATTGGTCTGAGGAGAAGAATGAGGAAGTTTTTGGGAAGTGCAGCAACAAAAACTGGCACGGTCACAACTTTGTGCTCTTTGTTACTGTGAAGGGTGTACCTTCGGCAGATACTGGTTTTGTGATGAATCTTAAAGACCTGAGCGCCTTGTTGAAGAAAGCGGTAATCGAAGAATTGGATCATAAAAATCTGAACCTCGATGTTCCCTTCATGAAGGATGTTATGGCATCCACTGAAAACCTCGCCATCTTGATTTGGAAACGCATCGAAGCTTCTATTCGTGAGATGGGTGGTGAACTCGCGAAAATAAAATTGGTCGAAACAGAAAATAATTACGTCGAATACTACGGGGGCAAAGAACCTTTTTAAGTTCAATACGTTATAGTAATATAAAAAAATATTATGTATAACGACGAACTCACCAATTCCCTATCTACACATTACCATTCAGTAATCGAGCAGTTGGGCGAAGACCCGAACCGCGAAGGTCTTCTTAAGACCCCTGAAAGGGTGGCAAAAGCAATGCAGTTTTTGACGCATGGCTATGACATCAACCCAGATGCACTGGTGGCGCAAGCCATTTTTCATGAGGCATACTCTGAAATGGTGATCGTGAAGGATATTGAGGTGTATTCTTTGTGCGAGCATCACATGCTACCTTTTTTCGGAAAAGCACACGTCGCCTACATTCCGAATGGGAAAATCGTTGGACTAAGCAAGATTCCTCGTGTGGTTGACGCCTATTCGCGTCGTCTTCAAGTTCAGGAGCGTTTGACCATTGAAATTCGCGATTGCATTCAACGTACGTTAGATCCGAAGGGTGTAGCCGTAGTGATTGAGTGTTGCCACATGTGCATGCAAATGCGTGGCGTGCAAAAACAAAACTCAGTGACGACTTCGAGCGCATTTACAGGATTATTTTTATCCAACGATGCAACGCGTAAAGAATTCATTAACTTAGTACAAGCTAAATTACATTAACTATGAATAACATTCAACAACAAGATGGATTTGCGAGAGAAGCTTCTCGCGAATTTTTTAGAAGCGTTTATGGATACATGTTCGCTGCACTAGGTGTATCTGGACTCATCGCTTACATGTGCGGAACACCTGAATTTTTTGCAAAGTACTTTATTTCAAACGGTGGAATTGCGCCTTTATTTTGGGTGGTTGCCTTCGCGCCAGTAGGCTTGGGTTTGGTCATTCAAATGGCTTATGAGCGTTTGTCATTAGGTCTTTTAATGGGCTTGTATGTGGCTTATTCCGCATTGATGGGCTTGAGCTTGGGTTCCATCTTCTTGGTGTATGAAATCCCTGCCATTGTATCTACCTTCTTTGTGTCAGCTGGAGCCTTTGCTGGTATGGCCATCTTAGGTTATACCACGAAAGTGGATTTGTCTCGTTTCGGCAGCATGCTGTACATGGTGTTTATTGGAATCTTTATCGCTGGCATTGTAAACATCTTTATGAAAAGTGAAATGATGGATTTCATCATTTCTGTGATTGGAGTATTTGTCTTTACAGGTCTTACAGCATACCAAATGCAACAATTGAAAGAGGTGTCAAACAACCCAGATCTTTCAGAAATGGACCGCAATAAATTGGCGCTCATTGGTGGACTTCAATTGTATATCTTATTTGTGAATTTGTTCTTGACTTTGCTTCGTTTGCTCGGATCAAGAGATTAAGCTAAAAATTTTCAATAGCAAAGCCATTGGTCATTCGGCCGGTGGCTTTTTTATTTCATTCCTATGGAAAAAATAGCTACATCACCACTTATTGCCGGCACGATGAAATGGGGGACTTGGGGCGCAAAAATGAACCAGGTTGAAATGTCACGGTACATTGAACATTGCCTGTCATTAGGCATTCACACCTTTGACTGCGCAGCAATTTATGGGGGATATACTACGGAGTCAGAATTTGGTGATGCCTTGAACGATTTGCAGTTAGAACGCAACGAGTTCCAAGTCATCAGCAAATGTGGGATTGAATATCCGTGTGCTGAAAATCCAATTGAATTGAAGCACTATGATTACACCGTTGATTCAATTTTATCTTCCGTTGAACGTTCGCTGCAACGCTTGAAGGTGGATACCTTGGATCTCTTGCTCCTTCATCGACCAAGTCCTTTGTTGGATCCAGAGGTGGTTGCTTCAGCTGTGGAGTCTCTCAAACATAAAGGAAAAATTCTAGCCTTTGGCGTGTCAAATTTTTCGACCTCAACCTCAGCGCTATTGGGAAAGCACCTCTCTGTAGATGCCCATCAAATTCAATGTTCCTTGACACATCTTCAACCGTTTACCGACGGCACCTTGGATTACCACATGCAGAACAACATAGCTACACAATGTTGGAATCCCTTGGGGACATTGTTTAGCGAAAAAGGCGATCGAGAAATGCGAACCACTGAGGTCGCGACAACACTATCAAATAAATATGGCGTTCCTTTGAATGCGCTTTTCATCGCTTGGTTAATGAAGCATCCTGCACGTTTAGTTCCAGTGGTAGGCACCACAAATCAAGATCGATTGAGTGAATTGGCGGTTTCAATGCAGGTTGAAATGGAACAAATGGATTGGTTTCGGTTGTTTACTGCCTCTACAGGTGTTGATGTTCCTTGAAACCTTACTTTTTCTAAGAAAGTAATGATAGGGTCATTCCTAGGTTTCAAATAATTTTCTACTTTTGAAAAAAACTTAAGTCATGCCAGATAATTTCTTTGAAAGCTCAACTGCTGCGGTAGGAACGATATATGTGTTGTTTGCGTTGGCAGTAATCGCGTCGATTCTGATCTGGGGTTAATTCCTGGAATCAACGATACCAAAGCTGTTCTCTTTTGAACGGCTTTTTTTGTTGGTATCTTTTTTCTACATTTATCGGATATGCCTTTCAATTCCATTTTTTCTTGGATCATAAAAAAGCGGATTCATCAAATTGAGCTTTTTCGCAAGTATCCTGTTGAGGTGCAAACGGAATTGCTGACAAAAATGATGGAATCTGCGTCATCCACTGAATTTGGTAAGCACTACCGATTCAACGGCATCCGAAGTCATGCAGCGTTTAAAAATGAGGTGCCGCTCCAAGAGTACGAGCAGGTGAAGCCCTTCGTGGATCGCTTGATGAATGGTGAGCAAAATTTATTGTGGCCTGGAGAAACGAAATGGTTTGCGAAATCATCGGGAACTACGACTGGAAGGAGCAAGTTTATCCCAGTAACTCGCGATTCATTGATGGATTGCCATTACAAAGGAGGGAAAGATCTTTTGGCGCTTTATTACCACAACTATCCGAACCGTAAATTGTACAACGGAAAACACCTGATTATAGGTGGAAGTGCGCAAATCAATTACCTCAGCAACGACTCCTACTTTGGTGATCTTTCAGCCATCATCGTGAAGAATTTGCCGTGGTGGGCAGAAATCCGCCGCACGCCTTCGAAGGAAATCGCGTTGATGAGTGAATGGGAGGAGAAAATTGAACGCATGGCCTTAAGCACCATCGAGCAAGATGTGTATATCCTTGCGGGAGTCCCAAGCTGGACCATGGTGTTGGCGAATAAAATTTTGGAAATCACAGGGAAAGAAAACTTGAAGGAGGTTTGGCCAAACTTGGAGTTGTTCATGCATGGCGGAGTCAATTTTGATCCCTATAGAGAGCAGTTTCAGCGCTTGATCCCGGATCCAACCATGAATTACGTCGAAACCTACAATGCCTCCGAGGGATTTTTCGGGATTCAAGATACGCTAGAACGCGAAATGTTGCTGATGCTCGATTATGGGATTTATTATGAATTTATTCCAATGAGCAGTTTCAAAGGCACTGCATCTACTGATGTTTATGACATCGAACAGGTGGAGCTAGGAGTCAATTATGCCTTGATCATCTCCACAAATGCTGGACTTTGGCGCTACATCACGGGCGATACCGTCGAATTTACGAGTGTAAACCCTTATCGATTTAAAATTACTGGCCGAACAAAAAGCTTTATCAATGCTTTTGGGGAGGAGGTTGTCGTTGAAAATGCGGAAAAAGCAATTGCGTATGCTGCAGAAAAAACAGATGCCGTGATTCGTGAATATACCGCTTGCCCAATTTACCTATCGGGTTTGGATCGTGGAGCGCACGAATGGGCCATAGAATTTGTACGTCAACCCAATGATGCCGATCGATTTCAATTTTTGTTGGATGAAAAACTCCGCGAATTGAACTCGGATTACGATGCAAAACGCCACAAAGACATGGTACTTCAAGCGCCTGTTGTTCGGTATTTATCGGAAGGAAGTTTCGACAAATGGTTGAAGTCAATCGGAAAGTTGGGCGGACAACACAAGGTGCCACGCTTGAGCAATAACCGAACAATTATGGAGCAAGTGCTCGATTTGGCGCGTAACAAGGTAGGAGTATGACAAGTAAATTGATTTTTTCCGTTCTGCTCCTCATTGTTTCAGCTACACTTTCTGCACAAGCTACACTGGATTGGAAACCGTGTGGGGAAATTCCCGTTGCGGAGGAAGACATTTGGTCGGTAGACGTCCTTGGAAATGTATACGTGAGCAATTTCAAGAAAATCACAAAATACGATTCAACACTGCGGGTACGTTTTTCGCAGAGCATAAAGTCTTTGGGAGCATTGAGTGCGGTTGAACCCATGAATACGATGAAATTGGTGGCGTTTTCGGAGGAGCAACAATCCATTTGTGTTTTAGACAATACGTTGACGCTCAGTGAGGCGTGCATCGATTTGTCTCAACATGGCATTTTGAATGCCACAAAGATCGCCATTTCGGCGCAACCGGATAAGTTATGGGTGTTTGACCAGTTGAATTCTCGCCTGCAGTTGATGAGTCTAGGGAGCGTCAAACAATCGCAGGAAGTGAGAAACATGCAAGGAATAACTGGAATTGGTGAAATTGTAAAGATGGAGGAGAATCAAAATGAACTCTATATCTCCAATCGAGAAGGTAAGATTTTTGTTTTTGACATTTACGGTACTTTGAAATGGGTGGTTAACGCATCCACTTTGGTTGATTTTACCGTCTACAATGGAAATATCATGCGAATTATAGGGGATAAAATTGTTGTTTTCCAAGGAGATGAAGAAATTATTGATTGGCGATTCTTACCCATCAAGGACGTGAAAGAGTTTCATTTTTCAGGAGGTTTTTATTATTTCCGTACTGCTGATAAAATTTTAAAATACTCCGTCTCTTGGAGGTAAAAGTTGAATCATTTGTCTTAATTTAGTCAGTTCAAAATTTATTCATCATGCACGTTGCAGTTGCCGGAAATATCGGATCAGGAAAAACTACGCTTACACGCCTATTGGCCAAGCATTACGGATGGGATACACATTTCGAAGATGTGGAACAAAACCCGTATCTCAATGATTTCTATGAGGATATGCAACGCTGGTCGTTCAACCTACAAATCTATTATTTGAACAGTCGTTTCACCCAAATCCAAGAAATTAAAGAGACGGACAAGAACGTCATTCAGGACAGAACAATCTATGAAGATGCATTCATTTTCGCGCCAAACCTTCACTCGATGGGCTTGATGACGACACGCGACTTTGAAAACTATTTTTCATTGTTCAACCTCATGGATTCGTTCGTTTCTTCGCCAGATTTATTGATTTATTTGCGTGCTGGTGTACCTACCTTGGTGAACCAAATTCAACAACGTGGACGTCAATACGAAGAGAGCATTCGCCTTGATTATTTAAAGCGATTGAACGAGCGCTATGAAGCTTGGATTTCGACCTACGATAAAGGAAAGCTGCTTATCATCGATGTTGACAATAACCGTTTCCCTGAAAACCAAGAAGACCTTGGTAAAATCATCACGGCGATCGATGCAGAAATCAACGGTTTGTTCTAAGGGTATTTTTTCATTCGTATTATGATTGTTGTAACTGGTGCCGCAGGGTTTATCGGGAGTTGTCTTGTAAGTCGCTTGAATAAAGCAGGATATACCAACATCGTTGTGGTTGATGATTTCTCAAAAACGGAAAAAGACCAAAACCTTGACGGAAAAATGATGCTGGCGAAAGTTGGCCGTTCGAGTTTCTTGAAATGGTTGGCAGACTTTGGGGAAGAAGTAGAATTCATTTTTCACATTGGTGCCCGCACGGATACAACAGAATTTAACAAAGCAATTTTTGACGAATTGAATGTTTCCTATTCGCAAGAAGTTTGGAAGGCATGTGTTCAATTCAACATTCCCTTAGTGTATGCCAGTTCAGCAGCGACCTATGGTTTGGGCGAATTTGGCTACTCGGATGACCATGCAAATGTTTCGAATTTAAAACCTTTAAATCCGTACGGAGATTCCAAAAATGACTTCGATAAATGGGTACTGGAACAGGAAGAAACTCCTCCTTTCTGGGCAGGATTGAAGTTCTTCAATGTCTACGGACCAAATGAATACCACAAAGGAAGAATGGCATCCGTGATTTTCCACGCCTATAGAAACATTGGTGCAACGGGTGAAATGAAACTGTTCCGTTCACACAATCCAAAATTTACGGACGGGGGTCAATTGCGTGATTTCGTCTACGTGAAAGACGTTGTCGAAGTGTGCTTGTTTTTATTGGAGAAGCAACCGGATTCAGGAATCTATAACCTTGGTTCTGGAAAAGCGCGCACCTTTATGGACCTGGCGACCAACACTTTCAAAGCGATGGATAAGACGCCTGCTATTTCGTTCATCGACACGCCAGAAGATATTCGGGATAAATACCAGTATTTCACTGAAGCGGACATGTCAAAGCTCTTGAACTCTGGCTATACCGGTGGTTTTCATTCACTCGAAGAAGGGGTGGAGGACTACGTCAGAAATTACTTGATCGGAGAGAAATACTACTAGCCGATTAGCCAAGGAAAATGCACATTTCCAAAAGCACTCTTTTTTAAATCATCCAAGGTATCAATGTCTTGTTTTTTCGCGGTTAGTCCCAGTGAAAGAGACAAACGGTTTACACAGTCAACAGTAGACTGAAACACCGTAGACGTGCTCCAAGGGATACCATCAAACAGTTCCTGGTGCAGTTTAGTTAGCCCTAAAAGGTAATAGCCACCATCATCTGCTGGTCCCAGAACAACATCCTTGTCTTCAAGTAGCTTAAATGCTCGTGAAATACTTGCATCATCCAGCTCGGGGCAATCGGTTCCAATAATGACAATGGACGTGTAGCCCTTCGCAAATTCTTTCTCAAATGCATGTTGCATCCGTTTACCCAAATCCCCTTGGGTTTGCACCTCTTGGCGAAAGCCGTATTCTGAAAAGATACTGTCAGCATCTATTCGATCAGAAAAATAGACCACTTTGTCACAATGGCATTGGTTGATTTTCACTATGGTTTCTTTCACCAAGGCCTGGTGCACACGCAAGGCCTCTTCGTCCCCTATGGCTGATGCTAGTCGCGTTTTAACCTTACCCAAAACTGGATTTTTGGTGAAAATGATCAGTAATTCGGTAGCTTGATTAGCCACTATGGAAGGCAAATCAAGGTGTCGTAATACGGCGAGTATCCTGCCCAGATTCCCAAGGCGCCACCAACAATATTTGTAGGCAAGTTGATGGGGGTAGCAAAAGGATTTCCTGACGAATAGATTTGAGTATATTTTTTCTCATAGAACTCAAAGACCTCTCTGGAAAGTTTCGATACTTTGATCACAACAGTATCTCCCAATTTGTAATAGCAACGGTATTCTGCTGGCTGGTAGTCTCCGTTGCAATTGGAAGGGTTTTCGTAGGCAAAATCAAAGGTCTTTCCATTAAAGAACTGATCGTCCGTATAAGGCTGATATGGTTTGTAGAAGATCGGATCGCTCACTGGTTTTGCCTCCCAACGATAGGCATCGTATTGATTCACGGGATCCGAAAGTGTGGCCCAAGAATATCCGCGATCGGTATAGTCACCATCAGGTTTCCAATACAAGGTATCCATTGCCGTGGGCTGCAGTATTTTCGTTGTTGATGTATAGGTCTTGCCTTCGAAACTCACCGAAAGGTCATAGGATTTGCCAACTTCGCCCCAGATATCTGTGTCAAAAGAGGTATAGGCGCAAATGTTAAACAAAGCAAGTTGGTCCACGGGAATTCCAAAGATTGCTGCGGCCATCGCTTCAGTACCCGCAGGCAGGTTGTTGGTGCAAATTTCTTCGAGTTGAACGGTTTTGGTGCCGTTACTCACCGTTACCACAGCACCAGTAACAAAGCCGTCGAGATAGGCTTGCAAATTTGTGGGGGCATAAATGTCATTGGAACGCGAAATCAGTACAATGGGTGGCATGCCAGTTTCTATGTTCCCATCAATCACGAGTTGTTGTTCGTACCCGGGAATGTCAATTTTAACTTCTTTCGTGCACGAAGAAACAAGCAGGGAAACTAGACCAATGACAAAAAATAGTTGAGCTGTTTTCATCGGATTAAAATTCAAAGTTCCAGGTAAAACTTGGGATAATTGGAAACAGGGTTACTTGCTTCACCGACAGTTTAAAGTTCCCACTTAAAAAGTCTCCATCATTATCAACGTAAAGGAAGAAAGGATTTGCTCTGTTGTAGGCGTTGTAAATGGAAATCGCACAATTGCTTCTAAATTTCTTTTTTACTTGAATGCTTTCGCCCGAATCTGGATCTTGTTTCGTTTTGTAGGCCTTGTCGTAAATGGTCACAGAAAGGTCAAGGCGGTGATAAGGTGCCATACGTGTTGAGTTTCTTGCGCCATAGTTGAAAAGCAAGTTTTGTTCTTGAACATACCAAGACGAAGGCAGGGTTAAGGTATTCCCTGTGGCATAAATAAAGCAGGCGCCAAAGGTGATGCGATCGTTCAACTTATAATTGGCCACCACAGAAAGGTCATGACGACGGTCATACTTCGCAGGATATACTTTTCCGTTGTTCAAATCAGGGAATTTACGCTCCGTCTTCGCCCACGTATAACCAACCCATCCCGTCAATTTTCCATAGGTGCGCTTGATGAAAAATTCAATCCCATAACTCCAACCTTTTCCATAGACCAATAGATTGTCGGTGTTATCGCCAACGTTATCCCCTGGTAGCGCACCTTCTTTGAATTCAATCAAATTTTGCATGCCCTTGTAATAGACTTCCACGCTCGTTTCGTAGTGATCGTTCAAGAAGTTACGGAAATATCCTGCTGATGCTTGCCAGCCTTTTTGTGGCTTTGCCAAATCGGTAGTTGGATACCAAATATCTGTAGGTAGCGATACCGCACTTAAACTTGTGAGGTGCACATATTGGTAATTGTAGGAATATCCTGCCTTGATGGAGCTTTTGTCGGGTAGCAACCAACGTAGGGAGAAGCGGGGCTCTAAACCTTGATAGAATTTGATCAGGTCTCCACTCGGGTACTTGATGGTTGTGTCAGGCTTGCTGATATCACCTTTCACGTAGCGGGTAAATGGCCCGACAAATTCGTAGGTACTGTAACGCAATCCAGCATTGATTTTAATGTTTTCATTGACATCAAATTCATCCATAAAATACGCGGCATTTTCATGGCTGTAGAGACGTTGAATTTCTCCAGTATCGAAGACTACATCTTGGGATTCGGCAGAAACACTCGTCGGTGTGAAGGTATGGTAAATGTAATCCAAGCCCCATTTTACACGGTGACGAGAATTTGGGAACCAGGAGAAATCAACTTTTCCACCAACATCCCGCACACCCGAACGCAACTCAAAGTTGAACTGATCCTGAGCCGATTTGAACGCAAACATGTAGTCCGAAAAAGTCCCAGTTACGTTCATGAACAACTTATTCGTAAACAAGTGATTCCAGCGCAGCGCAGCAATACCATTTCCCCAAGGCATTTGAACATTGAAATTATCGTCCTTGCTCTTGTAGGTAAACATGTCCTTCCCATAGTAACCCGAAAGGAAAATGCGGTCTTTGTCACCCAGTTTGTAGTTGAGCTTAACGTTGACATCATAGAAATAATAGCCCGAACCTCGGAATGGTGAGGAATCAGGAATAAATGCTTTCATAAGCAGATCAATGTAGGTGCGACGACCAGAAATGATGAATGAACCTCTGTCTTTTTTCAAAGGTCCTTCAATGGTAAGTCGGCTGGAGATTACCCCAATTCCTCCTTTCACCTTGAATTTCTTCATGTTGCCTTCGTTCATGTTCACCTCCAATACGGAAGACATACGGCCGCCATAATTTGCCGGCATCCCACCTTTGATGAGGTTTACACTTTTGACTGCATCGGCGTTGAACACGGAGAAAAAACCAAATAAATGCGCTGCATTGTACACCACACCTTCATCTAGCAGCACCAAGTTTTGGTCTGGACCGCCTCCACGTACATAGAACCCTTGACCGCCCTCGGAAACTGAAGATACCCCCGGAAGAAGTTGTATGGTTTTGATGACATCTACTTCACCCATGAAGGCTGGAAGTGTCTTGATTTGATCCATTTGCAATTCAATTTGACCAATCTTCGTGGAATTGACATTTTCTCCTTTCTTGGCATTGACCTGAACCTCTTGAAGTTCTTGAAGGCTCGTACCCAATTCAACATCAAGCTTCACATCACTTGTAAGGTTGATCTCTTTTATTTCAGTGTCCAATCCTGTGGCTCGAAACTCAATCATATAGGTTCCTGCAGGGACCGTCAGTGAATAGAATCCATAGGTATTGGTAACTGCACCCTTTGAAATGGATGGAATATAGACCTTGGCACCAATCATCGCTTCGCCACTTCTGCCATCTGTAATGTAACCGCTAATCGTCTGATTTTGCTGCGCAAACGATACTGCAGATAGCAGAATAAGCAACGTGAATGTGATGAAGTGCTTCATTTTTTGAAGTAGTCTTTTTTATTGAAGTGCAAAGTAACAACAACTTGTAGCATTTATGGTTTGTTTTAGACGAATATTTCTCTATTTTTTCTCTATTTCTCCCGCTAAAACTTTGAATTATCGTCTCTAAATAATTCCGTAAATTTGTGGCGCATTGAGCAATATTTTATTCGCATGAAAATCTCTTACAACTGGATCAAAAACTACATCAATACGGACCTTAGCCCGGAGGAAATTGGTAAAATTTTAACCGAGACTGGGCTTGAAGTGGAAGGAATAGAGCGTCTTGAATCTGTAAAAGGTGGATTGGAAGGCGTTTTTGTTGGTGAAGTTCTATCGTGCGAAAAACATCCAGATGCGGATCGATTGAAGGTGACAACCGTTTCTATTGGTGCTGAACCGTTGCAAATTGTTTGCGGTGCGGCGAATGTAGCTGTTGGACAGAAAGTGGCAGTTGCAACTGTTGGAACCACATTGTACCCTTCGTCTGGCGAGCCAATCAAAATGAAAGTATCGAAAATTCGTGGGGTTGAATCGCACGGCATGTTGTGCGCTGAGGATGAATTAGGATTGGGAGAATCTCACGATGGCATTCTGGTACTAAATGCGTCTATCGCTGTTGGAACACCTGTCGCTCAGGTATTTGAATTGGAGGATGATTTTCAACTTGAAATTGGATTAACGCCGAATCGTGCAGATGCGATGGGGCATATCGGCGTAGCGCGCGACCTCATGGCTTACCTTAATTTTCATGAAAAGGCAGCGCTTACTTTGAATTGGCCATCGGTTGCTGAATTTAAAGTTGACAACAACGACAACAAAATTAGTGTCACTGTTTCAGATTCTACACGTTGCCCAAGATATACAGGAACAGTCATTCAGCATGTAAAGGTCGAAGCTTCTCCGGCTTGGTTGCAAAAGCGATTGCGTTCGGTAGGCTTGTCGCCAATCAATAATGTGGTGGATGTGACCAATTATGTCATGCGTGAGTTGGGAACACCTTTGCATGCCTTTGATGTGGATGCACTCCATGGCAAAATTGATGTGAAATGCGCCAAGTCAGGGGATAAATTCACCACGCTGGATGGCGTAGAACGCACACTAGATGAGGATCAATTGATGATCACCAACGGAAGCGATCATTTGTGTATTGCTGGTGTTTTTGGTGGAAGTACTTCAGGGATTTCAGAGAAGACAACTTCAGTTTTTCTTGAATCGGCCTATTTCAATCCAGTATCGGTGCGAAAAACAGCGCGATTCCATGGTTTAAATACGGACGCGAGTTTCCGCTTTGAGCGTGGTGTTGATCCAGAACTTACGCTTTATGCACTGAAACGAGCTGCCTTGCTGATTATGGAAATCGCTGGAGGACAGATCGCCATGGAGCCAATTGATCTGCATGGGGAAACACCAAAGCCAGCGCGTATTGATTTCAGTTTTCAACGTTGCAATCAGCTGATCGGAACAGAAATAGACCGTGAGGGAGTGAAACATATCTTGGCCTCTTTGGACATTAAGGTGATTTCTGAAAGTGGTGAAACTGCGGTGCTCGAAGTGCCAGCATACCGTGTTGATGTGCTTCGTGAGGCAGATGTCATTGAAGAAGTACTGCGCATTTATGGGTTCAATAATGTGCCTCTTCCTGAGAAACTGAATTCCTCGATCGGAACATCGCGTAAACCAGATGTGGACCACTACCGTTTTACTTTGTCTGAAATGCTAGTTGGAAAAGGATTTTTTGAGGTAATGAACAACTCGTTGACCAGTTCAACCTATGTGGCAACACTCGGAAATGAGGCCCTGCGCACAGAAAACAATGTGGAAATGTTAAATCCACTCAGTCAAGAACTCGATGTCATGCGCCAAAGTATGCTTTTTGGGATTCTTGAGGGGGTGCGTCACAATCAAAATAGACAACATCCAGATTTAAAGTGCTTTGAATTTGGGACAACCTACCATAAATACGGTGAACGCTATGTGGAAAGCAAACGTTTGATTCTCGCATTAACGGGAAGAAAAAATGCTGAATCATGGAATTCATCTTCGGATGCAGTCAACTTTTACACCTTGAAGGGTGTTGTGGAAAGCATCTTTGCACGCCTCGGTTTGCAAGGGTTCTTGAATTATGCCGAATGGAAGACTTCCGTCTTGGAGGAGGGCACAGAAATGTCATTGCTCAAGTCGAAAGTGGGACAAATGGGTTGGATTGGAAGTGCAACAAAAAAACACTTTGGACTAAAGCAAGATGTTTTCGTTGCAGATCTCGATTGGGATGTGCTCATGGAACATGTTAAGAATGTGAAGATTCGCTCCAACGAGTTGCCGAAAACATTTGCGACGCGCCGTGATTTTTCCTTGTTGTTGGATAAGTCGGTGAGCTTTTCAGAAATAGAACGTGCTGCAAAAGCGTGCGACCGTAAAATCTTGCGCGAAGTAGGGCTTTTCGATGTGTACGAAGGCAAAAATCTTGAGGAAGGAAAGAAATCGTACGCTGTATCTTTTGTTTTCCAAGACACAGAAAATACCTTGCGCGATGAGGCTGTGGATGCAGTGATGGAAAAAATTAGAAAAGAATTGGAATCACAGTTGGGCGCTCAGTTGCGTTCATAACAATAGTACCCATGGAAACCAAGGGTTTAGTCATGACAGGCATCGGCACGGATGTCGGAAAAACAGTTGTCAGTGCAATTGTGGCTCAGGCCTTGGGCTATGACTACTGGAAACCTGTTCAAGCGGGCGATTTGGACAATAGCGATACCATGAAGGTGGGAAAGTTAACTCAAGGGATTTTGTGTTTACCTGAACGCTATCGCTTGACGGTCCCCGCTTCTCCTCACCATGCTGCGAACATTGATCAGCTTATAATTTCCCCTAATGATTTTACTCTTCCTACAACGAATCGGCCACTTTTGATTGAAGGTGCGGGTGGAGTTATGGTTCCGTTTAACTATCAGGGATTGGTATTTGCGGATCTTATGGAGCAGTGGAAATTGCCAGTTATCGTCGTTTCTCGACATTATTTGGGAAGTATAAATCATACGCTGCTGACATTCGAGCTCCTGAAATCTCGAAAAATCAACGTGGCAGGGATTGTATTTGTAGGTGATGAAAATGTAGCGACGGAGACGATTATTTTACAGAAAACTGGGATTCGTTTTATTGCGCGAATTCCAATTGTTGATGAAGTGAATCAGCAATTTGTTCAAGAGCAAGCCCTGATTATCGCTCCAACGTTAAAACAAATTGTTTTATGAGCGAAATCCTCAAACGCGATGGGCAATTTGTATGGCATCCATTTACACAAATGCAAACTGCCCCAGCGCCATTGCCTATTGTTCGCGCCAAAGATGCGGTGCTTTACACCGAAGATGGTCGTGAATACATCGATTGCAATTCATCGTGGTGGGTCAATGTGCACGGGCACGGAAACGAGCACATCACCAAGACAATCACCAAGCAGTTGGAAACCTTAGACCACATCATTTTTGCTGGAGTAACCCATTCATCTGCGGTTGAATTGGCTGAGCGCATGGTTGCCATTCTGCCTCCCAAGTTAACCCGCGTATTTTTTTCTGACGATGGATCCACATCTGTTGAGGTCGCTTTAAAAATGGTATTTCAATACTGGTTCAATCAAGGTATTCCTCGACGTCGGATTCTTGCGTTGGATGGCGCATACCATGGCGACACGTTTGGTGCAATGTCTGTTGGACAACGCGATTATTTTAATTCTCCTTTTGAACAGTTTTTCTTTGATGTCGATTTTCTGGATTTTCCGATAGAATCAAACCATAACCAATTGCTTGATCAGGCAGAAGCGCTTTTCGCAACGAATGAATTTGCAGCACTCATTGTCGAGCCTTTGGTGCAAGGTTCAGCGGGAATGCGCATGTATTCAGCTGTATTTTTGGATCAATTGACAGCCCTTGCAAGAAAGCATGGTGTCAAAGTTATTTTCGATGAGGTGATGACAGGATGGGGTAGGACAGGGACACTCTTCGCACTCGACCATTGTGCCGAAAAACCAGACATCGTTTGTCTTTCAAAAGGTTTGACAGGAGGGGTACTTCCCTTAGGGTTGACTGTAGCAACAGACGAAATCTACGAGGCCTTTTTATCGGAGGAAAAAGTAAAAGCACTCCTTCATGGGCACTCATTTACCGGAAATCCACTTTGTTGTGCGGCTGCTCTAGCCAATTTGGATCTGTTCGAACAACAAGCAACCTTTGACAATATGGCTCGCATTGCAGAACAGCATTCGTTGTTTGTCGAGCGAATAAGTGCCCATCCAGGTGTTTTAGAAGCCCGACAGCAGGGGACTATTTTAGCGATTGAATTGAAAGATCCTTCTGGACAAGCTTATTTTTCAAACATTCGGGATTTGGCCTATGCCTATTTTCTTGAGCGTGGTTTGCTTATTCGACCTTGCGGTAATGTCGTGTTTTTAAATCCTCCATATTGCATTAGCAATGCACAGTTGGCCTTGGCTTATCAGGCTATTCAAGATTTTATCGAAACACTTTCAACAGAGGATTAACATTTTTTTTGAGTTGTCCGCGATCAAATCCTGCTTTCGTGCGTTATGCTTTTGTAAAATCGAACTGACATGATTAAGCCTTTCACACTTCTATTTGTTCTTGGAACTTTGTTTTCTTGCACGGCTCAGACGAAACAAGTACCTGGATCAGCTCGCACAGCGCCGCGCGACACTACCCAAAAGTACAACTCGCTAACACCTCAAGAGGAAAAAGTTCTTCTTGAAAAAGCGACGGATCGTGCCTTTACAGGTACCTATTACGATAAGAAAGACAAGGGACTTTATATTTGTCGTCGATGCAACAATCCACTCTATGCGTCGGATGACAAATTTGAATCACATTGCGGATGGCCTAGTTTTGACGATGAAATTGATGGATCAGTAATCCGTATTCCCGACGCGGATGGTATGCGCACGGAGATCATTTGTGGAAATTGCCGCGGACATTTGGGACATGTATTTACAGGAGAGGGCTTTACGGATAAAGATACCCGCCATTGTGTGAATACCAGTTCTCTGCGTTTTGTTCCAGCGGCGGAAACGAAAGATCTACCTCCCGTAATTAAATAAATGTGCTAATTTTGTGCAACTTAACACGAAGCTGTGCGCATCGACGATCTCTTTAAACAACTTACGGATATAAAATTTCAGGCAGATAAACTCTTGAAGTCAGCTGCTGCTGATCATGATGCCGTAACACGTTTTGCCCATTATTCAGAGGAGATTCGTCACTTTTTAATTGAGATGCAATTGAGTGATGAGTTGTTGCTGTTGGTGAACGACATCCACAAAATTGATCCAGATTTTCAGCCGAAATGCTCTTTTGGTGTGAGGTTTCTGGGGGTTCTCACCTTTGGAATCTCAAGGAAAAAGTTCATCGCAAGAAAACGCAAGGAGTATTTCTTACATCACATACGCAACACACGCGATCAGTACATTTACCTAAATCTTCTGATGAAGGAGATGTAGCTTTGGAATTATGAATTTGACGCTTCGCGATTTGCTGCCTTGGCAATTTGCGTAGCAACCGAATTATGAATTTACGAAGTAATCAAATTCTAGATTTGCGCAGCAATCAAATCTCAAATTCTTAATCCTTCATTCTAAATGCTCTCAGAGCTCAATCTCCCCAAAAAACTTAAATTCCACACGACGATTCAAGGCGCGGCCTTCACGTGTGTCGTTGGGTGCAATTGGCGTGGTTAG
>JBDKGB010000030.1:0-13342 GCA_039798485.1 Bacteroidota bacterium
CTATTTTTCTTGGGAATTCTTTTTGGTTATTTCGTCGTTGCACCATTGACCGTGCAATTTTTTGGTTCCTACCAAATTACAGATCAAATTGAAAATAAATTCACCATTAGCTCTTACATGAGCACCATCCTATCGACGGTGTTTTGGTCGGGTGTCTTGTTTCTTCTTCCCGTCGTTACCTATATTTTTACTAAGTTGGGGGTAATCACACCTGAATTTCTAAGGAAATACCGCAAGCATGCCATCATCGTTGTACTGATTATTGCTGCGGCCATCACACCTCCTGACTTGATTTCTCAAATCATCGTATCCATTCCGATCATGATTCTCTATGAAATTGGGATTTTTGCCGCCGTTCGTGTCGAAAAAAATCGCAAAAAGAAGGAAGTATCCTAAATAGGTAAACGACAAAATTCCCTATTTTCGACACGATGAACTACCGACTGTTGCTGGTCCTTTTCTTTCTTCCTGTGCAGATGATTCTTGCGCAGCAGACCAAAGTACAAGGAATTGTGACCGATCAACTTACTGGTGAACCTATGTCCTTTGTAAAGGTGTTCTTTCTCGATTCAAAAATTGGAACATTCACGGATAGTACTGGGCATTATAGTTTAGAAACCTATTATGCCACAGACTCGTTGCGGTTTGTATTCTCGGGGTACCTCAGTGTTACCAAGAAAGTTAAAAGGGATGTGGAACAGGAAATATCCGTTGTACTGCCGATTCTCACAGCAGACATCGAGGAAGTGGTTGCGCGCGCGCCCGATGAATTGCCATCCACCCGGCTTCACAAACGTGTCATTGCCAATAAACCAACCAACAACAAAGAAAAGCTCAGCGCTTATGAATATGAGTTGTACAATAAGATTCAATTCGACGCCAACAATATAGGGGAGAATTTCACGAAACGAGACATTGTGAACCGTCTTGATTTGGTGCTCGACTATTTGGATTCAACCGAAGCAGGCGATACCTACCTTCCGATGTTGTTGTCTGAAACAGTGTCAGATTTTTATTTTCGTAAGAATCCAAAGAGCAAGCGGGAATATGTGCATGGAACTCGCGTAACAGGAATTGACAACCTTCAAATCAATCAGTTACTTGGGGACATGTACCTCGACTTCAACATCTATGACAACATCATCATTATGTTCAACAGATCGTTTGTTAGTCCTGCAGCAGACAATGCGCGCAATTTCTACAAATTCTTTCTAGAAGATTCTGCATACATCGATCAGTATTGGTGCTATAAACTTCGCTTTGTACCCAAGCGAGATGGTGACCTAACATTTCAAGGAGAGATGTGGATTCATGATACCACCTATGCTGTAAAAAACATAAAAGCGACCATCTCGTTGGATGCAAACGTAAATTTCGTGCAAGGTTTATTCTTCGAGCAGGACTTCAATCAAGTTGAAAAGGAAGTTTGGATGTTGACCAATGAAAAACTGATTTTAGATCTAAAACTGACAAGAAATACAGGGTTATACGGTGTTTATGCGCGAAAAACATCGAGCAGGCGGAATTTTAAAATCAACGAAAAGCATCCGGAGGAATTTTACAATACGGACTTTACCGTGGAGCTCGCCGACAGCGCAAAGCTAAGGGATGAAGCATTTTGGGAAACACACCGCCACACGGCATTGAACACGCAAGAATCTGGAATCATTGAAATGATTGATTCTCTCAATGAGACGCCCTATTTCCGAAACCTGAAAAAATTGGCCTACTTCGCATCAACGGGATATTATCCTTATAAAAAATTGGAATTTGGGAATGCAATGGCACTGATCAGCGGAAATCCAGTTGAAAAAGTACGAACGGGACTAGCCTTGCGGACATCGAATGCCTTTTCAAGGCGCTTAGAACTTGGGGGTCGCGTTGCCTATGGATTTGGGGATCAGCGCTTCAAATACGGGGCAACCGTTCGCTATAACATCACACCGAAAAAACGAGGTATGTTGGTTGCCTATTACAACTACGACCTCGAACAAATAGGTGCTTCACCAACGGCTGCCGCTTTGGGGTCCTCTTTTGGAACCATATTCCGAACAGGCCCTTATGATAAGCTGACTTTTGTTCAAAAAGTTGGGATCAATCTTGAAAAGGACATTAAGAAAGATTTTGTCCTTTATGGAGGTTTTGAATGGAAAGAATTTACGCCAAAAGGCATCGCCAACTACATTCGCATCAACCAAACGACGAATCTTCCCGAGACCATTGAAAGCATTCGCACCTCAGAATTTACTGCCCGTTTAAGGTGGGCCAAAAATGAGGAGTTTATTGGTGGATCCTTTGACCGTGTGTCAATGGGGTCGTGGTTTCCCATTATCTCGTTGCAAGCCATCATTGGCGTGAAAGGACTGTTTGGTAGCGACTACAATTACCAGAAAATAGAATTCCAAATGGAACATGACCGTCCTATTGGTTTCCTTGGACGCATTCGCTATGGAATCAATGCAGGATATATCTTTGGTACTGCAGCCTACCCTTTCCTGAAAGTCCACGAAGGAAGTCAGTCGTATTGGCTACAAAGCAACGCCTTCAACAAGTTAAATTTCTTTGAATTCATTTCCGATCGTTACGTTGGCGGGTTTATAGAAAATCATTGGGAGGGCTTGTTTTTTGACCGAATTCCACTGGTTAAGAAATTGAAATGGCGCTTGGTCACGTCGAGCAGATTTACCTATGGTGCCATTTCGGATCGGCATTCGGCAGAAATGTTATTGCCGACCTTCACCAAGAAATTTGGGTCAGTACCGTATGTTGAAGCAGCCATTGGTATTGAAAATATTTTTCAGTTTTTCCGAGTCGATTTGGTGTATAGAGCAACTCACCTCGACCCTGGGATGAGTCCATTTGGGGTGCGTGCGCGATGGTCATTTAATTTTTAACTTTACACCGTGAAGTTACATACCAACAATATTTGTAAAACCTACAAGGGCCGTGATGTCGTAAAAGGCGTTTCGATTGAAGTGAATCAAGGTGAAATCGTAGGACTGCTTGGACCAAATGGTGCAGGAAAAACGACGTCATTTTACATGATTGTTGGCTTGGTGAAACCAGACTCAGGTTCCGTTTCCTTGGACGACACTGACATCACTCACTTTCCGATGTACCGTCGTTCGCAGCTTGGGATTGGTTATTTACCACAAGAAGTTTCTGTTTTCCGAAAGCTAAGTGTTGAGGATAACATCATGGCCATTTTGGAAATGACCGACATGACGAAGGTTCAGCGCAAAGAAAAACTTGAAACCTTGTTGGAGGAATTTCACCTCACCCACGTCCGAAAAAATTTGGGCAACCGTTTGTCGGGAGGTGAGAAACGACGGACAGAGATTGCGCGCGCCCTGGCGACAAATCCGAAATTTGTGTTGCTCGATGAACCCTTTGCAGGTGTGGATCCAATTGCGGTTGAAGACATTCAGAGCATAGTTTCCGAACTTCGAAAGCGCAATATTGGGATACTCATTACGGACCACAATGTTCAAGAAACACTTTCTATCACCGATAGGGCATATTTACTTTTCGAAGGGAGCATCCTGAAATCCGGAACAGCAGAAGAATTGGCGGCGGATGAGCAGGTGCGTCGCGTGTACCTTGGTCAAAATTTCGTGTTGCGAAAGAAATAGAAATTTTAAAAAAAGGTTTATATTTACCAGCAAATTCTATCCATTAAATACTACAACTATGCTACGCAGCACATCTTTTTTGGTCTTTTCCCTATTGTTCGTTATCACATTTCTCTCTTCGTGCAACAAAAAATGCGTGATCAGTAAAGAAACAATTGACGGTGGATTAATCATCAAAAATGTCATTTTCTACCCAAATAGTGGGAATATGACGCCAAGCATGGGTGGAAACTACAACATCAATGCAAACCATCCTTATGCTGATCGCATTGAGGTAGGAATCAACGGTGCAGGAAAGGCCCCTGTTGATTATAGCCAATACAATGTGCTTTGCTACCCAATCAAAACAAAATGCAATGCGTCATTTGAACGCACAGTTACTGTGGATGCCGCATCACAATCTGTAATCTATAAAATCGTAGCAACACAATGTGGGAATTGCGAGCAAGAATGGTTGACTGAAAACTATGTTTTGGTTCCAGCGTTCCCGGCTTCGTACTCTGTTACCTATGATGTTTCCGTAGTGAACAAATAAATCGACATTATTCAACATAAAAAAAGGGTGCTTAACGGCACCCTTTTTTATTTCTTGTGGAAACGATTACTTACTTGCAAGATCAGTGTTTGTCGTCTGATCCAGTTTACCGTATGCATCGCAACCATGACCGCTTGTTGATTTACACGCTGCCAATACCAACGTTAATACCATTCCTGCAAGCGTCAAAGTCATCAATTTTTTCATGGTTACTGTTTTAGTTTGTTTGTAGTTGCTTTGTTTGTTGTGAAATGCGAAAATAAAATATTTTAAGCGCTTTCTGCAAAATAATTATTCACATTTGCCATTTAATACGCAAATCATCTTTCAAGGTTACAACCGACATGAAAAAAAAGTTGTTTTTTGTCATTTTTCTCTTGCACACCATTGCGTTTGGGCAAGAAGCTTGGCAATTGACATGGACGGGAAGCGATTACACCAAGATCAGTAAAAATCCCAAATCAGCTTTTAAGGACAGCCTTTCATTACTGAACTACCTCAATCAATTTCAGCAAACAGCTATCTCTAAAGGATATTTGCTTGCCTCCTTCGATAGCCTTGTGTTCCAAAGCAAACGTGCGAAGGTGCTATTTCATCTGGGGATTAAATTTCAGGAAGCCACACTTCATGTTTCTTCAGAAGATCGACGCTACATAAAAAACACGGCACTTCGAGAGCGAAGCATTGTTAAACTTCCCTTTACCCCTGCCGAAATTACGACGGTGATGCAGTCCATTCAATCCGAAGTCATGGCTGCAGGTTATCCATTTGCCCGGGTGTCGCTACACACGGTTTCCCTGGAAAATGAAAAACTCGATGCGCAGCTGCTCGTTCAACGTGGACCGCAGATGACCTGGAAAGACATTCACATCAAAGGCGACAGTTCCATTTCAGCGAAATTCATTTCCAACTTGATTGGCATTCACATTGGTGATCTTTTCAATGATGCCTTGGTCAGTGATCTTGACCGAAAAATAGAACAAGTTCCCTACATCAAAACCATCAAACCTTCGGCGGTGTTTTTTACGAAAGAAGGAGCAGAACTATTTCTCTATCTAAAAACAGAACCTCTAAGCTCGGTGAACGGTGTTTTAGGACTGCAGCCCGATCCTTTGTCTGGTAGGGTTGGTGTAACTGGGGATTTAGATTTAAAGCTCTTAAACGCACTCAAACGAGGTGAACTTCTTGCATTGAATTGGCGAAGTATCCGTCCAAAGACACAAGCCATTTCCATTCGCCTCAATCTGCCCTTTCTGTTCTCCACGCCCATTGGAACAGACTTGCGCTTTCAACTCTACAAACGCGACTCCTCTTTTTTAGAAATCAAAGCACTTCTCGGCATTCAATACATGCTGCGAAATGGAAGCACATTCAAAGTCTTTTATCAAAATGCCACTTCATCATTACTTGGAGGGAGTAGTGGAAATCCGAATTTTTCTGATCTTTCTTCCTTGCAGAACAACAACTATGGCGCTTCAATTTCTCGGCGTAAGGTCGATTATATCCCAAATCCTTCTCGCGGATTTGCCTTCAGCTTTGAAGGGGCGGTTGGCGGAAGAAAAAGCGTATTGAACGACAGTGCTGACGTTGTGAAATCTACCGCGTTTCGTGGGAATTTTAGTGCGGAGTGGTTCATCCCATTAGCCAAACGGCATGTGCTGCATCTCAATACCGTATCAGAATTTTATTATGCCGATGAAATCTTCCAAAATGAGGTGTTTCGTTTTGGCGGACAACAGTCCTTGCGTGGATTCAATGAAGAAGAATTGTATGCGACTACCCGTTCAATCGTGTCTGTAGAATACCGTTATTTACTCGATAAGAATTCCAATGTATTTGCCTTTTTTGATCAGGCGATCTACGAAAACAGATCTACAACCTATTACAAAGACGCACCTTTTGGGTTCGGGTTTGGACTTTCGTTCGGAACTCGTGCAGGCATCTTTGCAGTGTCTTACGGTTTAGGAAAACAAATGAACAACCCGCTGAAATTGAACAATGGAAAAATTCACTTTGGGTATGTGGCGTATTTTTAAGTGAGGCGAATCCTACTTACGCGATGACTGCATCGTCTGACGGATCTCCTTCATGAACTCTGAAGCATAGACAAATCCAAGCACTTGTTCATCCTCAGTAGTGATGATTGATTTGCTGTCGCCTTTCCACCATCCTTTTCCTTGGTACATGAACAAAATGGTATCACCAATTTCGATAACGCTATTCATGTCGTGCGTAATCACTACTGTTGTGATGTCGTATTCATAAGTGATTTCACGGATCAGGTTGTCGATCACGATCGACGTCTTTGGATCAAGCCCTGAGTTTGGCTCATCACAAAAAAGGTACTTCGGATTCATCGCAATTGCTCGGGCAATACCAATACGTTTTTGCATACCTCCACTACATTCTGAAGGGAACAATTTATTTTTACCGGAAAGATTTACGCGTTCGAGGCAAAAGTCTGCACGGTCCTGCATTTCCTTTTTGGTCATGTTTGTAAACATCGACAAAGGGAACATCACATTTTCCTCTACAGTCATGGAATCAAAAAGTGCTGACCCTTGAAAGAGCATTCCGATTTCCTTGCGGATTTCCTTACGACCGAGGCGATCCATTTCAGAGAAATTACGCCCATCAAACAAGACCTGCCCGCTATCGATTTCGTGCAAGCCAACAATGCATTTCGCCATCACAGATTTTCCGTGACCCGACTGACCGATGATCAAATTCACCTTTCCTTTTTCAAAGCGTGCATTGATGTCAAAGAGCACCTGGTTTGTGCCGAATGATTTATTTATCCCAATGACATCGATCATAGCAACATGATTTGAGTGAGAACGAAATTGGCGATAAGAATGGCTATACTTGCGCTCACCACCGCTTGGGTGGAGGCTTTACCTACATCGAGTGCTCCACCTTTCGTATAGTAGCCGTAGAACGATGCAATGGAGACGATTAGGAATCCAAATACGATGGTTTTCGTTAGGGCATAGACCACATTGTACACTTCAAAGAACGAGCGTATTCCGAGAACATAAACTTGCGTCGTTGCCAAGTCACTAGTTACCAAAACAGCCCAGCCACCAATGAGCGACAGTGCCATGGAAAAAATGACCAAAATTGGAAAGAACAATATGGCTGCCGTCACCTTTGGTAAAACCAGAAACGTCAAGGAGTTTACCCCCATAATCTCCAGGGCATCAATCTGTTCTGTCACACGCATTGTTCCAATCTCAGAAGCTACGTTCGACCCAACTTTTCCGGCCAAAATGAGTGAAATGATTGTTGGAGAGAATTCCAAGATTGTACTTGATTGTGTAATGTAACCAATCGTGTAATCAGGCAATAGTGGGTTATCCATGTTGGATGCCGTCTGCAAGGCAATAACTGCTCCCATGAAAGTTGACATCAGCGCAACAATGGGAATGGAATTGATTCCAATTCCTTGAATCTCTTCAAACAGACGTTTTCTGAAAATATGAAATTTCTCAGGACGCGAAAATACGACGAACATCATCAGTATGTACTTGCCGATATTTGAGATCACTTTCATTGGCAGCTAATTTAAGTTTATTTTCCAGTATTCACAGCGATACACTTAAAACTTTCTCCACAAAAAGCCAACAAAACATGTACATTTGAGGCAATGAAAAAAGGTCCGATTCGGTCAAAAGTACAGGTCGCTGATGCCTTGAGGAAATACCTTCCCGAAGCATTTGTTGCGTATGTTGTCACACTTTTTCAAGCGTCCAATGTTCGGTTCAAAATTGTACCTGGACGCGCCACCAAGCTCGGAGATTTTCGCGCTGGAATGAATGGCGAGAAGCACATCATTACTGTAAATGGCGATCTCAATCCGTATTCTTTTCTCATAACAACCGTGCATGAATTTGCGCATTTACACACCTTCAACACCTTTGGCAACCGCGTTTCACCTCACGGAAATGAGTGGAAATCTGCGTATAGACAACTCCTCTTGCCTTTGATTGATTCTCCTGAATTGCCTGAAGATATTCGGAAAGCGCTAATGAATTCTCTGGTCCGTACAAAAGCCTCATCGTGCTCTGATCATGGGCTTTCACGCGTATTACTCAACTATGACAAGCCGAAGGAAGGTGTGATCATTTTAGAGCACTTGCCAAAAAATTCTACCTTTGCACTGAATGGAAAGCATTTCGTGAAAGGTGATCTCCGACGAAAACGCTACATCTGTCAGGAGGTGAAATCTAAACGGTCTTACCTCGTGAATAGCTTGGCACAAGTCATTCCATTGAACGATTAAACGATACTATGAAAGACAATTATTGTGTGATTATGGCCGGTGGCGTTGGGAGCCGATTTTGGCCGATGTCAACCCCTCAAAAACCAAAACAATTCTTGGATGTATTGGGCATTGGAAAATCCCTTATTCAAATGACCTATGAGCGCTTGTTGCACATTGCACCTGCAGAAAATATTTATGTCGTGACCAACGCATCCTATGCCGCGCTTGTGAAGGAACAGTTGCCTGAGATGTCGATGAATCAGATTTTAACAGAACCAAAGCGCAAGAATACAGCGCCATGCATTGCATATGCTGCCGCTAAAATCCATGCATTGAATCCAAATGCGACGATGGTGATTTCACCAGCAGATCACTTGATCATCAATCAACAGCGCTTTACAGAAATTATCAATTCTGCCATTCGTCAAGCCGAAAACAACCGCTTGGTGACTTTGGGAATTCGCCCTACACGCCCTGATACCGGGTATGGCTATATCGAATATTCTTCTGACGAGGACCTACAAGCTGGACAGGTTACGGAAGTGAAACAATTCCGAGAAAAACCTGATCTTTTAACGGCCGAAGAATTTTTGCGCAGCGGAAATTTTTGCTGGAACTCAGGGATTTTTATTTGGAAATCGTCGACTGTATTGAATGCCTTGTACCAACATCAGCCTGCTTTGCATGCGCTATTCGCGGATGATTTGTCATTCTACAACAGCATCATTGAGCAGGAGCGCGTAAACGAATGCTTTGAACGTTGTGAGGACATCTCCATTGATTACGCGATCATGGAGCATGCGGACAATGTGGATGTAGTGCTATCCGATTTTGATTGGAGCGACTTAGGCACGTGGGGAAGTTTGGGCGGACATTTATCCAAAGATGCACGCAACAACGCCGTGATTGGCAACAACACGCACCTCTACAATTCGGACAATTGTATTGTGAATGTCCCAAATGACAAATTGGTCGTATTGGACGGCTTGGATGGTTACATTGTCGTTGAATCCGATCACATGCTGATGGTGTTGAAGGCAGAAAACGAGCAAGAATTAAAGAATTTCTTGAAGGATGCCGAATCCAAGAGTCCACAGTATTTTCAGAAATAAACGAATAAAAAAATCCCAGCTTAAACTGGGATTTTCTCTTCTTAATATGTCGATTTAGTTATTGCCAAGACGCAGTTGCTCTGCCTCCCAAGCTCGGTACAAGTCGAAATAACTTTTTGTTTCCATCACAACGACGCCACCCAAGGTATCGCCATATTTGGCAGGAATTCCTCCTGTATACACCATCATTCGACCAATGGCACAACTTGGGACATTCATCATCTCATTTCCTTTGACACCATCGAGCATGAAAATCATGTCTCCCTTTCTTGAACCACGAAACATCAACTCACCATCTTCTGACATACGCGCCTCAGACGACATCGAGAGTACCAATCCTTTGGCATCAAACTTACTTGGTGATTGTGCGATTTCCTCAGATGTAAGCTCCTTGATCGGCAATGAACCGTACACAAGTTTCATGTCTCCTTTGGCAGAAATGTTGACGACATCCAACACCTGAATGGATGTGGTAAACTTCACTGTGCCGATGTTTGCGAATCCATCCATAGGAATATTCGCTTCGATGGCTCTCAACATCGTGTCGCCTTGTGAAATGAACGACACCATGTATCTACCCGCAGGTACACCACTGATTCTAAATCGACCATCTGGATCTGTAACAGCGCCATATTTGCGATCACCTTCCTCTACCCATGCGCGCACGCCATACAGGTTTTGTTGGGTTTTAAAATCAACGACTGTTCCTACGATGTCTCCGAGAGCTCCTTGTCCGAATGCGCTGCTTCCTGCGAGCAACATTGCGATTGCGATTAGTTTTTTCATGGCTTTTTGATTTAGCTTTTCAGAAGGATGAACTGCTTCACAGAATTCCATAAAAAAATCCCCAAATTTCTCTGGGGATTCCATTTTTCTTCTAATTTTCTTAGAGTTCAGCGCTCGAACAAGGGAAGGCACGATCTACCTTTTTGAACAATCCCTGAAGTACTTTCCCTGGTCCCACCTCGATGACTTCGGTTGCACCGTCAGCAATCATTGCATTCATGATTTGCGTCCAACGAACGGCGCCTGTCAATTGAGAAACCAAATTGGCTTTAATGTCTGAGGGATCAAGAACAGCTTTCGCGTTCACATTTTGATATACAGCACACACTGGTGTTCCAAATGTTGTTTCTTGAATCGCCGCAGCGAGTTCTTCGCGTGCAGGCTCCATCAAAGGCGAGTGAAAAGCACCACCAACAGGAAGAAGTAAAGCACGTTTTGCTCCAGCTTCAGTCAATTTTTCACAAGCCTTTTCTACCGCTGGAATGGCTCCAGAAATTACCAATTGTCCTGGGCAGTTGTAATTTGCAGGCACGACTATACCGTCGATCGTTGCGCAGATTTCTTCCACGATATGATCCTCCAAACCAAGAATGGCTGCCATGGTAGACGGTTCTTTTTCGCAAGCCTTTTGCATGGCCAATGCACGTTGGTACACCAGTTTCAATCCATCCTCAAAACGCAATGTTCTATTCGCTACCAAGGCTGAGAATTCTCCCAAAGAATGTCCAGCAACCATGTCTGGGCGAAAAGAATCTCCAAGGCACGCTGCAAGGATTGTTGAATGCAGGAAGATGGCAGGTTGCGTCACTTTCGTTTGCTTCAACTCCTCATCCGTTCCTTCAAACATCACATCTGTAATGTTGAATCCAAGAATGTCATTTGCTTGCAAGAACAAATCTTTCGCAAGCGGAGAATTTTCATAAAGGTCTTTTCCCATTCCGGAAAATTGTGCTCCCTGACCGGGAAATACATATGCTTTCATGCGCAGTTTCTATTTTATTTTGTGGGGCAAAGATACACATTCGGACAAAAAAAAAGGTCCGCCGAAGCGAACCCTTTTCTGTTCAATAAAGAACGAATTATTTGCGAACGATCAATTTCTGAGTAGAAACTGAACCATCAACGATCACATTAACCATGTAAACACCGTTTGTCAAAGACTCAGTGTTTACGTTAACTTTTTGTGCTCCGTTTACAGAACCCAATGCTGTTGTGTAAACTACTTTACCTGTAAGGTCAGTAACATTTACAGAAGCCATTGCTGCGTTGTTTACATCAAACGTAACAGTAGCTTGGTTGTTTGCAGGGTTTGGATATACATTCATTCCTACTGTGTTTTCAACTTCAGTAACTGATCCAGATGGGTCATCACTCAAACGAATCATAATGGCATTTGGAGAAGTAAGGCTGAACAAAGATGCATCAGCAAGGTATCCAATGACAGACTGCTCGTACGTGTTTTGTGCGTAAGCGAAACGAACTTCAGTTGCTCCACCGAAGTGACAAGCTGTTACCAAAACGATATCACCAGCATTCAATGTAACAGGTCCACCACTAATAGGAAGATTAACCCATGCAGCAGTAGTGTTCAAGACTGTAGAAATGTTTGTTTCAGCAAGGTAGTTGTATGTACCAGCAGCTTGATCCAACAAGTAGATTTTCGCCAAGTACTCACTTCCTACTGCAGCAGAACCTTGAGTTGCCAAACGCAATTTAACGTTTGTTACAGTCATGTTGTTGAAGATCTCCATTTCGTTTCCGATTTCAAGAGCTTGTCCCGGCTGTGAAGATACGTTACTGATTGAACCTGACGCGATATTGTTGTCACGAGAGTACTCGTAGTTTGTTACGAATACATCCATTGACGTTTGGTTGTTTGTCAAATCAGCATCTGTTCCTGCACCAATTCCTGTTGTCAAGTTGATTGTTTTTGTACCCAATCCTGATGGAATGTATGGTGTAGCAATCGAAAGTGTATCTGTTGCCGTTGCAGCGATAGCAACTGCAGCGCTTGTTCCTGTGTATCCACCTGTTGCCGTAGCATTCAATGTTACAGCTGCTTGGTTAGCTCCACCATTGTTGTTTGCTTTCGCTCCGAAAGTCAATCCTGGGAAAGACGACTGTGATGCAGGAATGTGGTAGTAATCAACACCCCATGTTGTAGCGATATCCGTTGCTTGGTACCAGTTCGTAACTTTGATGTCATTGTTCCATGCCTCAACGATTTTCACGTCGTCAACACCCCAGAACCAATCCCATGTTCCAACGTAGTGGAAACGGATTTTCACTTGGTTTGTCCAAGGACCAGTACCTTTTGCAGGTGTGATGTTTACAGTTTCAACTTCGTTTGGTACACAGTTCGTGTTTACAGGAACTTCTGTATCAGGATTTACTTGGAAAATTGTCCATGTAGCTCCACCATCGTTAGAAACCTCAACATAGTTTTGGTCATAATAATGACGGTAGTACTCAGCGAATGTCAAGTACATAGGTGCATTCACTGCTCCTGAAAGATCGATGTTTCCTGTAAATTCGAAGTAAGCATCTTGGCTTTGTCCGTCACCTGCTGCATCTGAATTGATCAATGCGAAGTTCCCGGAAGCATTCGAAAATGTTGCAGGCCATCCGTATCCAGCTTGTTGTGACGTAATGTTCGACGGCAAAGAGTTCACAATTGCCCAGTCACCTGAGATGTGCCCTACGCCTGTAGTTTGGTTCCAATCAGAAAGCTGATCAAATCCGTTTGCCCACCATTGTTGGCCTTCTACTTTCTCAGTGCTTTGTACTTTCTTCGTCACTGGACGCACGTCATTTCTGTCATTTTGTGCAGCAACACTTTGCGTAATAGCTACCTGCGCATTCAACGCAAATCCGCCAACCAAAGCACCTGCCAATAGGTAAATCTTTTTCATAGTTAACAATTAATTTTGGGTAAAAATATAAAACAAAAATCGAATTCCCAAGGAGAAGAAAAAATGACCTAAATCATATTCACAGTTTCCCTCAATAAGCG